>NZ_JBEYIX010000059.1:0-37234 GCF_040636055.1 Micromonospora sp. NPDC006766 | reverse complement strand
TTGAACGCCTTCGCCATCACCTTCAGCGACCGCTTCCCAGCCGCTGAAACCTACTAACCAAGATCGCCGGAAACACCGTTAGCGAGACAGCCCCGCGGGCCAGGGCCAGGGTGACAAGGTGGGAGTGTCCTGGCGCGTGGCGCAGCCGTAACAACCGCACCCGCCGTCCGCGAAACGACGCCTACCTGGAGGTGTGCGGTGAGGCGAGGGGGTGTGGCTCGCCGGTCATGGCCGCGAGGGCGGTGGCGACGGCGTGCAGGTCGGCCTTGATGTAGGTGGTGGTGGCGGGCCCGCGGCGGTCGGTGTGGCCGGCGTAGGCGCGCGCGATGCCGTAGCCGTAGTGGCGTTCCACCCAGGTGAGGGTGGTGTGGCGTAGCCAGTGGGTGGAGATGCCCTGCGCGGCGACCCAGGGTAGGCGTTCGCCGATGCGTTTCCAGAGGTGGTCGTAGCGGCGGCTGCTGATCGGCTGGCCGTTGCGGTAGCGCAACAGTCGGTCGGTGGGCAGGACCGCGCCCCGAGCCCGGGCGTGTTCCTGCAGGCGGTCGGCGAGGGTCGGGGTGATGGGTTGCCAGCGCAGGGTGTCGCCTTTCTCAGTGAGGCGGACCAGGCAGTGGCGGGTATCGAGGTCGACCAGGCGCAGGGCGAGGGCACCGCCGCGTCGGCAGGCGGTTTCGGTGTGCAGGCGCAGCAGCAGTGCGTCGAGGATGACGTCGTTGCCGCTGGTGCGGGCGACGAGGTTGATGTCCTGCAGTTCGTCGGGGGTGAGGGCGCGGCGGGGGTTGGGTAGCCGGCGTGGCTTGGCCACCCGGTGCGCGGGGCTGGCCGCCGGAGCGATGTAGCCGTCGGCGATGGCCCGGCGGTAGACGGCGCGGGCGGCCGCGATGACGTGCTCCCCCGCGTGCCGGCCGTGACGGCCCGTGCGTCGGGTGCGGGCGCCGGCGGTGACCTGGCGCATGAGGGCTTCGATGTCGCTGGCGGTCACCTCGTCCAGCCGCAGATGGCCGAGCCCGGCGGCCATCCGGTTCCAGTAGGTGCCGTAGGTGCGGCGGGTGCCCGGACTGGCCGCGGCCGCGACGCGCGGCACGTACTCGGCGACTGTCGGCATCGTGCGGCCGGAAGTGTCGGACTGGGCGACGAGGTCGGTCGGGGTCAGTCCGAGATGGGCAAGCATCTGCCGGGCAGTGACAATGCGTGACGGATCAGCCGGCATGAGAGGGGCCTCCGAGGACGGCGGCGTGCAGGTCCGCGAGGAGCCGCGTGATGGTGTTCGAGGGGTGCACGACGAGCAGATCCCGGACCGGGAAGGCGGCCAGGAGCACCGCCTGATGCGGGTGGATGCCGCAGAGTTGCCGGGCTGCGGCGGGCAGGGGTAGTGCCCCGCGAGCACCGACGGTGTGCTTCCCGTCGGGTGCCGCGGTGATCAGGAGCAGGCCGTCGGTGGCGTCGATGTGGAGGCGGTGACCGGACGGCCAGCGCAGCGCCCGCAGCAGCGCTCGGGCGGCCACCCGGCCGTCGGCGTCCGGGCGGGCCACGTCGATGACGATGTCGTCGACCGGTTCCCGCGCAGGTGGGAGGGCTGCGGGCAGCTCCAGCATCGGAGCCGGTGGCGATGCCGGGCGAGGAAGCGGGGCGGGGATGACCGCGCCGATGAGCTGCTCGTCGAGGCGTCGGCGGGGCGGTTGCCGGGCGGCCGTCATGGTGACCGCCGCAGCCGTTCGCGCGGCCTCAGCGCGTGGCGCTGAGAGCCCTGATCGTCGATGTATGCACGGCTGCTACGCGGCGCCTTCATCGGGAGCCACCACGGTGGTGAGCTCCCGTGATCTGGCACGAAGAGTGGTGTCCGAGGGGGGAAACTCTCCTACGTAGCACCCGTTATACAAACGGGTGCTCATGCGTTAAGCCTAGCACTTCACGATGCGTAATACTACAGGCATGAGCTGCCGTGTGGCGTCATTTAAGCAAACAACTCGATCCGCCTGCGCCGATGACAATGCACTCGTCAATCCGGACAGGAAGTAGGGCGCCTCCGACAGGCAGAGCCTGCACTGGAGTTCGCGCCGCGAGGCACCAGCGACGGCGCGGCCGCACCATTTCAAGGGGGTGATGGAGTTGTCAGCCCCTCGGGTACGTGCCCTTGAGAACAGCCAGAAGATTACGCAGATACGGTTTTGGGCCGAGCTCGTCGATCAATCTCGCGTTCGCCGCGACCCATTCTTCCTCGGAGATTATCGGATCGTGCGCGACAGCCAGGTCAGGGTCGATATTCACGGCATAGAAGGGGTTGCCGATCGTGGCAGCAACATCGCCGGGTGTGCGCTCGCCGTCTGCGCCGTCCATCCGCAACTCCCGTCACTCAGTCCAGGGCTTCGACCATCCTCGATAGTTTCACACCTCCCCAGCCTCCTGGCGGAACCCAGGCCAAGTCGGATCGGTGTCGCTCATCCCCAGGCTCCCGCCCTGGCCTGTCGCTTCGTGCGGCGGAATCCAGGGCTCCTCCCCCACCGGCCACACGAAGCGACAGGATCTCATCCGATATCGATCAGTGGCGAGTGGTTGTGGGCCAGGCGGCCCGGGTTTCTTCCATCGTGGCGAGTGGGTGTGGTTGGCCGGTCATCGCCGACAGTGCATCCGCGACGGCGTGCAGGTCAGCCTTGATGTAGGTGGTGGTCGAGGAGCCTGGGCTGTCGGTGTGGCCGGCGTAGGCGCGGGCAACCCCGTAGCCGAAGTGGCGCTCCACCCAGGTGAGGGTGGTATGCCGCAGCCAGTGGGTGGAGATGCCCTGAGCGGCCACCCACGGCAGGCGCTCCCCGATGCGTTTCCACAGATGGTCGTAGCGGCGGCTGCTTATCGGCTGGCCGTTGCGGTAGCGCAACAAGCGGTCGGTGGGCTGAACGGCACCGCGGACGCGGGCATGTTCGTACAGGTGCTCGGCGAGGTCGAGGCTGACCGGCTGCCACCGCACGGTGCCCTTCTCGGCCAGCCGCACAAGCCCGCTGGGACGATCCAGGTCAACAAGCCGCAGGGCGAGGCCACCGCCACGCCGGCAGGCGCTCTCCGTGTGTAGGCGCAGCAGCAGAGCGTCGAGGATGACATCGTTACCGCTGGTCCGCGCCACCGCGTTGATCTCCTCCAACTCGTGCGGCGTCAAGGCGCGGCGGGTGCTGGGGAGGCGGCGGGGTTTGGCGACGCGGTGGGCGGGACTGGCCGAGGCGTCGATGAGACCGTCAGCGACAGCCCGGGAGTAGAAAGCGCGGGCGGCGGCGATGACATGCTCACCGGCGTGCCGGCCGTTTCGGCTGTTACGCCGCGACCGGGCCGTAGCGATCATCTCTTGTTTCATCGCCTCGACGTCACTGGCGGCAACCGCGTCCACCGGCCGGTCGCCCCATGCGGCGGCCATCCGCTCCCAGTACGTGCCGTACGTACGCCTCGCACCCGGACCCGCCGCCGCGACCACGCGCGGCAGATACTCCGCGAACGTCGGTAGTGGGGCAGCGCCGTTGGGATGGGATTGAAGGTCTGCCAGGGTGACGCCAAGGTGAGCCAGGACCTGCCGGGCTGCGGCAACCGTGGCGGGATCAGCAGACACGGTCGCCTCCCGCCACCTCGACATGCAGGTCGGCGAGCAGCCGAACGACAGCGCCGACCGGGTGCACAACCACCAGGTCATGGGCGACGAACGCGGCGAGCAACACCGGCTCGCCATACCCAATCCCGCACATACGTCGGACGGAAGCCGGTAGGGGCAGCGCACCTCGGCTACCCACCCTGTGCCGACCATCGCCAGCCGAGGCAATAACGAGCACCCGTTGGTGCGGCTGGATGTCGAGGCGGTGGCCCGGCTGCCAGCCCAACGCACGCAGAATGTGCTGCGCGGCCACTCGGCCGCAGCGGGCTGGGAGAGCCATCCCCAGCAGAAGTTCAGCGGCATTGACGACCGCCGGTAGCTGAACTCGAGCGGGCAGTGCCGGCATCGGTACCGGGCGGGGACGTGGACGGGCGGGCAGGGCAGCCGGAACAAGCGGACGGACAAGCTGTTCACCGCTCGATCGGGAAGGTCGTGTCATGGCGGTGACAACAGGGCGACCATGTCTCGGGCCTCGTCGTTCCCGACGGCCGGGAGCCACCGATGGCCGACGACGCGTCCGCGCGGCACCTCTCAGCCCAATGATCGGGCACCCTCTCGAGGCAGCACCTCACAACCGCGACGAGATCCACACCGGGTCGGGATCGCAGTCGATCGCCAGCCTCGCCCCGCCCGCATACCCATAGTCAAGCATGAGTATCACGCTCACATCATCCCGCCGCTATCCACAAATTCCGGCGATCAGAGCGTCGGATCCTCTCTCTTCATCCCCTCCAGGCAACCGCGTCGGCGTCCTATCCGGACAAGAACACGGAGAGGCGAGCGACACCGAGGGCGCACCGCACGGTGAGTTACGCGGCCGAACGGGCCTGCCGACGACGCAGCGTACAGACAGACCCACCCCTCGATCGGTGTGGCGCCGCGCGTCGAGTTCGGCAACAGGGTGCTCTGCCACGACAAACGCCAAGGGCAGCTCGGCACACCGCCGCAAGCCCGTACGTCGGCCCTGCCGAATGTTAAAACGATCATGCAAAATTCCTCGGGTATGGAAAGTTTACTAATAAATTGTCCCACATCCTGAGACGGTAGCTGCATCTCACCATATTCACCGACTGGAATGGAGCCGTCACACACGGGGAGGGTTATGAACGGGTGCCGCAGCGCGGACTGCCGAGCGTACGCGTGGCCGAAGACGAGATGCGAATCTCCGGCCATCTGGGAGAACGAGACGGCTAGACCGTCAATGGCGGTCCATCTGGCGGCCGCGACACGCGTCAAGGCGATGTCATGACCTTTGCAAACAGCGGGCTGCCTTCCGACGGCCCGATTCGTATCCTGCTCTGCGACTCGCAGCCAATGACTCGCATCGGCCTGAAGACGATCCTGTCTGAGCGCCCCGACATCCTCGTCGTAGGAGAGGCGGCCAACGGCGAGCAGGCAGTACGGGCAGCCCGGCGGCTCAAACCCAACATCGTCCTTGCCGACGCCGATCTGACCGGCCTCGACGCGGTGACGCTGACCGAGCGGATTACCAGCGTGGGCCTACAGGGGGACACCGTCAGGCGGGCGGCTGTCGTATTGATGACCTCAGGCATCAACAGCGACGTATTAGAAGCGCTGCGGGTCGGCGTGTCCGGCATCCTGCTCAAGACGTGCGACGTGGACGAGCTGATCTGGGCCGTGAAGGCCATCCGGGACGGCAACCGCTTCCTCGCACCGCAGATCATCGGCGACATCCTCGACAAGATCTTCGGCTTCACCCTCACCCGCGCTGGCAACCTCGCGCTTGAGAGCCTGACCCTGCGCGAGCGTGAGGTGCTGGAGCTCGTGGCCAAGGGCATGAGCAACCAGGAAATCGGCGAGCGGCTTCACATCGGCGAGCCGACGGTGAAGTACCACGTGTCCCAGACGCTACGCAAACTCGACCTGCGCGACCGGGTCCAGGCGGTCGCGTTCGCGTACCGCAACGGGCTCGTCGATCGCGAGCTGTCCGGCTAAGCCACGGTCGACCCAGGTCTAGGATGCGGCCGGACTCACGACGGGGGCGGAGCGCGGGCCGGCGCCGATAGCGTCGGAGGCCGAGACAGGGCCACCGGGAGGTGACGTGCCGAACCGCAGCCGGGCGCGGCCGATCGCGCCCATCACCGTGTACCGATCACCGGCCGAGCCGGTCATACCGGATGCCATCGGACTGGTCGCCGCTCAACTGGCCGGCCTCGCCGCCGGGCTGCGGGCCGCCGACCGGGCCGATCCCCGCCACGAAGCGCTGCTGTGCCTGGTGGAGAGCGCCTGCCGGGCGGCCGGCGCGCTCGAGACCGCCGCCGACGACCGCACCGTCGACCTGTTGGAGGAGGCTCTCGCGGCGGCCCGCGCCGCGGTCACCGCGGCGTCCTTCGCCCTCGTCGACCAGGGTCGCTACGGCACCCCGCCGGCCTGAACTGGCCCGTACCTCGACACGGATCCGCGAGGAGGAAACCACCATGCCCCCCAACACCGCCAGTCCGAACGCGACGCGGATCCTAGATGTCCTGGTGCAGTTGTGGTCCACCGCGCTGCGGAGCGAGGACTTCGGGCTCGACGACAACTTCTTCGCCCTCGGCGGCAGCTCCGTCCAGGCGCTTGAGGTTGCGGCCCGCATCCGCGATGAACTCGCCGTCGAGGTGCCCGTCGACCTGCTGTTCTCGGTGCCGACCATCCGCGAGGCGGCCCATCTGGTCGACTCGGCCGAGCCCGTCGAGCGAACCGAGTCCAGCGCGGCCGCGACGGCGGGGCCGCCGGTAGCCTCACCCGCTCAGGAGCGCATCTGGTTCGCTCAGCAATGGCAGCCCGGGACGGCGGCGTACCACATGCCGTGGGCGATCGACATCCGTGGCCCGCTCGACCGGCCGGCCCTGCTCGCCGCGTTCGCCGATCTCGTCGCGCGGCACGCGATCCTGCGTACCGGCTTCGGCGAATCCCGGCCCGAACCCCGGGTCCTCGGCAGCGCCCCCGTCCCAGTGCGCGAGCACGACCTACGGACCGTCCCGAAACAATCGCGCCGCTCGGTCACCAACAATCTCCTGCGCGAGTTGGCCCGCCGCCCGTTCGACCTGTCGGGTCCGCTGCTGCGCGCCGACCTGCTGGTCGTCGCCCCCGACTCGCACATCCTCCTGCTCACCCAGCACCATCTGACCGGCGACGGTTGGTCGACGCGGCTCCTGGTCGCCGAACTCTCCCAGCGCTACGCGGAGCATGCGGCCGGCCGCGCGACGCCCCCTGTGCCGGAGGAGCCCTACGGCCGCTTCGCCGCCTGGCAGCAGCAGGCGGTCCGCGACGGCACCTTCGATGCCGACGTGGCGTACTGGTCGGAGATCCTGTCGGGCGCGCCCACCCAGCCCGTCACGGTGCCGGCGACGCGGTCCGGGCCAAGCGGTGGGCGCATCCGAGAGTTCGAACTCGACGCGGGCCGGATCCGGACGGCGAGCCGGGAGCTGGCCGCGACGCCGTTCACCTACTTGGCTGCCGTGACCGCGGCGCTGCTGCACGCGCGCACCGGGCAGCGCGACATCGTGCTCGGGACGACCAGCGCGAACCGGGAGCGGACCGAGGTTGCTGCGGTCATCGGCCCGGTTTTCAACGTGTTGCCGCTGCGGCTGCCGGTGCCGGTCGGTGCGACCTTCGCGAGCCTGGTCGGTGCGGCGCAGCCGATCGTCCTGGGTGCCTTCGCCCACCAGGACGTGCCGTTCGACCTGCTGGTACGCCGCCTCGTACCGGAGCGGCAGCTGAATGCGCCGCCGTTGTTCCGGGTGCTGGTCGAGTTCGCCCCGCACGTCGCCGATGCTGATCCGGCCGGCACGCACTGGCGGGCTTTTCTGGTGGACACCGGTGCCGCCAAATACGATCTCGCGTTCACCATCACCGACGAGGGCGACCGGTTCAGTGGACGGCTGACCTACGACACCGGCCGCTACGGCGAATCCGACGCGGACGAGCTCTTGACGGGCTGGCTTGACCTCCTCGACCGGTACGCCGAGGACCCACGCCGTGTGCTGAGCACGCCGCGGACGGAGCTGGCGACGTCGGCCGTC
Organism: Micromonospora sp. NPDC006766; assembly: GCF_040636055.1. Taxonomy (NCBI): domain Bacteria; kingdom Bacillati; phylum Actinomycetota; class Actinomycetes; order Micromonosporales; family Micromonosporaceae; genus Micromonospora; species Micromonospora sp. NPDC006766. The sequence goes on along the minus strand of NZ_JBEYIX010000059.1, from coordinate 29,581 downwards.
ACCGCTGCGACGACCGCCGACGAGCCGGTGAGGGAGCTGATCGCGGTGCTCTGGTCGGAGCTCCTCGACCGCGGCGTCGATAGCTTCGACCGGATCGACAGCTTCTTCGCGCTCGGCGGAACCTCGCTGGAGATCGTGCGGCTGATGGCCTGGCTGCGAGAGGAGATGCGCGTCTCGATCAACCCGATCAGCCTGTACGAGAAGCCGACGGTCGCCGCGCTCGCCGCCGCCGTCACGGCCGCCGAGCCCGCGCCCGGTCACGCCCGTGACCTCGCCCGTGTCCTGCTACGCCTGCGCGCGGCCGGATCGGACCGGTGGCACCCCATTGGGGAGCAGCCGTGATCTTGGAGCTAAACCACGCACAGCGGCGCAACCTCTACCAGACGCCGCCAGAGCAGGTCTACACCGTCACGGTGTCGCTCGACACACCCGGCGGCCTGCCGGTACGCCAGGTCCGGGATGCGCTGGTCCGGCTGGCGGACGTACATGAGGCGCTGCGGTCCCGGCTGATCGACCCGAACGGCCACCCTCGGCACGAAGTCTCCACTGTCGCCCGATGTGAGATCACCGTTCGCCCGATCCGCGCGATGGACGAGATCCCCGACATCACAGTCACCGATCCCGTGGCGGTCGACCCGACCGAACACGCCGCCCGCGCCGCCCTGTACACCTGGCACGGCTTGGTCCGTCACGTGATGCTGACCGTGTCGCACCTGTTCGCCGACGGGATGAGCCAAGGTGTCCTGCATCGGGACCTGTCGGCGCTGCTGCGCGGCGAGCCGATCGCCGACGCCGACCGGCGCCGCCAGGTCAGCGACTACGCCGACGACCGCCTCGGCGACGTCACCCGCCAGAACACCGAGTACTGGCGGACTGTCCTCGCCGACGCGCCCCGGGCCTGTACCTTCAGCGGTGCCGTCCGTGGCACGGAGGAACTACTGCGGGTCAGTCGGCGCACCGACCGGCGGGTGCAGGCCGAGGTCGTCGAGATCTCCCGCGAACTCTGCGTGTCACCGTTCTCGGTTTGGGCCGCCGCCCTCAGCGCCATCGTCGGCGTCTACACCGGGCAGCACCGGCAGGTGTTCCGCTCGGTGTCGGCCAATCGGTTCGACGACGCCGACGCGGCCGCCGTGGCCAACCTCGCCCAGCCCGTGTACATCCTGGTCGACGGCGAGCCCGGCGACACCCTGCGGCGGCGGGCCGAGCGCGTGCTGGAGGCCAGCCTCGCCGCCCACACGCACGGGGTGTTCGACTCCGTCGCCCTACTAGAGTGGCTCAACGAGGAGGATCGACACCGCGGCGCGGTCTTCCGGCCGGCGTTCGACCTCAACTTCCTGGTGCACGACGACGGCCTGCTGCCACCGGTCGGTGACGACGTCCAGCGCCGTCGGGTGACTCCCGAGCGGGCCACCGCCGACCTGGCCGTGCAGGTCCAACCCGGGCCGATCACCCATGTCCGGGTAACCGCCGGGGAGCCGGTCTGGGCCGGGCGCGGCCCCGGCGACATCGCGGCCGACCTGTTTGAGACGCTGCGGGCGTTCGGCGACGATCCCGACCAGGTCCCCGACGACCTGCCCGTCGATCCGCTCGGCACGGCGGCCAGACTGATCACGGGCCACCGCAGCGGCGTGGCCATCGACCCAGAGGCCCAACTCGCTCTGCTCACCGGCGTCTCCAGGGTATGCGCGGCGGACTGGACCACCGCCGACGGCCCAGACGGGCTGCACGTGCTGGCCCGAGTCGCCACCGAGGCGGGCCCCGACGAACTGATGCGCGCCTACACCGAACGGCAACCGTGGGTCAGCGGTGCCGTGGTACCCGACGGGATCGCTGTATACGACGCTGCGAGAGGAACGATGTGATGACTGGCAAGCCTGCCGTCCTCGGCGGAACACCCCTGCTGTCCACGCCGCTACCGATGACCCGCCCGACGCTGGTCAACCAACTCGGGATCATGGACCGTATCCGTGCGGTCCTCGCCAGCGGGACGCTGACTGGTGGGCCTACCGTCACTGAGTTCGAACACCAGGTCGCCCGGTACCTGCAGGTGGAGGATGTGGTAGCCGTCAACAGCTGCACCAGCGGTCTGATGCTGGTGCTGCGCTGCCTCGGCCGTACCGGCGACGTGCTGCTGCCCAGCTTCACGTTCATGGCCAGCGGACACGCGGTGGTGTGGAACGGTCTCCGCCCGTGCTTCGCCGATGTGGCTCCCGACACCTTCACGCTCGACCCGCGTGTGATCCTCGACAGCAGCGACGCGGACCCGGTCGCCATTCTCGGTGTACACACCTTCGGTATGCCGGCCGACGCCGACGAGCTGGCGAAGGTCGCTGCGGCCCAAGGGGCCGAGCTGATCTTCGACGCGGCCCACGGGCTCGGTGGCCGCTATCCGGACGGGACCCGCATCGGCGGGAAGGGCCTGGCCGAGGTGTTCAGCCTCAGCCCAACCAAGCCGCTGACGACCGCCGAGGGCGGCCTCGTCTCGACCAACGACCGCTCCCTGGCGGCCGAACTGCGCCACGCACGCAACTACGGCAACCCTGGTGACTACGACAGCCGCCTCATTGGGCTCAACGCGCGGATGACCGAGATTTCGGCGGCGATGGGTCTGTGCGCCCTGCCGGAGCTGGACGCCATCCTCGACCGTCGACGTGCGCTGGCCAGCCGCTACGCCAACGGCCTGGCCGGGCTGCCGCTGGCCGTACAGCGCATCCCCGACGGTTGCACCCCGGTCTATAAGGACTTCACGATCCTGGTCGACCCACACCAGTTCGGCATCGACCGCGACCGGCTCGCCCATACGCTGGCCGCTGAAGGGGTCAGCACCCGCTCGTACTTCAGCCCACCGCTGCACCGGCAGACCGCGTACGCTGGCTGCGATCCGGCCGACCTGCCGGTGACCGACGCTATCGCGGATCAGTGCCTTACCCTTCCGCTGTACTCGCACATGCCGGAGTCGTCGGTAGATATGGTCATCGAGGCGATCACGCGCGCCTACGACCACCGTGAGGAGCTGGCGTGAGCTACATAGCGCAGTTGCGAGCGCTGGTCGGTACGCGCCCGCTCATCCTGCCCGGCACCTCAGTCCTCGTCCTCGACGACATCGGCCGGGTCCTGCTCATCGAGCGAACGGGCATCGCCGGCTGGGGCCTGCCGGGCGGCTTCATGGAGCCAGGAGAGTCCTTCGAGGACGCCGGCCGGCGCGAGGTGCTGGAGGAGACCGGTCTGGAGATCGGCGCGCTGACGCTGCTCGGCGTCTTCTCCGGACCCGAGTACTACTTCCGATACCCCAACGGGGACGAGGTGCACAACGTGACGGCGGCCTACACCGCACCCGTGCGGTCAGGCACTCTCGCCGTCGACGGCACCGAACTGCGTGGCGGCCGGTTCTTCGCCGTTGACGAGCTGCCGGATGACATCATCGGTCCGGAAAAACCGATCGTCGACGCCTACGCCCAACGGCTCACCCCCGCGCGTCCTCGCTGAATTCCACCCGATCCTGGTGAATGTGCCCGGCACCCCGCGACTCCCTACCGCCGGGTGCGACGCCGGACGACCCGTCACCGCCGGGCCGGGCGTCATCCGGCTCCTGTCTGGGCGGCCGCGGGTACGAGGTGATGGATGTCCCACGCCAGAGCGCGATGGCGCAGGCGAGAGTGACCACGGCGGTGGCCGCGAGCAGCGCACGGTAGTCGAACACGGTGATGAGCGTGGCGCCAAGTGCGATCGACACCGTGTTGGGGATCAGAATAAACATGTTGGACGCCGAGTTCACCCGGCCCTGCATCCGGGTCGCCGTGTGGACCTGCATCGCGGTAGTGAAGCCCACCACGAACCAGACCATGGCCGCGCCGTTGACGACCGAGGCGGCCACGACCACCTCGAGCGACGGTATCGCCAACGCGAGGTTGCCGACGCCGAACGCGGCCAGCCCGAGGGCGACGAGGCGGCCGTCGCCGACCCGCCGACTCAGCCGCCCCGCCATCAGGCCGCCCAAGACGGCCCCGACGCCCTGGATGCTCGTAATCAATCCGAAGAACGACGGCGAGCGGTGCAGCCCCGACTCGATGACTGCGAAGATGACGGTCTCGAAGAAGCCCAGTACCGCCCAGGCGGCCGCGCCTGCGAGCGTGACCCGTAACAGCAGCGGCACCGACCGGATGTGCTGGAAGCCGGCCAAAAAATCCCGCCGGAACGGAACACGCGGCTCCGGCTCGGTCTCGTTCACCCGGATCGAGCCGAGGATTGCCGCTGCGACGACGAACAGCGCGACCACGAACAGGGCCAGCGCCGTACCGCCGAAGGCCGCGTAGAGCCCGGCGCCGAGCAGTGGGGACAGGACGCGGATGCCCTGGCTGGCCGTCTGCAGTGCGGCGTTGGCCGGAGCCAGGTTCTCGTCGGACACCAGTTCCTTGAGCATCGCCGACCGGGCCGCCACGATGAACAACGCCGAGCAGCCATACAGAAACGCCACGGTGTAGAGGATCCACAGCTGGTCCGTACTGCGCACCAGCAGCAGGCTCAGCACGACCAGACTGGTCAGCAGGTTGGTCAGCACGAGGAGCGGCCGGCGGCGTACCCGGTCCACGACGATCCCGGCCGCCGGGGCGAACAGCACCGGGACCATCAGCGCCAGAAATATGGCACCGGCCGCGCTGTTGCTACCGGTCAGGTCCTTGGCCCAGATGCCGAGGGACAGGTAGAGGGCGGTGTCGGCGAGATTGGAGAACGACTGGCCGATCAACAGCCGTCGGAACCCGGAGTGCGCGAGAACCGTCGCCATCTGTGTCCTGCCCATCTCGTGACAATTGTTAATAAGGTTATCAGATTGATGGCAGACGCCGTCGTGGCAGGGAAGCCGAACCGGCGGTTGACGCCCCCGCCGACCAGCGGGCCGCCGCCGCACCGTTCTCCGGGCACGGCGGCAGCCACCTCGTCACGACTGGGCCGCCACACCGCGGCCGGCCGCCGTGTCACAGCGCCGCGACCACCTCCGGCGGCCACCCGGCCGGGTCGGTGCCGTGCTGGCGCAGGAACGCGTAGGCGAACCGCTCCAGGCCGAACGCGACGCAGCCGGTGACCATCTCCCCTCCGCTCGCCGCGCCGATGGCGAACCGCGAGGTGAAGAACGAATCGTGGTAATTGAACGAACCGCACGCGATCGTGCGCTCGGCGTCGACGTTGAGTTGTAGCTCATACTTCGACTCCGACAGGCTCTGCAGTGTCATCTTCGCCGCGAAGCCGGCGCCGACGAAGAACGGGTCGGTCGCCACCGCGCAGTAGCCCGCCAACGCATGCTTGCCGAGGAATTCGCGTACCGTCTCCATCAGCTGCCGGCGGCGCTCCCTGACGCCGTCGCGGTCGCCGATGAAGACGATCTCGCGCATCGTGAAGTCCCAGAGGCGCTCCAAGCCGTCCTCGTAGCGTGACTCGTGGCGGAACACCTTTGCCGCCGCGGTCACCGCCGTCTCCCCGCCGGCCAGGATCCGGCCTCGGAACTGGTGGTAGACGTGGAAACAGGTTGCCGGCGGCAGGCAGTAGTCGGCCGGGCCGGCGTGCTCCAGGACCTGGTCGGCGACGTCGCCGTCGCCGTGCCGGTCGGTGAAGCTCCGGTAGTTGTCGATGTCGCCGCGCAGCCGGGTGGCGAACATGAGCAGCTGCGGGAACGACTCTACGTAGCCGCACCGGTCGATGACCTCGGTCGGAATCAGCGTCGGGTAGCGGACTTCCACGGCACCGACCTCGCGGGCCATGGCGCGGAAGGAGGCGTCGAAATACTCGAGCAGGTCCAGCACGGGGCCGCTCACCGATGCCAGCCCTGGCGCGGTCGGGCCCACGCTGCCCAGCTGGTGCAGCTGCTCCATGAAATCGGTCGGATAGCGGTCACGGTCTGGCAGCCGCCACACCATCTTCTCCGGCACCTCCCGTCGGCTGGCGATGTCCTCGGCCACCAGCCGGCGTACCTTCGACGCGACGGCATCCGCCCGGGCGGCGTCCGTGACGGTGATCGTCACGCCGCTGATGTCCTCGGCGTCGCCCGCCGTAATCCCGGCGGACTCGCGGACCCGGACCAGCCGAAAGTCCTTGATCTCCTCAGCGACATAGAAGACGTGCCGCCGCAGGTCCTCGGCGTGCCAGGCGGCCAGCGGCTGCGGGAACGTGATGGTGAACGTGCTCGGAGTGCTCATCGGGCGCCTCCCTGGACGGAGCCCGCCGCGGTGACGACCGCCGCCTGGTCACGTACGGTGCGGGCGCGAAAGAAGGTGATGAGCGGAACCTCGACCCCATAGCGGGTGCCGATCCGGTCCCGCAGCTGCGCTACCTTCAGCGACTGGCCGCCGACCTCGAAAAAATCCACGGTCACGTCGTCGATTGGCGTGTGTAGCAGATCGCTCCACAGTGCGGCGATTTCCGTCTCCAACAGCGAGGCCGCCGCATCGCCGTCACGATCGGTCTGAGCCTCACTGTCGTGGCTGGCCATCGCGGCGCGGTCGATCCGGCCGTCGGCGCCGAGCGGGATCCGCTCGATTCTGTGGTACGCCGCGATCTCGAGCCCCGCGGGCAGTACCGCGTCGATCTCGTCGACCGACCGCGGCGGCTCGCCGACGACATAGGCCACCAGAGCTTGATCCTCGACGGTTACGACAGCGTCACTGACGCCGTCCAGCCCGCTCAGGACCGACGCTATCCCAGTCACGTCAACGGGGCTGCCGGCGATGGTCTCCGGGTCCAGCACATCCAACCGACCATCGGGCAACCAGCGGGCATACCGGCCGGTCGGGCGCAGCCGCTCCCCGTCGATGGGGCCGCTGACCGACGGCTCGCCGGCCACCTCGACCCCCCCGAAGTGCAGCATGCCCATGACACCGGGCGGAGTGATCCGCCCGTCCTCACCGAGGACGTACGCGGTCATGCCGGGCAACGGCCGCCCGACCGGAACGCGGGCTGACCAGCCGCCGTCGCCGCCCTCGTCAGCGCAGACACCGCCGAGGGCGTGAAACTCGTGCATTACGACACTCTCCGGGGCCAGCTCCCGCCAGGCGTCCAGCACCCGCTGAGGGAAGGAGTCACCATGAACCAAGATCGTCCCGGCGAGCTTCGCTGCGGCGCGCCGATCGCCAGTCGCGGACAGCTCGGCCAGCCGGGCCGGACTCAGCGGCAGGACCCCGAACGGCGCCTGCTGGCGGAGGTCGGCGTCGCCCGGCAGAACGCGGACCTGCTCACCCAACGCGAGCGGCAGGAAAGCGTGGGCGAATCCGGCGGCCGACGCCGGCACAGCGGTGAGTGGTACGCCGCCACCGGCAGACCGACCGCCGTATTCCTCCACAGCCCACGTCAGGTATGCCACGAGCGCGCGGTGTGACATTGGCTGCCCGTCAACCACGCCCACGGTAGCGGCCGGGTCGACGGCGGGATCGGACAGGCTACCCGCGGCCTCGGCGATGGCAGCCGCGTCGCGGTCGACGGCGACCGTTGGACCGGCGCCGAAGCGGCCGGCGTGGGCCTCGGTCGTGACCGCGAGATCGATGCGGCCGAGCAGGTCACCGTCCACCATCGGCGCCTCGCACGGCAGCGACGCGGCGCCGACCCGGCTGACGGCCAGCAGGGCCACCATCAGCTCCGCGCCCGGCGGAAGGGCCACGGCCACCCTCGACCCCGGCCCCGCGCCCAGTTCGCGCAGGTGCCTGGCCAACCGCGTGGCGCGCTCGTGGAGATCGGCGTAGCTGAGTCGGAGACCGCCGTCCGACACGGCCGTCGCCTGCGGCGTACGCCCGGCTTGGAGCGCGACCAGGTCGTGCAGGCACAGGTCCGCGCAGATCGGCTCGCGCGAGCCGTTCCAGTCGTAGACGAGCCGATCGTGCTCGACCGCGTCGAGCGGGGAGAAGGCCTCCTGGCTGTCCGTCAAGGCGGCCATCGCCCGCAGCACGGCGACGTAGTACCGGTGCATCGCCTCAGCCAGCTCGTCGGAGACCCTGTCGGTGTAGTAGTCGACCCGCCACAACATCTGGTTGGAGCGCGGATTGCGCAACACGCCCGCGTTGACACTGAAACTGTTCGGCTCGACCCGGTACTCGGCCTGGTTCTCGACGCGCCCGTCCAGAATTTCGACACCGGCGCCGAGCACGTCACTCATCACGTGGAAGTGGTTGTACAGGAACGATGTGTCGAACAGCCGCGATCGCGTGCCCACGTCCCACTGCATGTGGGCATAGGGGTAGCGCTGGTGCGGCAGCATCTCCTGCTCTGCGGCGAACGTACGCAAGATGAGGTCCAGCCACGTGCCGCCGGGCACGGTCACCATCACCGGCGGGATATTCAGGAACATGCCTCGCACCTCGGTCGAGTCGACGTCCTCGGGACGGCCGTGGGTACTGACCCCCGCTACGACGTCCCTCTGTCCGGTGAGCAGGCTGAGCACCTTCAGGTATGCCGACAGCAGGACCGTCTTGACCGGCACGCCGGCCTGCGCCGCCGCGGCGAGGACGGCCTCGCACACCTCCGGCGGAATGAGGGTGTCAGTCGACCGGTGACTGGCGTCCCTGGTGGAGGTGAACCGCCACCGGCGCAAGCCGTCGATGACCTCGCCCTCCGTGGGGGTGTCGTAGTCGGCGCCGGGCCGCGGCCCCTGCGGCCCGTTGCCCCATCGGGGCAGCTGGAACGGGCGGTAGCCGTCGAGCTTGCCAGCCCAGTAGCCACGGTGCTCCGGTGAATCTATGGCCGCCTTCTCCAGCTCGATGAAGTCGCGGAACTGAGCCACCGGCGGCGGGTCGGCCGGCGCCTGCGGATCGCGCAGCAACAGCAGGTAGCGCTGCAGCGTCTCGGCCTGAGTCGAGAAGAGGCTCCAGCCGTCGAACACCGCGTGGTGCTCCGTGATCGTCCACTGGAACTCGCGTTCGGAGCGACGGTGCACCTTGTAGCGCAGCAACGGTACGTCGCCCGGGGAGAAGGTGCTGCGCCGCTCGCGGTCCAGCACGCCCAGCAGGTACGCCTCCTGCTCCGCCTCCGACATGCCGCGAAGATCCTCGACATCGATCGGCAGGTCGGCCGTCGGGTACACCAGCTGCATGGGCTCGCTGTAGGTCGACAGGTCGAACGCCGTCCGCATGATGCTGTGCCGCGCCACCGTGTCCGCCACCGCCTGCCGGAACGCCACCTCGTGGAAGGGCGCACCGACGCGGAACACGTTGACGTTGTGGTACGGCAGGTTCTCGGTGTCCAGGGTCATGTGGTAGACCATCCCGGCCTGGAGCACCGACATCGGGTACGCGTCCTCCAAGCCTTCGGGCAACTTCGCCCGGTCCGGCTCAGACACCAGCGAGAACGGCTCACGCCGGCGCTCGGTGGTGCCGATCGGCTTGGCCAGCGGGGCCAGCTCGGCCACGGTCGGGGTCCGGAACAGGTCCGGCAGCGTGATCTCCAAGCCGCGCCGCTTCATGGTGCCGATCGCCTGAAGCGTCCGGATCGAATCCCCGCCGAGGTCGAAAAAGCTGTCGTGGACGCCGACGCGGTCGACCTCCAGCACCTCCGCCCACGACTCGGCGATGACCCGCTCAATGTCGTCGCGCGGCGCCTCGTACTCGCCGGCCAGGTCGGGCCGGGTCGCCTGCGGCGCTGGCAGCCGCCGGCGGTCGATCTTGCCATTCGGTGTCATCGGGAGCTCGTCGAGGAACACGAACACGGCCGGGACCATGTACTCCGGCAGCACCTTGGCGGCTTCCGCACGGATCGCACCCACCGTCAACCCCGGCCCGACGATGTACGCCACGAGCCGTGATGGGCCATTGTCACGGCGTACCGTGGTGGCCGCCCCGCGCACCCCCGCGACCCGCGACAACACATTGTCGATTTCCCCGATCTCGATCCGGAAACCGCGCATCTTCACCTGGTCGTCGTTGCGGCCGAGGTACTCCAGCTCACCGTCGGCTCGACGCCGGGCGACGTCTCCGCTGCGGTACAGGCGGGCACCTTCAATGTCGCTGAACGGGTCGGCCACGAACCGCTCGGCCGTTAGCTCCGGACGGCTGAGGTAGCCCTTGGCCACCCCGCTACCGCCGACGTACAACTCGCCGGGCACCCCGTCGGGCAGCAGCCCACCAAACCGGTCGAGCAGGTAGACCGACAGGTCCGGGATCGGCACTCCGATCGGACTGCTGGTGCTCGCCACGTCGCCTCGGCGGAGCGGTCGATAGGTGACGTGGACGGTCGTCTCGGTGATCCCGTACATGTTGACCAGGGTCGGGCTCTCGTCGCCGTGCCTGTCGAACCACCGGCCGACGCTGCCGAGGTCCACCGCCTCACCCGCGAACACGACTAGGCGCAGGGCGAGCCGCGCACCGCTCTCCGCATCGGCCGCCTCAAATTGGCGGAAGGCCGACGGTGTTTGATTGAGTACGGTCACGCCCTCAGCCCGGACAAGCTCGTGGAACTCGCCCGGCGACCGTGTGACCAGGTACGGCACAACGACCAACCGGCCACCGTAGGCTAGCGCGCCCCACAGCTCCCAGACCGAGACGTCGAACGAGTGCGCGTGGAACATCGTCCACACATCGGTGTTACTGAAACCGAACCAGTCCTGGGTAGACGACAGTAACCGGCTTACATTGCCGTGGGTCACCTCTACGGCCTTCGGTCGACCAGTGGTGCCGGAGGTGTAGAGGACGTAAGCCAGATCATCCACAGTGAGGGCGAGATCCAGTGGCCGGACAGGCGGGGCGTCGTCAGTGGCCGCGTCGATGACGGGCCACGGCCCGTCAGAGAGCGCATCCCGGCCGGCCTCGTCGGCCAGCACGGCAACCACCCCGGCGTCCTCCAGCATGTACTCCAGCCGGTCGCGCGGGTATCGCACCTCCAGCGGCAGGTATGCCGCACCGGACTTGATCACTGCCAGCAGTGCGACGACGAGGTCGACACTGCGGTCGACGCACAGGCCGACGATGCCGCCCGGCCCGGCGCCGTGCTGGCGCAGCTCGTGCGCCAGCGCCGTCGAACGCTGGTCGAGATCCGCGTAAGAGAGCTGCCGGTGGGTATCGCTGACGGCGATGGCCTCCGGTTGCGCGGCGACGCTGCGGGCGAACAGCTCGGTCAACGTCGCCGTCGCGGCGCCGGGCTTGGCGGCGGCCGACCGTCGCAGGACGGCCGCCCGCTCCTGCGGGCCGAGCAGATCCAGGTCGCCGATCGACTGCTCCGCATCGGTGGCCGACGCCAGCAGGTGCCCGTAGGCCGTAACCAGGCGGTCAATGTCGGCCCCGTCGAACAGGTCGGTGTCGTACTCGACCTCGAAGCCGGTGCGATCACCGAGGAGCACCGACCAGGTCAGGTCGAACTTGGCCGTGCCGCGCTCGACCGTCTCGCTGCTGAGGCGGGCAGCCCCGATCGACGCGCCCACGCCAGGCCGTTCCTGGGTGCCGAAGATCACCTGGACGATAGGGCTGTGGGCGAGCGACCGCTGGGGGGCGAGTTCCGTCACCATCCGCTCGAACGGGAGATCCTTATGGGCGTAGGCCGCCGCGGCGGCTGCGTGAGTGCGCCGCAACGCCTCCCCCAGGTCGGGCCGGCCGGACAGGTCGGTGCGGATCGGCACGGTGTTGACCAGCGGACCGACGACATCTGCCAGCCCGGGCCGGTCGCGCAGCGAGACCGGCGTGCCGACGACGAGGTCGGTCTCGCCGGTGAACCTGGTCAGCAGGATCTGGAACGCGGTCAGGTACACGGTGAACGGCGTGACACCGACCGAGCTACCGAGATCGCGGATGCGGGCCGCCACATCGCCGGGGACGAAGAAGGTGACGGTACGTCCGGCGAACCTCCGCGTGCTCGGCCGGGGCCGGCTCGCCGGTACCTGGAGGTTGTCCGGGGCCCCGGACAACCGGTCCCGCCAGTACGCCAACTCCTCGTTCAGCCCGCTGCGGGCCAGGCGGTCACGCTCGAACGCGGCGAAGTCGAGGTACCGCCGCGGCTCCGGCGGTGGGACGGCCGACTCGCCGCTTGCCTCGCGGTACAGCACGTCGAGGTCGCGTAGCAGGACGCCCAGCGAGACGCCGTCGACGACCATGTGATGCGCGGTCAGGGCCAGCAGGTGCCGAGTTGGGTCCACCCGGACCAGCGTCAGGCGAGCGGGCGGACCCCCACGCAGGTCGAACGGGCGGCGCACGTCGGACTCGACGAGCCGCCGAGCGGCGTCGGCGGCGTCGGGACGGCCCGACACGTCGTGGAAGGCGTACTCCGCCGGCACGGCCGGATCGATGAACTGGTCGAGATGCCCTCCGTCACCCTCGGCGAAGCGCGTACGCAGTGCGCCGTGCCGCCGCACGAGCGCTCCGTACGCCGCCTGCAGGACGGACGGGTCGAGCGGGCCGTCAGCCCAGAGCACCGCCGGGGTGTGATAGGTCGGGGTGCCCTGGCTCCACTGTTCGAAAAACCACATCTGCCGCTGCCCGGACGACATCGGCCCGCGATCGCCGTCGATCCGGGGGATGCCGTCGGCTGCGCTCACACTCAGCAGACGGCTCAGCTCGGCCTCGTTTCGCTGACGCTCATCGATCGTCACGACGTGTCCCTTCTGCTTGGGTAGGTGGAGGCGGTCGGCTCTGCCGCAGCGGCGGGCGGTCAGCGGGCGGTGAATCCGCCGTCGACGGCGATGGCGGCGCCCGTCACGTCGGTCGACTCGTCGCTGCCGAGCCAGACGCATGCCCGAGCGACGTCCCCGGCGCGCACGAGCCGGTTGGTTGGTTGGTCGGTGACGAAGCTGCGCTCGTGTTCCCTCACAGGCAGATCGAGCGCGCGGGCGATCTCGGCGAGCATCCGGCCGTCGAGGGCCGGGTCGTCGCGGACGGAGCCGGGGCAGACCGCGTTGACACGGACGCCGTGCGGTGCCAGGTCCAGCGCGGCCGCTTTGGTCAGCCCCACGAGCGCATGCTTGGCGGTCACGTAGGCGGCGAACGAGCGGTAGCCGACGAGTCCTGCGGTGGAGGCGATGTTGACCACGCTGCCCCGGCCGGCCCGCAGCATCGACGGCACGGCCAGGCGCAGCATGCGCCACGCACCGGTGAGGTCGACGTCGAGGATCAGCCGCCACTGCTCCTCGCTCACCTCGTGTATCGGCACCCCGGCCGGCGCGGCCAGTCCCGCGTTGTTGACGAGCACATCCACGCGCCCGAACCGGTCGAGGGTCTCGTCGATCGCGGCACGCGCGGCGGCGCTGTCACGGACGTCCACGGCGTGGCTGGTTACGGTGACGAGGTGCTCGGCGCAGAGCTTGGCGGTCGTGGCCAGCTGGTCGGGTGTTCCGAGCGGGTACGGGCAGCCGTCGATGTCGGCCGCGACGTCGAGCAGGACGACGTCGGCGCCTTCGCTCGCACACGCGAGTGCGGTGGCGCGACCGATGCCCCGGGCCGCCCCAGTGATGACGACGACCTTCTCACGCAGACGCATCCTGAGCTCCCGTCGAGAGGGTCGCGGCGAGTGCTCGCGCGATGGGATGGCGGTACACGTCCTTCACCGTGACCTCGCCGAAGCCGGCCGAGCGGGCCTCGATGGCCGTCTTCAACGCAAGCAGCGAGGTGCCGCCGATCAAGAAGAGGTTGTCGTCGGGCCCCACCGGCCGGCGCAGCAGCCGCTCCCACAGCGCCAGCACCCAGGCCAGCGGGTCGTCTGACGGGGTGCCGGCGTCGCCGTCGGATGGGACGGTCAGGGACGCGGCGGCCGTAGGGTTGGGCAGGTTCTCGATATCGAGCTTGCCGTTGACCGTGACCGGCAGTTGGTCGATCGGGGTGATCGTGCGCGGGAGGTAGTGCGCCGGCAACCGATCGGCCAAGGCTCGGCCGAGTTGGGCGGGGTCGGCCGGCCCGACCACATAGGCGGCCAGGAAGGTGTCGTCGTCGTGACGTCGGAGCACCACCGCCGCCCCAGCCACGCCGGGCTGGTCCAGCAGGGCGGCCCGGACCTCGCCGAGTTCGATGCGATGCCCCCGAATCTTCACCTGGCCGTCGAGGCGGCCCAGGTGCTCCAGTTCGCCGTCGGGGCGTAGGCGGCCCCGGTCGCCGCTGCGATACCGTCGCCGCCCGCCGTCGGCGGCGGTGAACCGCTGCGCGGTCAGGCCAGGACGGCCGAGATAACCGTGCGTGACGCCCGCGCCCTCGACGCAGATCTCACCGGGCACGCCGACCGGCAGCACCCGCCCTGCGGCATCCCGTACGCAGAGCGACCAGCCGGGCAGCGCCTCGCCGACCGACCGGCCGGACAAGGCCACGTCGACCGGCCGGATCGTCTTGCGGGTGCAGTGGATGGTCGTCTCGGTGATGCCGTACATGTTCTCGACGCGCTGGCGCGGATAGCGGTTCAGCCACGACCGCAGAACCGATACGTCCAGTGGCTCGCCGCCGAAGACCAGCAAACGGACCGAATCGCACTCCCCGCCATCCACGGCCGAAAGCTGGGCGAACGCCGACGGCGTCTGATTTAGTACGGTCACCCTCTCGTCGACCAGGAGACTGTGGAAGGCGTAGGGGTCACGGGCGGTCTCTCGTGGCACGACAACCAGTCGGCCGCCGGTGGCCAGGCAGCCCCAGATCTCCCAGACCGAGAAGTCGAACGCGTAGGAGTGGAACATCGTCCAGACGTCGGCGCCGGAGAACCCGAAGCCCTCAGTCGCGGCGAGCAGGTTGAGCACCGTGCGGTGCGCGACGAGGACCCCTTTGGGTCTTCCGGTCGAGCCCGAGGTGTAGATGACATACGCGGCGTCGCTCGCATCGACGCTCGGCAGCTTCGCCGACTCGGCAGGTCCGCGCACCGGTAACACCGGTGCCCTGGTGTCGACCGTCCCGTCGGGCCCGACAACCGCAGCCAGACCGGCATCCTCGGCCATGAAAGCCAGCCGCATCCTCGGGTACGCCGGGTCGAGCGGAACGTAGGCGGCCCCGGCCATGAGGACGCCCAGCAGCACGGGAATCAGCGACTCGTCCGGCTCGACCGTGACGCCCACCCGGTCTCCGCGGCGCACGCCCGCCGCCGCGAGCCGCGTGGCGACGGCGTACGCCTCGTCCGATAGCCGCCGGTAGGAGATCGTCCGGGACCCGCACTGGACGGCTACCGCGTCCGGCCGCTCTCGCGAGCGGGCCAGCACCACCGAGACGATGCTCTCGCCGTCGCCGACGGCCAGCCGCACCGGGGCGGGCGGCTCGGCGGCGATCTCGACGCCGCCGACCGGCCGGGCCTCATCGGTGGTGAGGACGGCTGTCACGGCGTCGAGGAAGGCCCGGGCCGCGCTCGGATGGACTCCCGCCTGGCTGCGCAGGGTGAGCTGCCTGTCGCGCAGGCTCAGCTCGATCGGCGCGCTGGGCTGGCTGTGCCACTCGTCCAGCATCTCGGGGTCGGCACTCACGACGGCCACCTCCGCTGGCGCGGCGGCGGCCTCGGCCGGGCGAACCGACTTGCGGATCCGCTCGCGCGGCGCGTCGTCGGCCGCGTCAACCTCCATAACACCGTTCCGGGTGCCCACCGCGACCAGCGATGAGCCGGTGTAACGGGCCAGGACCACGGCCGCCGCCGCGATCACGTCGGCCTGGTTGAGAGCCGCTCCGTCGCGCCACACCAGTTCCGCCGGCTCGGCCGGGCCGGGGAGCCCGGCGAAGGTCGCCCACGGTGGGATCGGCGCCACCGCCTCGCCCGACCGCACCATCGACACCAGCAGGTGCTCGGTGCCGTCGGCGTAGCGCAGGAGGATCTGGCGATCGCCGGCCCGCGAGGGGTCGATCGGGCGCCGCAGGATGCGGCGGCGGACGGCAGCGGCGCGCGGGTCGTCGGCGGCCACCACGGTCGTCTCGGTGAACAGCGGCCGGTGCGGGTTCGGCGCGCGTCCGGCGTAGGCAGCAGCGTGCAGAATGGGGTCGGCCATCTCAGGACTCCAGGGTGCGCTCGATGACCGTCAGCAACGGCTGCGGGTCGTCCACGAAGTACATGTGCCCGCCGGGCAACTGGGTGACGGTGCTGCCGGCGCTGGTCACCTTGGCCCACCGCGTGCAGTCGTCGACGCTCACCAGGTGGTCGGACGCACCGCGCAGGGCGGTGACCGGTACCGGTAGCGGGTGCTCGGCGTCGGTGCGGTAGGTCTCGTGCATCCACACGTCGGCGCGTAGCACCGGCAGGACGATCTCGCGCAGATCGGGAATGGCCAACGCCGGATGGGTGTAGCCAGCCAAGCTCTCCACCCGCCGCACGAACTCGTCGTCGCTGAGCTGGGCGGGGTCGCGACGCAGTGGCGCGGTCGGGTCGACCGATCCGCTGGCGAACAGGTGCACCGGCGTACGCCCGGCGGCTACCAGGTGATGAGCCACCTCGTAGGCGAGGACCGCGCCGAAACTGTGGCCGAACAATGCCACCGGTTCGTCCCGGGCAGACTGCTCGTCGATCTGGCGTACGCACAGTGCGATGGTGTCCGCCATGCTCAGCGGCCATGGCTCGTCGAAGAGCTCCTCGCGGCCCGGAAGTTGCACGCCGCATACGCTCACACTCGTGGATTCGGGCCAGGACCGGTAGAGGGAGGCACCGCCACCGGCATAGGGCAGCGCGAACAGGATGGTGCGCATCAGGACGTCCTCCCCTCATGGCGTACCACCGCGCTCTCCAGAACGAGCCGGTCCAGCCGCGACCGGACGAAGGTGTCCAGGGCCGTGCGCGGATCGCGGATGATGGGCTGGCCCCGCAGGTTGAGCGAGGTGTTGAGCAACACCGGCAGGCCGGTGAGTTCGCCGAACCGGCCGAGCAGCCGCCACAGGCGGGGATTGTCTGCGCGGCGCAGCACCTGCACCCGCGCCGTGCCATCGACGTGGGTGACAGCCGCCAGCGGCTCACGGTAGGCGGGCCGCGTGTGGGTGACGAACAGCATGTGCCGGTAGCGCTCGACAAAGCCGCCGACCTCGAAGTAGGTGTCGGCGTCTTCCTCCCGCACCACCGGCGCGAACGGCCGGAAGTCCTCACGTTGCTTGACGACGGCGTTGAGACGGTCGCGGACGCCGGCCTCGCGCGGGTCGGCCAGGATGCTGCGGTGGCCCAGCGCCCGCGGGCCGAACTCCATGCGACCGGTGAACCAGCCGACGAACTTCTGTTCGGCGAGCAGGTGTGCAACGTCGTCGAGCAGCTTGTCCTCGTCGTCGTAGGTCTCCACGGCGATGCCGGTGGTCTGGGCGATGGCTGTCTCGCACTCGGCGCTCCCGTAGGACGGGCCCCAGTAGGGCATGCTCATCCGGGGGAACGGGCGGGCCGGGTGGACGGCCAGCGCGGCACCGAGGGCTGAACCGTCGTCGCCGGCCGCGGGCTGGACGAAGATGTCGTCGAACAGGCCGCTGCGACCCGCGACGCCGTTGACGGTGCAGTTGAGCGCGACGCCGCCGGCATAGCAGAGCCTGCGCTGACCGGTTGTCGCGGCGAAGTGTCGCAGGGTGTGCAGCAGCGCTTGTTCCACGACGGCCTGCGCGGCAGCGGCGACGTCCATGTGGGCGCGGGTCAGCGGTTCGCCCGGTTCGCGGGCCGGCCCGAACAGCTCCACCAGCTTGCGGCGGGTGCCGGCGAGCGTCTCGAACTCCTGCCAGCCCCGGTTTTCGCCGAGGACGGGCACCAAATACGTGCCGTCGTCGCGGAGACGGACGAGCTGGTCGAAGATCGGGCGGAACCGCCCTGCGTCGCCATAGGGCGCCAACCCCATGACCTTGTACTCGTCCATGTTGAACTCGAAGCCTAGGTGCAGGGTCACCGCGCCGTAGAGGGTTCCGAGGGAGTGGGGCGCCGGAACCACCGCGAGTGGGCGCAGCTCGGGGCCTTCGCCAATCATCACGGTCATGCTCTCGGCCTCGCCCATGCCGTCGGCGACCAGCACCAACGCCCGGTCGGATCCGCTAAGGTGGTACGCGCTCGCCGCGTGGGCTAGGTGGTGGCGTACCGGGACGAACAGCCGGTCCCAGTCGGCGTCAGGGAAGCACTGGCGCAGGCGGCCCTTCATCGCTTCGGGGGCGTACGCCTGGTCGTGCCGCCGCCGGAAGTACGGGTTCGCGGCGTGCACCGGCGACGGCGCGTAGTGGAAGCCGTGTGCCACCGCGTCCAGGTCGTCGAAGGTCAGCCCGGCCTCGCGCAGGCAGTACCTGATGGCGTTGACCGGCAGCGCGCCGGTCGCCTTCACACCGGTGAACCGTTCCTCGGCCGCTGCCGCGACCACGCCGGCGTCGGTCACGATCGCGGCGGCCGAGTCCAGCCCCTGCACGATTCGGTAGTCGCGTTCGTCGAGGCCGGGAAGCTCCCGCCGCTTGAACGGCTGGCCGTCGGGCAGCCCGCTGACGCCCAGTACGCGCATGGTCGCCTCCTCGTCGTCGGTGTTCGATCTCCTCGACCGTATGGGCCGTGCCCTGCGGCCGTCCCCAGACGACGGCATGGCGGCACGCCCGTCGCGGGGCCCGGTCCGGCCCGGCCCGGGGCGGACCACACCCCCCGCCTCAAGGCGGGGATCGGACCGGCCGTGCGGGCGGGGACGCCGTGCCGGCCGCGTCCTAGGCTCAGAACCCTCAGCTTCCCCTGTGACTGCTCAATCCCGCCGCGCGCCGGCTGGGTCGAGCGGCGCCATCCGGCGGGATATGCGAACGGAGGAGCCCTGCATGGAGTGTCAAGCCGTACTGGTTACCGGGGGTGCTGGCTATCTCGGGTCGGTGCTGGCCGGAAAACTGCTCGCGGCCGGCCATCGGGTCACCGTGGTCGACAACCACGCCACCTCCCCACGGCGCGTTCTCGGCCCTGGCATACACCACGTGGAGGCGGACATCCGGGACGTCGACGACTGGTCGGCCGCGCTGCGAGGCATCGACTCCGTGGTGCACCTGGCGGCGATCGTCGGCGATCCAGCCTGCGAGGTCGACCCCGACCTGACCTGGGAGACAAACTATCTGGCAACCGTCCGGCTGGTCGAGGCATGCCGAGCGGCGGGGGTCGGCCGATTCGTGCTCGCCTCGAGCTGCAGCAACTACGGCGAGTCCCCGAACGAGCGGGCCCGCACGCTGTCGCCGATGCAGCCGAAGTCCCTCTACGCCCAATCCAAGATCTACGCTGAGCACCACGTGCTGTCGAGTCGCTGCCCATCGTTCCGGACGGTGATCCTGCGACTCGCCACGCTCTACGGACTGTCCCCGCGGATGCGCTTCGACCTGGCCGTCAACACGATGACGGCGATGGCCGTCCAGCAGCGCCGGGTCGTCGTCCATGGCGGCGAGCAGTGGCGGCCGTTCCTGCACGTCGAAGATGCGGCCGAGGCGTTCGCGCTGGCGGTCGGGGTACCAGCCGGCGGGTCGTCGGGCGGCATCTACAACTGCGGATCCGATGGTGAGAACTACCGACTGCGCGACATCGGCGAGATGGTGGTCGCAGCTGTGCCGGGCGCCCGGCTGGAGATCACACCATCGGCCACGGACCCCCGCGACTACCAGGTGGACTTCACCTCGTCCCGGTCCGGGCTGGGCCTGCGACCGGGCCGATCGGTCCGTGACGGCGTCGCGGAGATGGCCGCCGCGCTGCGGCACGCCCGCTTCCGGGACTTCACCGACCCGGCCTACAGCAACTTCGCCCTCGTACGCGCTGCCGCGGGTGACCGGCAGCCCGCGATGGCCGTCGCGTGATCGAAAGGTGAACTCCGCATGCAGGTCAGCTACGCGAGTTGGGCCGGCTCCCGGTTCTTCGCCGACCCCGCCGATCCGTACGGGGTTGCGCTGCCCGCACCGGCCGGACCGGCTTGCGCCACTTCGGAGGACGACGAGCGGGTCAACGAGGACCGCGTCTTCGCCTCGAACGACACGGTCGTGGTGCTTGACGGCGCGACGCAGATGAGCGCCGAGACCGGATGCCGCCACGACGTGGTGTGGTTCGTCGACCGCCTCGGCTGCCGCCTGTCGGCGATGCTGGCCACCGAGCCCGACAGTTCGCCCGAGACCGCGCTGGCCCGGGCCATCATCGACGTACGTGGACTGCACGAGGACAGCTGCGACCTCACCCATGTGGACTCACCGTCGGCGACGGCGGCGATCCTGCGCCGCCGTGGGGCGAAGCTGGAGTACCTCGTCCTATGCGACGCCGTGATCGCCTTCCGTCGACACGGCGGGAACGTGCAGGTCATCACCGACCAGCGGCTGCGGCGGATACCTGACGACACCCAGGCGAGCAAGCGTGCGCTGCGTAATCAGACCGGCGGGTTCTGGGTGGCCGGCACGGACCCTGCCGCGGCCCGGAACGCGGTCACCGGCAGCGTCGACCTGGCTGATGTCGATGCCGCCCTGGTCCTAACCGATGGCGTCACCCGCCTGGTCGAGCGCTACGGGGTGAGCTGGCCCCAGCTGTTCGTGCTCGCCGAGAGGGACGGCCCCGATGCGGTGCTGCGCTGGCTGCGCGTAGCCGAGGCGGCGACGGAGCCTGGCCGGTTTCCCGACAAGACCCACGACGACGCCACGCTCGTGTTGTGCGGTCTCACCGCGCCGGACCCGGCTCGCCACACCGAGGGAGGAATCCGATGAACGCGTTCGACGACCCGGGGGCCCAGTGCCTCGTCCTGGTCAACGCCGAGGAGCAGCATTCCTTGTGGCCCTCGGCGGTTGAGGTGCCGCGCGGTTGGACGCTCGCGTTCGGCCCCGCCACCCGCGACGAATGCGTCGGCTACGTCGAGCGCGCCTGGACCGACATCCGGCCCCGCTCGGTGCGCCGGCTCCTGTCCGAGGTGGCCGTCCACGACGAGATCGGCCGATGATGCTCAGCGACGCCGCGATCGTCCGGCCGATCGACCGCGCCCATGCCGCCCGTACCCTCGTCTGCCTGGGCTTCGCTGGCGGGGGAACCGGGGCATACCGCCCGTGGGCTGACGTGCTCGACAGCGACACCGATCTGGCCATCGTCTGCTATCCCGGCCGTGAGGGGCGGTACACCGAACCCGCCCCTCGCACCTGGCCGGAACTGGTCACGGATGCCACCGAGGCGGTCGTCCACGCCACGCCGACGCCCTTCGTGCTCTTCGGGCACAGCATGGGCGGCTGGGTGGCCTTCGACGTCGCGCTCCAGCTCGAGCGCCGTGGCGGTCCGATCCCGGACGCGCTGGTGGTGTCGTCGTGCAACTCCCCGGTCCGTGGCCTGACTGACAAGGACCGCTTCCCCCGAGCGGAGGACGGCGACGAGGAACTCATCGAGTGGATGCGTACGTCGGGTTCGCTGCCCGACTACATCCTCGACGACGCGGACATGCGCGCGATGGCGATCCGCCTCATGCGCGCCGATCTACAGGTACGTGACACCTACGATCCCGAGCGCGGGGCACGGGTCGGCGTACCGATGCAGGTGTTCTACGGCGCCGACGACGCCGTGATCGAGCCGACCGTGGCCGACCAGTGGCGCACGGCGGCGGCCGGCGACTTCCGGGTGACATGCCTGCCCGGTGGGCACTTCTACACGCCGCGACTGTGGCGGCGCCTACCAACGCGCTTCGCGGCGTGGACCGCCGCGTCGGTCCGATAAGCGGCCGCGTCTGCTCGACGAGACAGGTCGCGTTGGTGCGATGAAAGGAAGAGGTGAGAAGACGTGCGATCCGCGGGAACGCGGCTGGAGGTAGTCCAGCGGGCCGGTCATCCGGCGATGGTGCATGCAACTGGGATGGGCACGATCGAAGCGGCGCGCTCGTGGTTGGAGGACGCACACGACGAAGTGCGCGCCGCGCTCGACGCGCACGGTGTGTTGTTCCTGCGCGGCCTGCCGCTCCGTGGCGTCGAGGACTTCGCCGTCATCCGGGACGCCGTGGTCTCCTCGCGGGCGCCGTATCAAGAAAAGGCCACGCCGCGCAGTGATTTCGGCGACGACGTTTTCTCCTCGACGGACCTGCCGCCGGCGCAGCGGATCCGCCAGCACAACGAGAACAGCTACACGATCACGTTCCCGGGCACGCTGATGTTCGCATGCCTGATCGCGCCGGAGTGGGGTGGCGCCACCCCGACGGCCGACTGCCGTCGGGTGCTCGAGTTCATCCCTGACGACCTGGCGCGGCGGTTCCGGGAGCACGGCTGGATCCTGCGCCGCAACTACAGCGAGCACCTGTCGCTGCCGTGGCGGACTTCGTTCGGCACCGACTCCGCCGAGGAGATCGAGCGGTACTGCGCCGCGAACCTCATCGGCTGCGAATGGGGACAGGACGGAACCCTGCACACCACTCAGCTGCGCCCGGCTGTCCTCCACCACCCGCGTACCTCCGAGGCGGTGTGGTTCAACCACGTCGCCTTCTGGAACAGGTACTCGCTCGACGAGAGCATCCGTGAGGTCCTGGAGTCGGACTTGGGCGAGGACGGCCTGCCGTTCGCCACCATGCTCGGCGACGGCACCACCCTGACCCGGGACGAGGTCGACGCGATCAACGCAGCCTACGACAAGGCGACCGTCCGCGAGAGTTGGCAGCCGGGCGACCTGATGATCGTCGACAACATCCTCGCCTCCCACGGCCGCGAGGCATTCCAGGGCGACCGCAGGATCCTCGTCGCGATGGGCGATGCGGTGGAGATCACCGCTTGCCGGCCCACCGTGGCTGCCGCCACCGGTCCCAAGTCCTGACCGGGCCCACTGGACCCCACCGGACCCTAAGGAGGTTTCCCCATGAAGGCGATCGAGACGACCGATCTGCTGCGCCGGTTCGATCAGGTCGTGACCGAGCGCCCAGAGGACCTCGCGGTGGTGGCCCCGGACGCAAGCCAGAACTACCCGGCCGTCACCTACGCCGCTCTGGCGGCCCGTGTTGACCGGCTGGCCTGGGAAATGTGCCGGCACGGCGTACGCCGCGGCGACATGGTCGGCGTGTGCCTGCCGCGCCGGGTCGACCTGCTGGCCTCGCTGCTGGCGGCGTGGCGCCTCGGTGCGGCGTTCGTCCCCATGGACCCGGCGTATCCCGGCGAGCGCCTGCGGGCCATGGCCGCCGCGGCCAGGGTCCGTACGGTGCTCACCAGCACCACGGGTACGCCGTGGGAGGCGGAGGCGTCCACCGTCCGGGTCGACCAGCTGCCCGACGATCCGCTGACGGACCGAGCGCTGCCGTCGGTCGAGGTCACACCCGGCGAGCCGGCGTACGTCATCTTCACCTCGGGTTCGACCGGGACACCAAAGGGCGTTCAGGTGAGTCGGGGTGCGGTCGCCCACCTTGTCGGCAGCCTGGAGCGCGTCGGTCTCTACCCGTCCGAGCCGAGCCGGGTGGCGTGGAACGCCAGCGTCTCGTTCGACGCGTCCGTGCAGCAATGGGTACGCGTCTGCCGGGGCGACACCGTGCTGCTGATCGGCGACGAACTGCGGACCGATCCACAGCGGCTGGCCGGCTGGCTACGGGCCAACGGCGCGACAGACCTCGACGTCACACCGACGCACTGGCAGGCGCTGGCCGACGCGGTCACGCAGCCGCTGCGGCTGTTCGTCGGTGGCGAGCCGGTCCCGGCGCGGCTGTGGCGCGACCTGGCGGCCCGGCCGGGACCGATGGCAGTCAACCTCTACGGCCCGACTGAGTGCACCGTGGACGCCACCGCCGCCTGGATCACCGGTGAGGCACCGGTCATCGGCCGTCCGCTGCCCGGTGTCCGGGCCTACATCCTCGACGACGACCTGAAGCCGGCCGCGACCGGCGAGCTGTATCTGGCCGGCCCGGGCGTCGCCGACGGCTACCGCGGCCAGCCCGGTCGCACCGCCGAACGGTTCCTGGCCGACCCGGTCGCGGCCGACGGCTCCCGCATGTACCGAACCGGCGACCAGGTATACCAGCGGCCCGACGGGGCCATGGAGTACCTTGGTCGCACCGACCGCCAGGTGAAGGTGCACGGCTTCCGCATCGAGCCGGGCGAGATCGAGGCGGCGCTGCTCGCCCACCCCGATGTCGTGGCGGCGGCTGTCCTGCCGTACGACGATCCGCACCGCGGGACCATTCTCGTGGCGTACCATGTCGGAGCGGCGGACGGGTTGCGTGACTGGGTTGCCGACCGACTGCCGGCGCACCTGGTCCCCACTGTATTCACCGCGCTGGAAGGCTTTCCGCGTACGGTGAACGGCAAACTGGACGTATCCGCCCTGCCGGTGCCTCGCTTTCCGGCCATGTCCTTCTCGGCGTCCGTGGGCAGCGAGGTCGAGAGGCTCATCGCCGATGTCTGGGGCGAGGTGCTCGGCCGCAGCGGAGTCAGCGTCGAGGACGACTTCTTCGCGCTCGGCGGACACTCCCTCCTCGCTCTTCATGTCGTCGCGGCGATCAGGAAGCGCCTGGGCGTACGCCTCTCTTCGATGGCCGTCTACGAAAGACCGCGCCTGCGGGACCTGGCTGAACGGGTCGCGGAACTCGCTGCCACTCAAGCAGCGCCTTCAAGGGATGCGGGTGCCAGATGACGTAGCGCGTGGGCCGCTGTCAGCGACAATGCAGGCCGCGCCAGCGGCCTACGCCGAGCTCCGCTCCTGGGGCATGGCCGCACATGCGCAGTAGTAGCCGGAAAGCTGGGTGGTCGGTGCCTGGCCTGGCCGTTCCCGAGAGGTCCTCGCTGACGACAGCTATTGCGTCTCAGGGGTGTCGTGGAATGCGTGAGCATGCGGGACAGACGCGGGCCCGGCCGCCCGTCCGGCCTGCAGTAATACTGATGGAAGATTGCCACGGCAAACACGTAGGTTCCCTCAATTCACATTGACGTTTGCTCGCAGACATTGATAGATTCACGTTACACGTTCGAGGAGTCACGGGGGCACGGGGCCGCCTGCGACACGGTGCGTGGCGGCCCCGCCAGGTCGCACCGCCTACTGGACAATGGCGATTTCCACCTGCCTTCTCTTTTCGGGAAGGACAACGAGGAACCAATGACACAAATGCTCGATCGTCTCGTCAGACTCTATGACATCCCGAAATTGTCGCAGTACGACGACACACTCACCGCCAACGCCATCACCATCCGCCGGCCGCGCTCCTATGAGAAGCCCCAAGTGCTCACGTGGGTGCGCGAACACTTCAGCAACGGCTGGATGGGCGAGTGCGACGTCACCTTCGGCCACCAGCCGATCACCACATTCATCGCGACCACCGGCGGCGAAATAATCGGCTTCTGCGCCTACGAGGCGACATATCGCAACTTCGTCGGCCCGGTCGGTGTCGCCGACGGTTTCCGCGGCAAGAAGGTCGGGTCGGCGCTGGTGCTGCACTGCCTGCACGCCATGGCCGAGATGGGGTACGCCTACGCCGTCATCGGCGGCCCGAAGGAGGCCGCGCCCTTCTACGCCAAGGAATTCGGCGCCGTCGACATCGCCGGATCCGACGTCGGGATCTACGTCGACCGCCTCAACGGGAGCGACAGTTGAGCCCCGGGCTGGACGACGTCGACCTGCTCATCGTGGGCGCAGGCCTGTCGGGCAGCCGGCTGTTCGTGGAGCTGGTGACGTTGTGGGAGGCCGAGGCCGGCTCGGCGCCGAGCGTCGCGATGGTCGACCGGCTCGGCGCGTTCGGTCGGGGCGTCGCGTACGGGACGCCCAGCCAGCCAGGCGCGCTGCTGATCGAGCCCGTCACCGAGTCGACGCCGGCGGAGTTCCACGCGTGGCTGCGCGAGCACCCCGAACAGCTCCTGCCCAACGTCGCTGCCGGCGTGCCCGCGCTGGCCGACTGGCACGAGCGCAACGCCGCGCAACTGGCCCGCGGCGACCTTACCGGTGTGCACCTTCCGCGCCACATCTTCGGCGCGTACGCCGAGCAGCAGCTCATCGACGCCGTGGCGCGAGCCCGCGGCAGACTGGGAGCCGACGTGCGCCAGTTAGTCGGCGAGGTCACCGACCTGCGCGGCGAGGGCGACCCGTGGCAGGCGCGGTGTGCCGATGGCAGGCGCCTGTCCGCGCGGGTCGTCGTGCTGGCCGTCGGCAGCGTGCCCCGGCTCAACCGGACCGGCCTAGGCCCCGCCGACGGTTACGTGCACGACTTGTACGAGGGCGGGTTCGAGCGGCTCGATGCGCTGATCAGCGGGCAGCGGCGATCCCGGATCGTCGCCATCGGATCCAATGCGGCCGCAGCCGAGCTGCTGCATCACCTGGCGCACACCCCGCAGCTGCCGGAACGCGTCGGGACGATCGAGGTGATCTCGGGCAGCGGACGACTGCCGGGCCGGCCCCATCCTGCGGGGCTGCGCCCCTCGCCGCGCGAGTACATGGCGGCTGCCGCACGGCTGGAAGCGGCCGGGAAGTTGGTCGTGCGGGCGGGCCTAGTCGCCGGCATCGCCCGCACCGCGTCCGGGCTGCGGATGCGGGTCTCCGGCGCGGATGCGCCCGTCGAGGCCGATATCGTCGTCGATTGCACGGGCGCGGGCCGCACCGACGACACAGCTTCACCGCTGCTAGCCAACCTGGTCGGAGGTAGGCAGGGGTTCACACCCGACCCAACCCGGCGCGGGCTGCGGATGGACCCGGTCACCTTCGAGGTCGAAGGTGCCCCACATGTATTCGTCATCGGGCCGCTGCTCAACCGCGATGCCATCGCGACCCATGTGGAGAGCATCAACGCGGTCCACCGTACGGCGGCACACCTGGCACCGTACGTCCACCGGCGGCTGCGGGAGCTTCGCGGCGCAGCGGCCACGACAATAGGGAGCCACGGTGCACACCACTGAGATGCTTGACCGACTCGGGTTGGGCCCGACCGACCGAGCGGTAGTGCTGCACGCCGACGACATCGGCATGTGCGAGGCGACAGTCACCGCGTACCGGCAGACCGTCTCCTCGCCGGTCGTCTCTGCGGCGTCGGCGATGGTTCCGTGCGCCTGGTTCCCGGCGCTGGCGCGGTTGTGCGCGGAGCTCGACACGGCACCCGACCTGGGCGTCCACCTGACTCTCAACAGCGAATGGGTAGGCTATCGGTGGCGCCCGCTGACCCCTGCGGGTCACGCCGTGCTCACCGACGAGTCCGGCTATCTGCCCAGCACGGCCGCGCAGTTGCACGGCCGGCCCGGCATCCGGGAGGCCGTAGTCGCCGAGCTGTCGGCACAGGTCGACCACGCTCGCGCGCTCGGCGTCGACGTCACCCACCTCGACTCGCACATGCTCACCCTGTACGGGCCCGAGCTAATCGGCGCGTACGTCGAGCTGTCGGCTCGGTACCGCCTGCCGGCGACACTGCTGCGCCACGACGCGCAACAGGTGGGCGAGCTGTGCAACATTCCCCAGTCGGACGCGGCGGCGGTGGCCGACGAACTCGCCGACGCCGAACGGCAGGGGCTCGTGCCCTTCGACGCCTGGGTGGACCTACCGCTGGGGCGGCCCGAGAACCGCCGAGAAACGGCGACGCGGCTGCTGGACAGCCTCCCGGCGGGGCTGTCGGTCTTCATCATGCATCCCGCGGCGGAGACCGACGAGCTCAAGGCGATCGCGCCCGACTGGCAGGCCCGTGTCGCCGATTTCGAACTATGCCGGGACGACAAGTGGATCGACATCGTCGACCGCTCCGGAGTAACCGTGGTCGGCATGCAGGCGGTGCGTGACGCGCTGTTCGGAGTCGGCGCGGTGGCGGCCAGCGTGCGGGCCGAGGCCGGCCGGTGAAGGCGTTCCTGGCGCTGCTGGCACCTGCTGCGCAGCGCCGGTTCGCGCTGGCCGGCCTCGTTGGGCGGGCGCCGATGGCGATGCTCGGCATTGCGATCATCCTGGCGACCGAGGAGAGCACCGGTTCCTACGGCACCGCCGGTGCGGCCGCCGCCCTGTACACACTAAGCCAGGCCGGCGGCGCACCAGTCGCTGGCCGGCTGGTGGACACGTACGGTCAGGCCCGGGTGCTCGTCGTCGGTGCCTGTATACACGCCTTTGCACTGGTGGCGCTCGCGTTGTGCGTACAGGTGGAGGCGCCGGCACCCATGCTTCTCGCCGCGGCATCGGTCACCGGCGCGACCCTGCCGCCAGTCGGGTCGCTGGTCCGCGCGCGCTGGATCGCGGCCCTCGGTCGCACCCCGCAGCTGCCCACCGCGATGGCCTGGGAGTCGGCCGTCGACGAGTTGCTGTTCGTCACCGGGCCGCTTGCCGTCACACTGCTCGTGACGCTGGTGCACCCGCAGGCCGGGCTGATGGTGCCGGCTGTGCTGACGCTCGGCGGCGGGCTGGCACTGGCCGCGCAGCGCGGCACCGCACCACCGGTGACGGCCGGGCGCAGCCGGCGCCGGGCGGGCCTCGCGCTACGCCAGCCGCCGCTCGCGCTGCTGGCCGCGGTCTTTCTCGCCCTCGGAGCGGTGTCCGGCTCGACGGGGCTGGCGATCGTGGCCTACGCCGACACCGCCCACGCCACCGTGGCCAGCGGCGCCGTACTGGGCTGCTTCGCTGGCGGCGCCATGATCGGCGGCCTGGCATACGGCGCCCGACAGCGCGCCACCGCGCTTACCACGCAGCTCCTTGTGGCCTTGGTCGCGATGTCGGTGCTGCTGGCGCCACTGTCCCTGGCGCCGAACCTACGCGTCCTGGCCGTGAATGTGTTCGGGGTCGGCCTCACCGTGTCTCCCGCGATGATCGTCGGGTTCGCGATCGTGGGCCGGATCGCGCACGACGACGTACGCACCGAGGCTCTGACCTGGATATCGGCGGCGAGCGGCGCCGGCGTGGCGCTTGGCTCGTGGGTCGCCGGTCGGGTCGTCGAGGCGGTCGGCGCCGCACCCGCGCTGGCGGTGCCCGTGGTTTGCGGGGCGGCGGCGCTGGCCGTCGCGCTAGCCGGCTGTTCCCTGCTGCAACGGCCGGCCGCGCCGGTGCCGGACCCGGAGGTCACCGTGGTGTGACGCGACAAGGCGGAGAGGTCGCCAGCGTGCGATGGAACAAGGGGATCCGATGGAATCCCCGCCGCTGAGCGGGACCACCTCCGCGTGCGCAGGGAACAGGCGCTGCTGATGCTGCCGTGAGCCGTCCCGGATCTTGTAGAGACTTTGACCCAGCTCAGCCAGCCGAAACCCAGCAACAGTCCCACCCAAACCGCGACACCCACACCGCGAATGGATCCGAACCCCTAACCTTCTGATCCTTGGCGATGTTTATCTATAAAGATGATCGGGCTGTTCAGCCGTCCGCCCCAGTCCCGCCCGGTCCGCAGGGATCCCGACAGATACCAGCAGGTCTAGGCTGTACATCAGGTTTCGTCGGTCACCGCTGGGTGCCGGATGAGGCCCGGAATCCGAACAGGCCCTTGCTCGTCCGGACCAGCTCCCCGACGTCGACGCGACCACGGTTCGTCGCCAAGCTCCGGTCGCCGTTCGGCGATCCTCGGCGCGACCAGACCTTGTCCTGCAGGAGCACACCACCTCCTCCCGGCAGTGTCTTGACACAGAGGGGAGCCAGATGCGGAAGCCGAGCGGCGCGCCGCGGTGAATGGTCACTCGTTACGCAACGTCACCAACCAAGTCCGTCGGCCGGGCACACTGCCGTCCAAGCAGCCGATCATCGGGAGGCCGACTGCCCCGATGCAGCTTTGTACGGCAAGCGGCTCTGTCGCTGATCTTGTGACGGGGGCTCACGCCTGGAGCAGGATGCGTTTGCGGAGCAGGTCGAAGTTGGCGCGGCCGTAGCCCATGCGTTT
>NZ_JBEYIX010000058.1:0-37888 GCF_040636055.1 Micromonospora sp. NPDC006766 | reverse complement strand
GGTTTTGTGTTTGTGGGGGGGGGGGGGCCCGGCGCCCGGGGGGGGGGGGGGCGTTCCCCCCCCCACGACCGCCTCCCAGGCCGGGTAGGCGCGACGGAGCTGGGCGCCCGTGCCGTGCAGCCGGTACGGCAGATAGAACGTGCCGTCAACGTCGACCGCCGCATCGATCAGCTTACGGGTCAGGGTGCGCATGCGGTCCTCAGCGTCGCCGGTGTTCTCCTGCCGGAAGTTCATCACCAGGCCGAAAACATCCTGCCGGGCGTACGCCAGTGCGCTGCGGCGGTCCTGCCGCACGTCGCGGACGGTGACGTTGAGCAGTTCTACCTGACCATGTTTGATGATTCCTCGGGCCTTCTGGACAAACTCCCACAGTCGTTGTTGCGGGACGAAGTATTCGTGGAGGATGTCCCGCGTCCCTGACGAGTGGTCGGCGAAGACCGCTACCGGCTCGTTCAAGATACTGTTTCGGCTCAGTGGGCCGGCCAGCAATGGTGCCATGTCGCGTTCCACGCCCCAGCGCAGCGCCTTGCCCACGTTGCTGCCGGCAGAGTTGCGGAAGACCCCTCGTTCGAGCTGCGGCATGGCCGGGCTGGCCAACGGCAGCACGGCGCCGCGCGTGCCCGGATCCGGGGTGAAGGTGACCAGGATGGCTTCGTCCAGGAAGTTGCGCGGATCCACCGACAACCGTCCGTAGGCCATTTCCACCCGGGAGTCGGCCGCGTACACCCGCCTGGTGAACGTGGTCGCGTAGTCGCGGGTGCGCAGGGTGTGGAAATGCGGGCTGTACATCGCGTTGGGCCAAACGTCGAGGTCGACGTCGAGGATCACACCGAACAAGCCATAGCCGCCGAGCACCAGTCCGAACTGTTCCACGTTCTCCGTCGGACTGCAGGTGATCACGTCGCCGCCTGCCGTGAGCAGCCGGAAGCTGCGTACGGTGGCCGAGATCGGCGGATGGTTGGTATGCCAGCCGTGGCAGTTCACGCTCAGTGAGCCGCCCACCGAAAAGTCGTGATTGGACTGCATCACCTTCGGCGCGAAGCCGGCCGCGTTGAGCACCGGTATGATCTCGCGCCACGTCGCTCCCGCGCCCACGCGCACCACACCAGCCGCACTGTCCAGCAGAATCTCGTTCATGGGACGGGTGTCGAGGACCCAACCGTCGGCGAGCATGCTCTGCCCACCCATGGAATGACGTACGCCTGCGATAGCCAGCGGCGGGTCATCGCCTTCGGCGATGCGGCGCAGCAACGGCGTGACGACCTGGGTGGTGGATTCCACCGACTTGCCGGCGAAAAGCACCCCCCGCACGGCGGTCGGGTTGAGTCTGCTCGCGTCGTCGAGCAACGCGCCAGACGGAATGGTAGACGGAATCCTGCCCTGCTCAGCCCATCGACTCACGGCGACGGTAGCCGCACTACCAGCAACCAATGCGCCCGTCGCCGTTACCCCGTGCGTCAATACCTGCCGCCGCGACATCCGGAACCGTGCCACCACCCGCCACCCTTCAACAGGAAGCCCGCCGCTTCGCAGCGCACTTCGCTTCGCAGCGCACTTCGCGTCGTCGCGCACAGCAGAGCGTGCACGGTGCGGAAAGGGTGTCACACCCGAATCTGACGATCAGCAGTGCTCGCCTCGTCGCGCACGAGCTGGCACCGATTTCTCATCCCGGCCGGCTGGCGGTGCCAGCTGCGCTCGGGCCGCCCGGCGGATCGGAGCGTCCGGGGTCGGGCAGCGCCGACGCGAGCCACCGCAGCTGGCGTCGCACGTGCACGGCCTCCCCGCCCTCGTGCTGGTTGAACGGATAGACGTGCATCTCGCGCTCGGGCGAGCCCGGCCGGCCGTTGGCGGCGCCGTACTGGTTGTAGGCGGCGAAGCCGGTGCTGGGCGGGCAGACCGGGTCGCGCAACCCGATCCCGAAGTGCGCGGGAGCGGTGGCCCGGCGGGCGAACGTCACGCCGTCGACGTACGACAGCGTTCGGCGGACCGCCGTCTCCGCCTCCCGGTTGACGGCCAGATAACGCACGATCTCACCGTACGGGGCAGCGTCGGTGATCTCGATTGCCCGCTCGATGTGACAAAGGAACGGGACCGTGGTGAGCAGCGCGGCGAGATCGGGCACCAGCCCCGCCACGGCCAGGGCGAGGCCACCACCCTGGCTGTTGCCGGCCGCGACGACCCGGTCGGGGTCGACACCCGGCAGGGCGCGCGCCGCCCGGACCGCCCGCACGGCGTCGGTGATCAGCCGGCGGTAGTGGTAGCCGTGGGGTGTCAGGATGCCCCAGGTCACCGGCCAGGGGCCACCGGCCGTCCCCTGACCCGGGTCGGGGGTGTCCCCGCCGCCGTGCTGGCCGGCCTGGCCTCGGCAGTCCATCAGCAGGTGCGCGTAGCCGGCCACCGGCCAGGTCAGCCGCTCGTGCGGCAGGCCGCGCCCGCGCCCGTAGCCGGTGAACTCCACCACCGTGGCCAGTGGGTCGTCCACTCCGGCGGGACGGGTGTACCAGGCCCGGATCGGGTCGCCGCCGAAGCCGGCGAAGGTGACGTCCCAGGAGTCGACGAGACGGAGGTCGGTCGGCTCCGGCCGTACGTCGAGCAGGACCGGCCGGGTCTCGGCCTCCGCGAGGGTCGTCTGCCAGAACGCGTCGAAGTCGGCCGGTTCGGCCACCACGGGCGCGTAGCGACGCAACTGGTCGAGGGGGAAATCGAACAGGGGCATGAATCCTCGCGTGGTTCCGCCGGACACCGGAACGTCCGGAAGTTTCGCGGCACCGTATCATGCCGACATCGACACCCGTGCGCCCGTAAATGATTTCCCGCCGAGTTGACGGCTCAGCTCCATCAATACGGTCTGTCCCGGAGTGCGGCGTAACGTCCCTGGTTTGTCAACCCTTGACACATTCACGTCGCTGCCCCTAGGTTGCCGAAAAGTACCGTGGTGTCGCTGGAAGTTTCGGCGCGCCGACGCCGCGCGGACCGGACGGTCGCGGGTTGACCCGGGTCGGTCGAGGGGGGTCCACGTGAACAGCAGATTGCCCGACCCGGCCCGCCGCCGCGCCGGTCGGCGCACCTGGCGCCAGGCGCTGCGGCGGGATTGGCAGCTCTACTCCCTGGCGGTCCTGCCACTGCTGTTCTTCCTGGTCTTCCGCTACCTGCCGATGCTCGGGAACGTGATCGCCTTCCGGCGGTTCCAACCGGGCGGGAGCGTGTTCGGCGAGCGCTGGGTGGGCCTGCGGTACGTACGGATGTTCCTCACCGACCCGACGTTCTGGGACGTGTTCACCAACACGCTGGTGCTGGGCGCGCTGACCCTGTTGTTCTGCTTCCCACTGCCCATCGTGCTGGCGCTGCTGCTCAACGAGCTGCGCAGCCGCCGGCTCAAACGGTTCGTCCAGTCGGTGTCCTACCTGCCGCACTTCCTGTCGATCGTGATCGTGGCGGCCATGGTCATGCAGTTGGTGTCCATGGACGGAACGGTGAACCAGTTCGTCCGCGCTGTCGGCGGCGAGGCGGTGCCGTTCCTGCAACAGGCCGGGTGGTTCCGGACGATCTACGTCTCCTCGGAGGTCTGGCAGACCGTCGGCTGGGGCACCATCCTCTACCTCGCCGCGCTGACCGCCGTCGACGAGGACCTGTACGAGGCGGCCCGCATCGACGGTGCCAACCGGTGGCGGCAGACCTGGCACGTGACGCTGCCCGGGATCCGGCCGACGATGGTGACCCTGCTGATCCTCAACATCGGCACGTTCATGGCGGTCGGCTTCGAGAAGATCCTGTTGCTGTACAACCCGTTGACCTACCCCACGGCCGACGTGATTTCCACCTATCTGTTCCGGGTCGGCATCGTCTCCAGCAACTTCAGCTACGCGGCGGCCATCGGCCTGTTCGAATCCGTGATCGGGCTGACGCTGGTGCTGTCGGCGAACGCGATCTCCCGGCGGGCGGTAGGGACGAGCCTGTGGTGACCATCGACACGAGCGCGCCCGCCCCCGCGACCGGCCGCCGGCACGGCGCGCACACCAGCCGGGGCTACCGGGTCTTCCGAGTGGTCAACGCCATCATCCTGACCGGCGTCGTGCTGGTGACCTTGTATCCCTTCGTCAACATCGTGGCCCGCTCGCTCAGCGACAACGCGTACATCGTGTCGGGGCAGGTGAACCTGATCCCGCGCGGGTTCAATCTCGCCGCGTACCGGGCGGTGATGTCCGACCCGATGTTCTGGACGAGCTATCGCAACACGGTGGTGTACACGGTCGTGGCCACGGCCGCATCGATCGTGCTGACCACCTGCTACGCCTACGTCCTGTCGAAGAGACAACTCAAGGGCCGCACGGCGCTGGTCGGGATCGCGGTGTTCACCATGTTCTTCACCGGTGGTCTGATCCCCAACTACATCCTGGTCACCAGCCTCGGGTTGAAGAACACCGTGTGGGCGATCGCGCTGCCCAACGCCATCAACGTGTTCAACCTGCTCGTGATGAAGGCGTTCTTCGAGAGTCTGCCGGTCGAGCTGGAGGAGGCCGCTGCCGTCGACGGGCTGAACACGTACGGCATCCTGCTGCGGATCGTGCTGCCGCTGTCGAAGGCGGTGGTCGCCACGATGGTGCTCTTCTACGCCGTCTCCTTCTGGAACTCCTGGTTCGCCGCGTTCCTGTACATGGACCGCCTGGATCTGTTTCCGGTGACCGTCTATCTGCGCAACCTCATCGCCGGCGCGACCGACGCGACCTCGACCGGCGGCGGCCTCGGCAGCGCCAGCGACGTCGTTCAGTCCGCCGCCACCATCCAGTCCGTGACCATCGTGCTCACGGTCCTGCCCATCCTGGCGGTCTACCCCTTCATTCAGCGGTACTTCGTCTCCGGGGTCATGCTCGGCGCGGTCAAGGGGTAGCCGCCGGCGTAACCGTCCACACCGCCCCCACGCGAAAGGAATCCCCCCATGGCCCAGCTCTCCCGGCGCCAGTTGCTGTTCGCCGCCGGCGCGGCCGCCGTCGTCTCGGTGGCCGGCTGCAGCGACGACGCCGACGACAAGAAGGACCTCTCCGGCAAGCGGGGCGGCGCCATGGACACGTACGGCGTCGGTGACCAGTTCAAGGCCACCCAGGCGGTGTCCTTCTCGATGCTCTACAACAACCACCCGAACTACCCGTTGAAGGACGACTGGCTGTTCTGGTCGGAGCTGACCAAGCGGACCGGGGTCAAGATCGAGCCGGTCGCCGTGCCGCTGAGCGACTACGAGCAGAAGCGCAGCGTCCTGATCGGCGCCGGCGACGCGCCGTTCATCATTCCGAAGACCTACCACCCGCAGGAGGACGCCTACGTCTCCTCCGGCGCGATCCTGCCGGTCAGCGAGTACCTCGACCTGATGCCCCACTTCAAAGACAAGATCGAGAAGTGGAACCTGCAGCCGGAGATCGACTCGCTCCGCCAGGAGGACGGCAAGTTCTACCTGCTTCCCGGGCTGCACGAGAAGCCCTGGCAGGACTACACCCTCGCGGTCCGGATGGACATCCTCGAGGAGCTCAAGATTCCGGTACCGGAGACCTGGGACGACGTGTACACCATGCTCAAGGCGATGAAGGCGGCGTACCCGAACGTCTACCCGTTCTCCGACCGGTTCGGCAAACCCAACCCCGCCGGCAACCTGTTGAACATGCTCGCCCTCGCCTACGGCCTGCAGGGCGCCGGCTGGAACTTCCAGCACACCAGTTGGGACGCGAACGCCAAGAAGTTCGTCTACACCGGCGCGTCCGAGCAGTACAAGGCGATGCTGGAATACCTGCACAAGCTGGTCGACGAGAAGCTGCTCGACCCGGAGACCTTCACCCAGACCGACGACCAGGCCCGTCAGAAACTCGCCAGTGGCAAGTCCTTCGTGATCAGCACCAACGCGCAGACCCTGGTCAACGACTACCGGCCCGACCTGGCGAAGACCCTCCCGAACGCGCGGATGGCCAAGATTCCGTTTCCGATCGGGCCGGCCGGGCCGATGAACCCGGCGAGCCGGCTTGAGAACGGCATCATGATCTCCTCGAAGGCGCGCGACAGCAAGAACTTCGTGGCCATGATGCAGTTCATCGACTGGCTCTGGTATTCCGACACCGGCCAGGAGTTCGCCAAGTGGGGTGTCGAGGGCGTCACCTACACCAAGGACTCGTCCGGCAAGCACACCCTCACCCCCGACGTCGACGTCATCGGGCTCAACCCGAAGGGTACGAAGCACCTACAGAAGGACTTCGGCTTCTACAACGGCATCTTCGCCTACGGTGGCCGCCTCGACCTGGTCCAGTCCTTCTTCTCCGCCGAGGAGATGGAATTCCAGAAACTGCTCAACGCCCGCCCGAACGTCGCGGTCCCGCCGCCGCACCCGCTCACCGACGAGGAACGCGAGCAGGTGACCCTCTGGGAGACGCCGCTGAAGGACTACGTCTACCAGAACACGCTGAAGTTCAGCCTGGGCCAGCGCGACCTCGGTGAGTGGGACGCCTACGTGACCGAGCTCAAGGGCAGGAACATGGGCTCCTACCTGGACGCGGTCAACAAGGCGTACGACCGCTACCAGAAGCACCACGGCTGACCTCGGCTCTCGGTCGGGCCCGTCGGCGGGCCCGACCGAAGGGTGCGCGGGTCGGCGAGCGGAGGAGAAAGACGGCATGCGGATCGTCGTACCGGAACAGGCCACGGGCCGGCTGACCGACGCGTGGCGGGCCTGCGTCGGCACCGGCCGGTTCGAGCTGGGGCTCCGGCGTGACTACCAGGAATCGCTGGCCCTCGTCCAGCGGGAGATCGGTTTCCGGCACCTCCGCGGGCACGGGCTGTTCAGCGACGGCACCGGCGTCTACCGGCCCTACGAATACCGGGGGTCGCGCCGGGTGCGGTACGCGTTCACGTACGTCGACCAGGTGATCGACGCCTACCTTCAGCTCGGCATCCGGCCCTTCCTGGAGCTGGGATTCATGCCCGCCGCCCTCGCCTCCGGCGACCAGACGGTGTTCTGGTGGCGCGGCAACGTCACCCCGCCGAAGTCCTGGCAGGGCTGGGCCGATCTGGTCCGGGCCACGCTCACCCACCTGATCGACCGCTACGGGCTCGACGAGGTACGCACCTGGCCGACCGAGGTGTGGAACGAACCCAACCTCACAGCGTTCTGGCAGAACGCCGACCAGGATGCCTACCACCGGCTCTACGAGGTGACGGCGCACGCGGTCAAGGAGGTCGACGCGGCGCTGCAGGTCGGCGGCCCCGCCATCTCCCCCGGCGCGGACGAGTGGCTGATGCCGTTCGCCGAGTTCGTGACCGCCCGCTCGGTGCCGGTCGACTTCGTCAGCCGGCACGCGTACACCTCCGGGCCCGCACAGCACGTGCCGTTCGGCACCCACCAGACCCTCGCGCCCGCGTCCAGCCTGCTGGACCAGTTCGCCAGCCCCCGACGGCAGCTGCGCGGCAGCGCGCTCGCGGGCCGGCCGGTGCACATCACCGAGTTCAACTCCTCCTACCGGCCCGACAACCGGGTCCACGACACGGCGTTTCACGCCGCGTACCTCGCTCCGGTGGTGGCCGCCGGCGGCGACCTGGTCGACTCCTTCTCCTACTGGACCTTCAGCGACATGTTCGAGGAGGAGGGGGTGCCGACCTCGCTGTTTCACGGCGGGTTCGGCCTGCTCACCCACCGCCAGGTCAAGAAGCCCACCTACCACCTGTACGCGTTCATGGCCCGCCTCGGCGACCAGGTGCTCGCCCGCGGCCCGGACCACCTGGTCACCCGGGACGCCGTCGGCCGGATCGCCGTGCTGGCCTGGGCGCCGGTGGACGCCACCGGCGACACCCCCGGCCCGGACCGGCACACCGTCCGCCTGTCGCTGCCCCTGGGCACGGCCGCGTCGGGTGCCGCGTTCCTGCTGCGCTCGTCGGTCGACGAACAGGTGGGCAATGCCTGGACGGCGTGGTGCGAGATGGGCCGCCCGCACTCCCCCGGCACTCGGCAGCTGGACGCCCTGCGGGAGGCCGCCGAGCCGGCCCGGCGGCACGCGAGGCTGCCGATCGAGGGCGGCCGAGTCATGCTCGACCTGCACCTGTCCCGGCACGAGGTGACCCTGGCCGAGCTGACCCCGGTGATCGACGAGACCCCGCCGTGGTGGGACGACGACCGGCTGCTCGGCCGCACCGCCAGCGACGGGTCGCCGCGCGCCGCGGAGACCGACGGGGAGGCGGCGTGAACAACGCCCTCGGCGCGCGGCGCCAGTTCGGCGACGGGCCGCTGTCCCGCGCCGCGGCGCTGATCTACACGGTGCTGGTGGTCGAACTACTGTTCCTGGTCACCACGGCGCCCGGACTGGTCGCGCTGATGCTGCTGGAACGGGACGTCAGCAACCTCCCGCTGGCCGCGGCCTGCACGCTTCCGCTCGGCCCGGCCGGGTCCGCCGCCCTGTACACGCTGCACCATCAACGTCCCGACCCGACCGACCTGCACCCGGCGCGCGTCTTCTGGCGCGGCTACCGGGCCAACCTCGCCGACGTCCTGCGGATCTGGGTTCCGCTGCTGCTGTGGCTGACCGTCATCGCGGTGAATCTCGCCCACCTGCCCGCCGCCGGCGTTCCCCGCTGGTGGGCGGTGCCGCTCGTGCTGATCGGGGCCGGCGTGACCCTGGTCGGTGTCAACGCGCTGGTGATCGCCTCACTGTTCTCCTTTCGGTTCCGGGACGTCCTGCGGCTGGCCCGATATTTCCTCGCACGCACGCCGGCCGTCACCCTCGGCAACGCCGGCCTGCTGGTCGCGACCGCCGCCCTGACCGTGCTCACCTCGGAGGCGGTGGTCGCGGCGCTGGGCGCGCTGCTGGCCTTGGCCCTGTTGGTCGGCAGCCGACCGATGATCACCGCCATCCGCGAGGACTTCACGCCGAGGGCCGCAAAATCCGCGTGATCGGCCCACTTGAGTCGGAGGTCTGTTGAATACCGCCCAGCCGAACGACGTACACGCCGCCTGGCTGCCGCCGGAGGCGTTCCGCGCCCTCGGGTCGCGGCACATCCTGGTCTGCGGCGAGGGCACCCTCGTCGACACGGTGCGCCACGAGGCAGCTCAGGCGTGCGCCCGGTACGGCGGCCGCGTGGACCTGCCGCCGCCGCGGCCGGTCGATGCGCGATCGGCGTCCGGCACGTCGTACGACCTGGTGCTCGCGCTGATCCCGGCCGGCCTCCTGCCGATCACCGCGGCGGCGGTCGAGGTCGGGTACCGCCGGCGGCACGGGCCGGGCGCACTGGACGAGGAGGGTTTCCTGCTGGCCCGGCACGCCGAGGGCACGGTGGTGCTGGCCGAGGCGCCCGCAGGTTTGCTCTACGGTCTGTTCCACCTCGTCAGGCTCGGTGAGTCGGCGTTCGGGCTCACCCGCCCGATGGAGCTGCACCGGCCGGCGATGCGGCGGCGGATGCTCGACCACTGGGACAACGTCGACGTCCATCCGGTGATGGGCCAGGTCGAGCGCGGTTACGCGGGCGGGTCGCTCTTCTGGCGGGACGGCGCGCGGCAGGCGGATCTGACCCGGGTCGGGGCCTACGGGCGGCTGCTGGCGGCCTGCGGGGTCAACGCGGTCGCGGTGAACAACGTGAACGTCCACACCACGGAGATGCGACTGTTGACGCACCGGCTGGGCGACGTCGCGGCGATCGCGGACGTGCTGCGGCCGTACGGGATCCGGGTGCACCTGTCCGTCAGCTTCGCCGCGCCCGTCGCCCTCGGCGGGCTGCCGACCGCGGATCCGCTCGACGGCGGTGTGCGGGCGTGGTGGGCCGACACCACCCGCCAGGTGTACGAGCGCGTCCCCGACTTCGGCGGCTACGTGGTGAAGGCCGACTCGGAGGGGCAGCCGGGCCCCTTCGCGTACGGGCGCAGCCACGCCGACGGCGCGAACGTTCTCGCCGACGCGCTGGCGCCGTTCGGGGGTGTGGTGCACTGGCGTGCCTTCGTTTACCACCACCGGCAGGACTGGCGCGACCGGTCGACCGACCGGGCCCGCGCCGCTTGTGACCATTTCGCCCCGCTCGACGGGCAGTTCCGGGACAACGTGATCCTGCAGGTGAAGCACGGCCCGATGGACTTCCAGCCACGGGAGCCGATCTCCCCGGTGATCGCGGCCATGCCCGGCACTCGGCTGGCCGTGGAGTTCCAGGTGACCCAGGAGTACACCGGCCAGCAGCGCCACGTGTGCTACCTGGCCCCCTGGTGGAGCGAGGTGCTCCGGTTCACGCCGTGGGGGGACGGCGGGCCGACCGTCGCCGACGTGGCGGCCGGCGGGTCGACTGCTGGCGAGGCGGCCGGCGGTGGTCTGGTCGCGGTCTCCAACGTGGGCGACGATCCGTTCTGGACCGGGCATCCGCTGGCACAGGCCAACCTGTATGCCTTCGGCCGGCTGGCCTGGGATCCACGGCTGGACCCGGTGGCGGTGCTCGACGAGTGGATCCAGCTCACCTTCGCCAGGTCGACGCCGGGCGGGCCCGGCCCGATACGCCGGGCACTGCACGAGATCATGGACGACTCGTGGCATACCTACGAGCGGTACACCGCCCCGCTCGGCGTCGGATTCATGGTCCGTCCCGGCCATCACTACGGGCCCGACGTGGACGGGTACGAGTACACGCCCTGGGGCACCTACCACTTCGCCGACCGGGACGGGGTGGGCGTCGACCGCACCCGGGCGTCGGGCACCGGCTTCACCGGCCAGTACCCGCCGCCCTGGCGGGACGTGTACGAATCGGTCGAGCGGTGCCCGGACGAGCTGCTGCTCTTCTTCCACCACGTGCCGTACGGGCACGTGCTGCGCAGCGGCTCGACGGTGATCCAGCACATCTACGACACCCACTTCGCCGGGGTGGAGCAGGTGGCGGCGATGCGACGCCGGTGGGAGCGACTCGCCGGCATGGTCGATCCGGGGGTTCACGCCCGGGTGCGGGAGCTTCTCGACGAGCAGTTGCGGTGCGCCCAGGAGTGGCGGGATCAGATCAACGCCTACTTCTTCCGTAAGTCAGGGGTGCCGGACGCTTACGGACGTCCGATCCCCTGACCGGGTCCGCCGGCCGTCCCCGTGGACGACCGACGGACCGACCTCAGCAGATCTCGGACGTCGTCCACCGGGGGGAATCGTTGGTGACCGGCACCGTGTCGCCGACCAACGTGGTCAGCGCCTGGGTGTCCCGCCGGGCGCTGGTGCCGACCCAGAGTTCGACGTCGCCGGGCTCCACGACCCGGGTGAGCGTGCGGTCGGAGAAGGCC
The DNA here is from genome assembly GCF_040636055.1 of Micromonospora sp. NPDC006766. NCBI lineage: Bacteria > Bacillati > Actinomycetota > Actinomycetes > Micromonosporales > Micromonosporaceae > Micromonospora > Micromonospora sp. NPDC006766. Next base: position 26,628 of record NZ_JBEYIX010000058.1, on the reverse strand, counting down.
AGCCGGGTGGTCGGCACCGTCAGCTCGACGGTGATCGACTGGCCCGGTTCCAGGCGGACCCGCCGGTAGCCGAGCAGCTGCGCCACCGGTCGGGTCACCGAGGCCACCAGGTCGCGGCCGTAGAGCTGGACCACGTCGTCGCCGGCGGCCGCGCCGGTGTTCGCCACGCGTACGGTCACGCGCAGCGCCCCGTCGGTCGGCACCGTGGCGGGCACGGCCAGGTCGGCGTGCTCGAACGTGGTGTAGGACAGGCCGTGGCCGAACGGCGCCACGGGCGTCGCCGACAGGTTGGTCACCTCGCTGCCCTCGCCGAGCGTGGGATGCAGGTACGAGTACGGCTGCGCCCCCGCCGAGCGGGGCAGGCTGACCGGCAGCTTGCCCGACGGGTTGACCCGCCCGGAGAGCACGCCGGCGATCGCCCCGGCGCCCTCCTCGCCGGGGAAGAACGCCTGCACCACCGCCGCGCACCGCGCCAGTGCCCAGTCGACCGCGTACGGTCGGCCGGTGACCAGCACGAGGACCACCGGCGTGCCCGTCGCCAGCACCGCCTCGACGAGCTCACGCTGCACCCCGGGCAGCTCCAGGTCGTCACGGTCGCAGCCTTCGCCGACCGTGCCGCGCCCGAAGAGACCGGCGTGGTCGCCGACGACCAGCACCGCGACCTGCGCGGCGGCCGCCGTGGCGACAGCCTCGTCGAAACCGGACCGGTCGTCGCTGTCCACGTCGCAGCCGCGAGCCCAGGTGACGAGGTCGGCGCCGAACTCGACGCGCATCGCGTCGAGCACCGTCGGCACCTCGATGCCGGTTTCCACGTCCGGATGCTGGACGAGCACATGGTTGAGGAAGGAGTAGCACCCGAAGAGCGCGCCCTGCCGGTCGGCGTTCGGACCGATGAGCGCCACGCGCCGACCCGGGGGCAGCGGAAGTACGTCCTGGTTGGCGACCAGGACGATCGACTTCTCCGCGAGGCGGCGGGCGATCGACCGGTGCTCGGGCGAGTCGAGGTCGACCGCCTGGGGCGGTTCGTCCGTGAAGGTGGCATCGAGCAGCCCGAGTTCCCGCTTCTGGCGCAGGACCCGCAGCACCGCCCGGTCGATGATCGCCTCGTCGAGCTTGCCGGCCCGCACGGCCTCCGGCAGGGTCAGGTAGGCGTCGCCCGTCGGAAGCTCGATGTCGACTCCGGCGGTCAGCGCCTGCACGGCCGCCTCCGCGTGGTCGCCCGCGACGTGGTGCAGCAGGTTCAGGAAGGCCACCCCGTAGTAGTCGGCCACCACCGTGCCGTCGAAGCCCCACCGGTCCCGCAGCACGCCGGTCAGCATCGTCGGGTCAGCGGCGACGGGTACGCCGTCGATCTCGGCGTAGGAGTGCATGACGGAGCGGGCGTTGCCGTCGCGGATCGCCATCTCGAACGGGAGAAACAGCACGTCGGCGAGTTCCCGGGGGCCGGCGTGCACCGGGGCGAAGTTACGCCCGGCGCGTGAGGCGGAGTAGCCGGCGAAGTGCTTCAAAGTGGCGTGCACCCCCTGCGACTGCAGGCCGCGCACGTACGACGTGCCGACGGTGCCGACCAGGTAGGGGTCTTCGGAGATACACTCGTCGACCCGGCCCCAACGCGGGTCACGGATCACGTCGAGCACCGGGGCGAGACCCTGGTGGATGCCCAGGGCTCGCATCGACGCCCCGATCGCCGCGGCCATCTCGGTGACGAGCTCGGGATCGAACGCGGCACCCCACGCCAGCGGGGTGGGGAAGGTGGCCGCCTTCCACGCCGAAAGCCCGGTGAGGCACTCTTCGTGGACGATCGCCGGTATGCCGAGCCGGGTGCCCGTCACCAGGTCCGACTGGAACTTCCACAGCCAGGACGCACGCGCGGCGGCGTCAACGGGGCGCGTGCCGTAGGCCCGGGTGAGGTGGCCGAGCCCGTGCCGGGAAAAGTCCTCGAGCTTGGCGATGTCGCCGAACTCGCCCTGCAACGGTGCGACGGCCTCGCCGTCCTCCTTCTCCCAGAAGCCGACGAGCTGAGCGATCTTCTCCTCGATCGTCATCCGGCCGAGTAGCTCGCGTACGCGTGCCTCGCCGTCCTGCCCGTCCGGCCGGTCGTGGTCCGGACCTGCCTGAGCCGGCGCCGGCCCGTCCACTGCCCCGTGGACCTCAGTCATGCTGTGCCTCTTTCTTGGTTGTGCTTGTACCGCTGTCGCTCAGCCCTTGACCGCACCCTGCAGGCCGCCGACGATCTGTTTCTCGGCGAGCGTGAAGAAGAGCAGTGCCGGCAGCATCGCCAGCGACGTGAAGGCGAGGACGCCCGCCGTGTCGGTGGTGTACTGGCTCGAGAAGTTCTGCACGCCCAGCGGCAGGGTGTGCAGGTTGACATCGCTGAGGACCAGCAGCGGCAGGAGGAACGCGTTCCAGCTCGCCACGAACGCGAGGACCCCGACGGTGACGAGCGCGGGCCGCGACAGCGGCAGCGCGATGCGCCAGAGGAACCCGAGCCGGCCCGTGCCGTCGATCGCGGCGGCGTCCTCCAGCTCACGGGGAATGGCGGACAGGAAGGGCCGCAGGATCACGATGGTGAGCGGCAACGAGAAGGCGACCTGCGGAAGGATCACGGCGTAGTAGGAGTTGGTCAGGCTGAGGTCGCGCAGCATGAGGTAGAGCGGCAGGATCGCCGCCCCGGCTGGGAAGAGCAGGCCGAGGGTGAAGAAGGTATAGAGCGCCTCACGCCCGCGGAAGGAGTACCGGGCGAGCACGAACGCGGCGCAGACGCCGAGCGCCACGACGCCGAGCGTCGTGCCGAGGGCGATCACCGCGCTGTTGAACGCCTGCTGCCAGAAGTGGCTTTGCGTCAGCACCCTGGAGTAGTTGTCCCAGACCCAGGGGTCGGGCAGGCCGGCCGGGTCCGCGACGATCTGCGGGGTGGTGCGGAACCCGCCGATGATCACGTAGGCCACCGGGGCGATCGACACGGCCGCGACCGCGAGCGCCAGCGCGTACGTCAGCGGAGTGCTCCACGACATCGGGCGACGCTCGGAAGTTGGGGAAAGGACGGCGTTCACGGCCACGGTCAGTCCGCCTTCCGGGTGATGGCGCCTTCGATGTCACGACGGAGCAGGAAACGCTGGAACAGCAGGGCGGCGACGAACGATATGACGAACAGGATCACCGCCACCGCGTTGCCGTAGCCCCACAGCCGGGCGAAGAACCCGTTGTCCACCATGTACGTCGCCATGGTGGCCGACGCGCCGAGCGACCGCACCGCGGGTACCGAGGTCACCCAGATCACGTCGAAGATCTGCAGCGAGCCGATCATCGACAGGAACATCCAGATCCGGATCGTCGGGCCCAGCAGTGGGAGCGTGATGTGCCGCTGGACCTGCCACCAGCTCGCGCCGTCGATCGCGGCGGCCTCGGTCAGCTCGTCCGGCACGTTCGACAGGCCGGCGAGCAGGAGGATGATGGCGAAGCCGACGTACTTCCAGGTGAGGACGAACAGCAGCGTCCAGATGACGACGTCGAGGTCGGCGAGCCACGCCTGCACCAGGCTGCCCAGCCCCAGCGACCGCAGCAGCGCGTCGGCCGTGCCGCCGTCGGTCAGGATCAGCTTCCACATGATGCCGACAGTGACCTCGGCGAGCACGTAGGGCACGAACGCCAGCAGCCGGAACACGGTGCGCCCGCGGAAGCGACGGTTGAGCAGCAACGCGATGCCCAGCGCGATGGGCCCCTGGATCAGCAGCGAGCCGAACACGATGATGGCGTTGTTGCGCAGCGCGTCGAGGAAAATCGGATCCTGGAAGGCGAGCTTGTAGTTGTTGAGACCGACGTACTCGGTGGGCGGTCCTACCCCGCGCCAGCGGAAGAGGCTGTAGTAGACCGCGAAGCCCATCGGCACCAGCACGAACATCACGTAGACGACGACGGCCGGCGTCGTGAGACCGATGATTTCGTACCACTTGCGTCGAGTGCCGGCCGCGCGGACAGACGAACGTCCGGCCGGCCGGAGACCCGCCGGCGACGCGGACGCGCCGCCGGCGGGTTTCAGGGTTGGGTTGATGGAGGTCACTTGCTTGCGGCCGCCTTCATGGCCGAGACCACCTGCTCGGGCGTGCCGGTGCCCGCGAAGATGGCGACGATCCCATCGTTCATCGCGTTGCCGACGGTGCTGCCGAAGGCCGTGTCCAACCAGAGCTGCACGTAGGTCGCGTTGGACGTGGCCTCCAGGATGGACTTCAACGCGGGATCCTCGACTCCACCCTCCGCGCCCTTGGCGACGGGCAGGCCGGTGCCGGTCTCGGCGTAGCCCTTCTGCACCTCGGGGCTCACGATGTACTTGAGGAACTCGACGCACTCCGCCGGGGCGTTCTTGGCGCAGGCGAAACCGTCGCCACCGCCGAGGGCCGCCTTCGGGTCACCGGCGGAGCCGGCGATCGCCGGCACGGGGAACCAGCCCAGGAACTTGCCGAGGGCCTCTTTGTCCGTGGCGACGCTGTCCAGGGTGCCCCTGTTCCAGTCGCCCATCAGTTCCATCGCGGCCTTGCCGTTGGCGAGCAGGCCGTTCGCGCTGGTCGGGTCGTTCTGGCCCGGTGTGGCGATGAAGTTGGGCTGGAACGGCTTGGTGGCGATGAAGGCCTTCAGGTCCTCGCCGGCCTTCAGGAAGCACGGGTCGTCGAAGACCTGGTCGATGGAGGCCTTCTTCAGGGTGTCGACCGAGCAGGCACGCAGCGCGAAGTTGTACCACCAGTGCGCGGCGGGCCACTTGTCACCGGCGCCGAGCGCGATCGGAATGACGTTGATCGCCTTGAGCTTGGTGACCGCGTCGTTGAGTTCGTCGAACGTGGTCGGCGGAGCGGCGATGCCCGCCCTCGCGAACATGTCCTTGTTGTACCAGATGCCCTCGATACCCATCCGGAACGGCAGGCCGTACTGCCTACCCTTCACCTGCCAGATCTCGGTGGCGCTGCCGATGTTGGCGACCTCCGCCTTGACCTGGTCGGTGATGTCCTTGAGGTAGTCGGCCTCCACCTGCTCGCGGATCTCACCACCGCCCCACGCCTGGAAGATGTCCGGCGGGTCGTTGCTCAGCAGCGCGGCGGGGAGCCGGGTGCGCTGGAGCTGGTTGGTCTCGATCGCCTCGATCTTGACCGTGACGGTCGGGTGAAGGTCGTGGAAATCCTTGGCGACCTTTTCCCAGTAGGTCTTGCCGGGCCCGTCCTGGGAGGCGTTGTGCCACCAGGTCAAGGTCACCGGGTTCTTGTACAGCTCGTTCTCGCTGGGCGCTTCACTGTCGCCGCTGTTGCATCCGGCGGCAAGGAGCGCGCTGGTCGTAAGCAGCGCCAGGACGGCGCCTGCGCGGCGCTTTATCGCCATCGATTTCTCCTCGACTAGTCAGTCGCGGTGCTTTGGCCTGCGGGGGAGTTTTACAGCCACCTACCTCGATGTCAATCGGTATCGATAACGTTTTCGACTCGCTCGTGACGGGGTCCGGAAGGCCCCACTATGATCGTCGACGTGTCGTTCCCGCAGCGCGTCAAGATGTCGGACGTGGCCCGTGCCGCCGGCGTCTCGGTGGCAACCGTATCGAAGGTCGTCAATGGTCGGTACGGTGTGGCGCAAGCAACCGTGGAACGTGTCCAGCACGTCATCCACGAGCTCGGGTACGAGGCCAGCCTGGGCGCGCAGAGCCTGCGCAGCCACCGCACCAACGTGCTGGGCATCCTGGTCGCCGAGTTCGAGCCGTTCTCCACGGAGCTGCTCAAGGGCGCGTCCCGGGAGATCGCCGGCAGCGGCTACCAACTCCTGGCATACTCCGGCGGCGACGGCGACCGCGCCGCCACCGGGTGGGAACGCCGGTCGTTGGCCCGCCTGTCCGGCACGCTCATCGACGGGGCCGTGATCGTCACGCCGACCGTGGTCGAGACCAAGCCGGGCTTCCACGTCGTGGCGGTCGACCCCCACACGGGCCCATCCGGCCTGCCCACCGTCGATTCGGACAACTTCGCCGGCGCCGTGCTCGCCACCAACCACCTACTGTCGCTCGGTCACCGCCGCATCGGACACATCAGCGGACGCCCCGACCTCGAGTCGGCACGCCTGCGCGAGGCGGGCTTCCGCAAGGCCATGGCCGACGCCGGCATCACAGTGGACGAGCGGCTCGTACGGGTCGGCGGGTTCAAGATCGAAAGCGCGGCCGACACGGCCGCGGAACTGCTCGCGCTCCCCGACCGACCGACCGCGATCTTCGCGGGAAACGACCTCTCGGCGATCTCCACGATGGACATCGCCAGGCGCATGGGCTTCAACGTGCCCGACGACCTGTCCATCGTCGGATTCGACAACGTCCCGGAGTCGGCGCTGGTCAACCCGCCGCTCACGACGATCATGCAACCGCTGCAGCGCATGGGCGCCGAGGCATTGCGCCTGCTCGTCGACCTGATCGGCGGTGTCGAACGCGACACGCACATCCAGCTGCCCACCGAACTGGTCGTCCGGGCCTCCTGCCGCCCGCACCGGTGACACCGCCGCCGAGTCGCGTACCGGGCAGGGCGGCCGTCGCTCTTCCTTCACCGACATTCGGTGTGCAGTGGGGCGGCGCTGTCGCGGACGATGAGCTCGGTGGCCAGTTCCACCCGCGGGCTCTCGATCCGCTCGCCCTGGGCCAGGCGCAGGACCGTACGAGCGGCGAGCAGGCCCATCTCGGCGAGCGGCTGCCGGACGGTGGTCAGCGGCGGGGAACACCATCGGACCTCCGGCAAGTCGTCGAAGCCGACGACGCTGATGTCGTCGGGCACCCGGAGGCCGCGTTGCCGTACGGCTTCGTAGACGCCGAGTGCCATCTGATCGCTGGAGGCGAAGATGGCGGTGGGCGGGTCGGGCAGGCGCAACAGTTGGCTGCCACCGGCGAACCCGGCCTCGTGGTAGAAGTTGCCCTGGCGGATCAGCCGGTCGTCAACGCTGAGACCGGCGGTCTCCAGCGCCGTTCGGTAACCGTCGAGGCGCGCACGGCTGCACATGAGCTGCGGCGGCCCGGCGATGAAGCCGATCCGCCGGTGGCCGAGACCGAGCAGGTACTCGGTGGCGCGCAGACTGCCCACCCAGTTGGTCGCGCCGATCGTGGGCGCCTCCTGTGGGAGCACCCCGGCGGGGTCGACGATGACGACGGGGATGTTGAGGCGGCGCAGCTCGGCCTGCAGCGGCGGCTCCAGGGTTGAGGTCACGAAGATGACCCCTTCGGTGGAGCGGGTGCGCAGGTTGTCCAGCCACTGCTTGGCCGACGAGCTACGCCGGTGGATCGCGGACACCACGGTGCCGATGCCGGCCGCGTGCGCGACGTCCTCGACCCCACGGATGATCTCGACCGCCCACGGGCTGTCCAGATCGTTGAAGACCAGGTCGATCAGGCCGGAGCTGGCCCGCATGCTCGGCGGCCGGCGGCGGTAGCCATGCCGACTGAGCAGCTCCTCGACCCGTTCCCGGGTCTGTGGCGCGACGTCGGAGCGGCCGTTGATGACCCGCGAGACCGTGGGCACCGAGACGCCGGCCAGGCGCGCGATCGCCGCGATGGTGACTTTCCGGGAATCGTCCGAGGCCACGGGTCGCCCCTTCATCATCGCCCGAGCTCGACGGGAACCTTCCCGCCCCCGGCCGCCACGGCGGCGCGACCCCGGAACTTCCGGTCGGGTGCCGGTGTTCTTGATTGATGGCGGGCACGTTATGACGCGGCACGTTCCAGGTCAAGGCCTCTGTCCTATCTCAACCCGAACCGATACGGTGGGGCGAGATTCCGGAAACTTCCGAGCAGCCACTCCCGGAAGTTCACTTTCAGGACCTCGACCGCAGGAGCCAAGGCATGCCGACCGAGATCACGGACGTGGCCACCATCGCCCAAGCGATCCACAACCCGGTCCTCACCGGGTTCCATCCGGACCCCTCGACCCTGCGGGTGGGCGACGACTACTATCTGGCCACCTCGACCTTCGAGTGGTACCCGGGCGTCCGCATCCACCACTCCCGCGACCTCGTCCACTGGCACGCGCTGGGCGGCGTCATCACCGACCGTCGCCTCCTGGACCTGCGCGGCTGCGGCGACTCCAACGGCGTGTGGGCCCCCGACCTGTCGTACCACGACGGCCTGTTCCATCTGGTTTACAGCGACGTCGCCAGCTTCGCCAGCGGCTACTGGGACCCGCAGAACTTCCTGGTCACCGCGCCGGACATCACCGGGCCGTGGTCGGACCCGGTGAAGCTGCACGCGCACGGTTTCGACGCCTCGCTGTTCCACGACTCCGACGGCAGCACCTGGCTGCTGAGCATGAGCGCGGACTGGCGCCCGGGGCGCGATCGCTTCGGCGGCATCGAGATCCAGCGCTACGACCCGGAGCAGCGCCGACTGGTCGGCGAGGCACGAATCATCTTTCGCGGCACCTCCGCCGGCCTGACCGAGGGGCCGCACCTCTACCAGCGCGACGGCTGGTACTGGCTCGTCACGGCCGAGGGGGGCACCAGCTGGGAGCACCAGGTCACCGTCGCCCGGTCACGTCACCTGCACGGTCCCTACCTGGCCGACCCGCACGGTCCTCTGCTCACCTCCGTGGGTCGCCCGGAGTTGCGGCTGCAGAAGGCCGGGCACGGCTGCCTGGTGGAGACCCAGCACGGCGAGTGGTACCTGGCCCACCTGGCGGCCCGCCCCTACAGCCCGCTCGGCAAGTGCGTGCTCGGACGGGAGACCGCGATCCAGAAGGTCGACTGGCCCGCCGAGGAGTGGCCGCGGATCCCCGGTGGCGTGCCGGCGGAGACCATTCCCGCGCCGGACCTGCCCGCGCACCCCTGGCCGGCCGAGCCGGCGACCGACCATTTCGACGCTACCCAGCTGGCCACCTGCTGGTCGACGCTGCGCCGCCCGGCGAGCCCGGACTGGCTGGATCTGCGGGCGCGCCCGTCCCACCTGCGGATCCACGGCGGGCAGTCGCCGGTCGGCAAGCAGACGCCCAGCCTGGTCGGCCGGCGGGTCGGCGCGACGCGCTGCTCACTGGAGACCGTGATCGAGTTCGATCCGGTCAACCACCGGCACCTGGCCGGCCTCGCCGCCTACTACAACACCTTGAACTGGCACTACCTCTACCTGACCCGGTCCGACGACGGCCGGGTGGTGCTGGAGCTGCTCAGCTGCGACCGGGGACGGCGGATCGTCCACCCGGACCTCACCGTCGACGTCGCCGACGCGGCTCGGATCGGTCTACGCGCCGAGTTCGACGGGCCGGTGGTGCGCTTCTGCTACGACCTCGGCGCGGGCTGGCGGGAGCTGCCGGTGGAACTGGACGCGATGATCCTGTCCGACGAGCACGCCGCGATGATCATCGACGGCGAGCCGGCGGCCTGGGGATTCACCGGCGCCTTCCTGGGCCTGTGGGTGCAGGATCTCGGCAACGACGGCGTCTACGCCGACTTCGACCACGCCACCTACCTCGAACACTGACCGTTCCCGGCCCCGGCGACGGCCGACGTCCGGTGCCGGGGCAGGTTGACGCAGGACATCGACGGCCGTAATCTTTCGGGCTACTTGCGGAAGCAACTGCGAAAGTTTCGGAGTTCGCGGCGCACGCCGCGTCTGCCCGGAGGGAACCCCCATGAAGCTGAGACGATGGATCGCCGTCGGCGCCGTCGCCGTCGCGACGGCCGCCGCCCTCAACGTCACCCCCGCCACGGCGGGCCGCCCCCACGACCCTGCCACGCAGAGCCTGCGCGATCTGGCCCTGCGTCACGGTCTGTACCTGGGCACCGCCGTCGACATGGCCGCCCTGAACGACAAGGCGGACCCGCGCTACCGCCAGCTCACCGCGTCGGAGTTCTCCACCGTCACCGCGGAGAACGTGATGAAGTGGGAGAGCCTGGAGCCCACCCGGGGCCGCTACAACTGGGGACCGGCCGACGAGCTTCTCGCCTTCGCCCGCCAGCACAACCAACGCGTACGCGGGCACGTGCTGGTCTGGCAGAACCAACTGCCGGGCTGGCTGACCAGCGGGGTGGCGGACGGCTCCATCAGCAAGGCGGAGCTGCGCCAGATCCTGCACAACCACATCACCAACGTGGTCACCCACTTCAAGGGCCGCGTCTGGCAGTGGGACGTCGTCAACGAGGCGGTCAGCGACCCCTGGGACACCCCGTCGACCCTGCACTACAAGGGCTTCTGGGCCGAGCACCTCGGGCCGGACTACATCGCCGACGCCTTCCGCTGGGCCCGCGCCGCCGACCCGAAGGCCCTGCTGTTCTACAACGACTACAACATCGAGGCGTTCGGCTCGGGTAACCCGGCCAACGACAAGACCCAGTTCGTGTACGAGATGGCCCGTAACCTGCTGGCCAAGCGCGTGCCGATCGACGGGGTCGGCAGCCAGGGCCACCTGGGCACGCAGTACGGCAACTACGACACCTTCCAGGTCGTCGGCGCGCTGAAGAAGTTCGCGGGGTTGGGTCTGGCGACCGCGTTCACCGAGGTTGACGTGCGCAGCGAGCTCACCGCTGGCGTACGGGCGGGCGACTCCGCCGAGCTCAATCCGCGCCTACAGGCGGCCGCGGCGAACTTCAGCATCCTGCTGCGGGCCTGCCTGGCCGAGCGGCATTGCCTGTCGTTCACCCTCTGGGGCTTCACCGACCGGCACTCGTGGGTGCCGGGCTGGTTCAGCGACCCGCCGGAGGGCCTGGCCACGGTGTACGACGAGAACTACCAGCCGAAGCGGGCGTACCAGGAGATCAAGGCCGACCTGATCTACTCCGGGCCGCCCTATGTGCTGCCCCGGGCAGTGCAGACGCCGCGCCGGTAGCCACCCGTGCGACGACGGTGGGGTCGGTCCTGATCGATCCCACCGTTGAGAATTCGGAATACTCCCGGTACTTTTTCGAGAGACAACCTTCGATCAGCTCACGGTGGACGGGAGACGATCCCGATCAGCGCGGCCTCCGGGCGGCCGTGCAGCGAGCCGACCACCGTGGCGGGCAGCGATCGAAGCGCCTTCCTCGCTCGACTATCGAAAGGTTTCCTGATGGACAAGGTGCTTGCCCGCGGCAGCGGGACCTCGACGCCCCGGCCACGCGCGCGTACCGCCCTGACGTTGGCGGCAGCCGGTGTCGCCGTGTTCGCCGTGACGGTGGCGGTGGCGACCAGCGCCAGTGCCGGCACGACCCTGGGGTCCTCGGCGGCGGAATCGGGCCGCTACTTCGGCGCTGCGGTCGCGGCGAACAAGCTGTCCGACAGTACGTACGTCGGCATCTTGAACCGCGAGTTCAACATGGTCACCCCTGAGAACGAGATGAAGTGGGACGCCACCGAGCCGTCCCAGAACCAGTTCAACTACACCAGCGGCGACCGTATCGTCAGCCACGCCCAGGCCAACGGCATGCGGGTGCGCGGCCACGCCCTGGCGTGGCACTCGCAGCAGCCGGGCTGGGCGCAGAACCTGAGCGGCACCGCGCTGCGCTCGGCGATGACCAACCACGTCACCCAGGTCGCCACCCACTACAAGGGCAAGATCTACGCCTGGGACGTGGTGAACGAGGCGTTCGCGGACGGCGGCAGCGGCGCCCGCCGGGACTCGAACCTGCAGCGCACCGGAAACGACTGGATCGAGGTGGCCTTCCGCACCGCCCGGGCGGCCGACCCCGGCGCGAAGCTCTGCTACAACGACTACAACACCGATGGGCAGAACGCGAAGTCCAACGCCGTGTACGCGATGGTGCAGGACTTCAAGGCCCGGGGCGTGCCGATCGACTGCGTCGGCTTCCAGTCCCACTTCAACCCCAACTCGCCGGTGCCCAGTGACTACCAGGCCAACCTGCAGCGCTTCGCCAACCTCGGCGTCGACGTGCAGATCACCGAGCTGGACATCGAGGGTTCCGGCACCGCCCAGGCCGACAACTACAGCCGGGTCGTCAAGGCCTGCCTGGCCGTGTCCCGCTGCACCGGCCTCACCGTCTGGGGCATCCGCGACAGCGACTCGTGGCGCTCCAGCGGCACCCCGCTGCTCTTCGACGGCAGCGGCAACAAGAAGGCGGCGTACACCTCGACCCTCAACGCGTTGAACGGCGGTGGCACCACGCCCCCGACCACCGCTCCCCCGACCACCACCACGCCGACCACCTCGCCGACCACCTCGCCGACCACCCCGCCGGCGGGCAACGGCTGCACCGCGTCGTTCTCCGTCGACCAGTGGCCGGGCGGCTTCGTGACCAACGTCCACGTCACCGCTGGTGCGGGCGCGATCAACGGGTGGACCGTCCGGATCACCCTGCCCGGCGGGGCGACCATCACCAACACCTGGAGCGCCCAGCCCAGCGGCACCACCGGCACGGTCAACTTCCGCAACGTCGACTACAACGGCCGGCTCGGCGCCGGCGCCAGCGCCGACTTCGGCTTCCAGGGCAACGGCGTCGGCCCGACGGGCACCGCCACCTGCACCGCCAGCTGATCGACGCTTCGGCCCGGCGCGGAACCTACCGCGCCGGGCCACCCGCGAGGGCACACTTCCAGGGAAGGTGTCCGAGAACCTTGAAGGCCCGCCCGAGAGCGCCTAGCGCGGGGCCATCCGCAGGGCGCCGTCCATCCGGATGGTCTCGCCGTTGAGGTAGTCGTGCTCGATGATCGACAGGGCGAGCTGGGCGTACTCGTCGGGACGGGCCAGGCGCTTGGGGAACGGCACGCCGGCGGCCAGGCCCGCGCGGAACTCCTCGGAGACGGTGGCGAGCATCGGGGTGTCGACGATGCCGGGGGCGATCGTGCACACCCGGATGCCGTACTGCGCCAGATCCCGCGCGGCAGGCAGGGTCAGGCCGACGATCCCGCCCTTGGACGAGGAGTAGGCGGCCTGGCCGACCTGGCCGTCGTACGCGGCGATGGACGCGGTGTTGATGATGACGCCCCGCTGCCCGTGCTCGTCGGCCTCGGTCTCGGCGATGCGTTCACTGGCCAGGGCGAGGACGTTGAAGGAGCCGACGAGGTTGACCTGGACGACCTTGGCGTACAGGGCCAGGTCGTGGACGCCCTTCTTGCCGAGGATGCGCATCGACGGGCCGATGCCGGCGCAGTTGACGACGGTACGCAGCGGCAGACCCGAGCCGGCCGCCTGACTCACGGCCGACCGGACCTGCTCCGGATCGGTGACGTCGACCGCGACGTACTCGATGCCGTCGCCGTCCTGGGCCCCCTCGATGCTCACGGGCAGATCGAAGGCGAAGACCTTCGTGCCGCGCTTGGCCAGCGTCTGGGCGGTGGCCGCGCCCAGGCCGGAGGCGCCTCCGGTCACGATTGCGGCGGTGTTCTCGATGCGCATGCTTCCGTTACCTCTCAGTATTCTCTGGTCGCGTCACATGTTGCGGCGGTACTGGCCGCCGACTTCGAAGAACGCCTCGCTGATCTGTCCGAGTGAGCAGAAGCGGACCGCGTCCATCAGTGCCTCGAAGACGTTGCCGCCGCTGGTCGCGGCGGTCTTGAGCCGCTCCAGCGCGGCGGGTGCCTGCGCGGCGTGCCGGGCGTGGAAGTCCGCGAGCCGCGCGAGTTGCGACCGCTTCTCCTCGTCCGTGCCTCGCGCGAGTTCGATCGCCTGGGCGGGTGCGGCGGAATCCTCGGCGAGGAAGGTGTTGACGCCGATGATGGGCAGCGAGCCGTCGTGCTTCTTGTGCTCGTAGAGCATCGACTCGTCCTGGATCCGGCCACGCTGGTAGCCGGTCTCCATGGCGCCGAGCACTCCGCCGCGGTCGGCGATCCGCTCGAACTCGGCGAGTACCGCCTCCTCGACCAGGTCGGTGAGCTGCTCGACGATGTACGAGCCCTGCAGCGCGTTCTCGTTGTCCGCCAGCCCCCACTCGGCGTCGATGATCATCTGGATGGCCAGGGCCCGGCGCACGGACTGCGCGGTGGGGGTCGTGACCGCCTCGTCGTAGGCGTTGGTGTGCAGGCTGTTGGCGTTGTCGTAGATGGCGCAGAGCGCCTGCAGGGTCGTACGGATGTCGTTGAAGTCCATCTCCTGCGCGTGCAGCGACCGGCCCGAGGTCTGCACGTGGTACTTCAGCTTCTGGGCCCGCTCGCCGGCGCCGTACCGGTCGCGCATGGCGACGGCCCAGATCCGCCGGGCCACCCGCCCGATGACGGTGTACTCGGCGTCCATGCCGTTGGAGAAGAAGAACGACAGGTTGGGGGCGAAGTCGTCGATCGCCATCCCCCGCGCCAGGTACGCCTCGACGTAGGTGAACCCGTTGGCAAGGGTGAACGCCAACTGGCTGATCGGGTTGGCGCCGGCTTCGGCGATGTGGTAGCCGCTGATGCTCACCGAGTAGAAGTTGCGCACCCGTTGGGCGATGAACCATTCCTGGATGTCCGCCATGCAGCGCAGCGCGAACTCAGTGGAGAAGATGCAGGTGTTCTGCCCCTGGTCCTCCTTCAGGATGTCGGCCTGCACCGTGCCGCGCACCGTGGACAGCGCCCGGGCCCGGATCTCGGCCGCCTCGGCGGGGCTCGGCTCGCGGCCCTCGGCCTCGCGGAACCGGTCCGTCTGCTGGTCGATCACCGCGTTGAAGAACATCGCCAGGATCGCCGGGGCCGGGCCGTTGATGGTCATCGACACCGACGTGTTCGGGGCGCACAGGTCGAAGCCGGCGTACAGCTCGCGCATGTCGTCGACGGTGGCGATCGACACGCCGGAGGTGCCGATCTTGCCGTAGATGTCGAGGCGCTCGTCGGGGTTGCGGCCGTACAGGGTGACCGAGTCGAACGCCGTGGACAGGCGGGTCGCCGGCTGACCGGCGCTGAGCAGGTGGAAACGGCGGTTGGTGCGGAAGGCGTCGCCCTCGCCGGCGAACATCCGCGCCGGCGCCTCCTCGGTCCGCTTGAACGGGAACACCCCGGCGGTGAACGGGAAGTATCCGGGCAGGTTCTCGTCACGCAGGAACCGCAGCAGCTGCCCGTCGTCACCCTCGCGCGGCAGCGCGACCCGCGGGAGCCGCGTACCGGAAAGGGTCGTGCGGGTCAACGGGGTGCGGATCTCCTTGCCGCGGACGGCGTACACGTACTCGTCACCGTCGTAGCGGGCGCGCACATCCTTCCACTGCTCAAGCAGTTCGCGCACGTCGCCGCGCAGGCTCTGCTCGGTCCGCTCCAGCAGCGCCGCGACCGACGCCTCGGCCGGGTCACCGGCGGCCGCGAGCAGGTCCCGGGTGGTCCGCAGGTGCTGGCGGCGGCGAACGACATCCACCTGCTCGGCCGTGGTGGCGTGGTAACCGCGTACCGTCTGCGCGATGTCCGCCAGGTAGCGCTCCCGCCCGGTCGGCAGCACCGACCGCAGGCTGGTGGAGGTGCGGCCCGACACGACGGGCAGCACGCCGGGGAAGGTCGACAGGCCGTGCCCGCGAAGCAGCTGCTTGAGGTGGTGGTAGAGCGCCGTCACGCCGTCGTCGTCGAAACGGGCCGCGCTGGTGCCGAAGACCGGCATGTCCTGCCACGGGGTGCCGAACTGCTCGCGGTTGCGCACCATCTGTCGCGCCACGTCCCGCAGCGCGTCCTCCGCGCCACGGCGCTCGAACTTGTTGATGGCCACCACGTGGGCCAGGTCCAGCATGTCGATCTTCTCAAGCTGGCTGGGAGCACCGAACTCCGGCGTCATCACGTACAGCGACACGTCCACGTACGGCACGATCGCCGCGTCGCCCTGGCCGATTCCCGGCGTCTCGATGATGACCAGGTCGTAACCGGCGGCCTTGCAGGCTGCCACCATGTCGCCGAGGTGGTCGGGCACCTGCGCCCCGGGGGTGCGGGTCGCCAGAGAACGGAAGAACACCACGCCGGGAGCGATGCTGTTCATCCGGATCCGGTCGCCCAGCAGCGCGCCACCGCGGCGGCGGGTCGGGTCGACGGCCAGCACCGCCACCCGCACCTTGTCCTCGCCGTCCCGGCGCACCCGGCGCACCAGTTCGTCGGTCAGCGACGACTTGCCGGAGCCGCCCGTTCCGGTGATGCCGAGCACCGGAACGTGACGTGACGCCGCGGCGGCCCGGACCGCGTCGGCCAGGGCGGTGTCCGCGCCGGATTCCAGCACGGTGAGCGCCCGCGCCAGCGCGGCCTCGTCGCCCGCCAGCAGTGCCTGGAGGTCGGGCCCGTGCACCGACAGGTCGACGTCGCAGTCCCGGATCAGCTCGTTGATCATGCCGGGCAGCCCCAGGCGCTGGCCGTCCTGCGGGCTGAAGATGCGCACCCCACGCTCGGCCAGGCCCGCGATCTCCTCCGGCACGATCGTCCCGCCGCCGCCACCGAACACACGCACGTGCCCCGCGCCGCGCTCGGCGAGGCGCTGGGCCAGGTAGCTGAAGTATTCGACGTGCCCGCCCTGGTAGGAGGAGATCGCCACCCCCTGCACGTCCTCCTGAACGGCCGCGGTCACCACTTCCTCGACGCTGCGGTCATGACCGAGGTGCACGACCTCGGCGCCCTGACTCTGCAGCAGCCGCCGCATGATCGTGATGGCCGCGTCGTGCCCGTCGAAGAGACTGGCCGCGGTCACGAAACGCACCGGGTGCACGGGGGCGTGCAGCGGGGGCCGGGAGGAGGAATTCGGCTGACTCATGGCACTGACAGTAGGACATCCAACTATCCAACGTCCATGTACCCTCCGACGCCCTCTAGGATGATCCACGTGCCAGCTCCCGACCATCCCCGCGATCCCATTGCCGAAGCACGACGCCAGTGGGCCGCACACGGCTGGGAGGCCGCCGCGGACGGGATGGCGGCGTTGACCTCCCTCATGCGCGCCCAGCAGATCGCCCTCGCGCGGGTGGAGGCTGTCCTCCGCCCGTACGACGTGACCTTCGCCCGCTACGAGGTGCTCATGCTCCTCTACTTCAGCCGCACCGGCGCCCTGCCCATGACGAAGATCGGCAACCGGCTTCAGGTGCATCCCACGAGCGTCACCAACGCCGTCGACCGCCTCGAATCAGCGGGCCTCGTCAGGCGTACGCCTCACCCGACCGACCGGCGCACCACGCTCGTCCAGCTTCTGCCGAAGGGACGGGAGCTGGCCACCAAGGCGACCAAGGAGCTCAACGCCCAGGTCTTCACCAGCCCCGACCTGTCGTCGGACCGCGGCACCACCCTGGTCGAGCTCCTCGCCGAGATGCGTCACGAGGCCGGCGACTTCTGATCGGCGGCGACTGTCAAATTCCCCGCGAATGTCTGGGCTGAATCAGGGCATACCCCATGAAGTCGCGCAGAACGGGCGTCGGCATCATCACGGGGGTGGAGCGGAGTGGCAGAACCTTCACGCGCACGCGTCGTCGGGCGCCGGCCCCTGACCCGGCTGACGGTGGCCAGCCTGGCGGCACATGTGGTCTTCGAACTGGGGGCCGGCGTCGGCATGCCGCTCGCCTCGGTGGTCGGGCCGTATGCCGCCGCGGGCTTCTGGACAGTGGTAACCGGCGGCGTGTGGGCCGCGAGCGGCCGCGACGCCTCCGCTGACAAGCTGTTGGCCGCAGCGAACGGATTCGGCCTCGCCGCCGTGTCGGCTCATCTGCTCGGTTGGCCAACCCGTCCCACCCGAAGCGGCCTCCCCTGGCTCGAGGACTGCGAAGGGCTGGGACCCGAGCTGATGCCCTTCTACAACCCGATCCTCTACTTCTCCGGCGCGACGGGCCTGCTCGCCTTCATCTGGGAGAACCGCACCGCCCGCGTACGCCTGTCGCTGGCCATGCTCGGACTCGTGCCGGCCCTCGTCGCCTATCAACATTGGGAGCACCGGCGACTGCTGCGGCAGGCCCACACCCGTCCCGGGTGGTGGAACCGCCGCCTGCGGCGCTGACTCGAAGGCCTCGGTCGCGAGGTCGTCTCCGGTGCCTCCTACCCAGGGAGGAGCCGCCGCTCCGACCGCCGGCCGCAACCGGGGCCCCAGGTCGGGCGAAGTCCCGGGCCAGGCTCAGCAGCATCTACAGGCATGACTACCACGTTGCGCCGGGCGGCACACTGGCACCGCCCACTGATGGTCTTCGTCTCGGCGATGGCGGTGCTCGCCGTCGTCTCCGCGATCGGCGTCCTCGCTGATCCGCGCGTCCTCACCGGCGTGCCGATCTGGCTCAAGCCGCTCAAGTTCTCGGTGTCCTTCGTGCTGTACGCCACCACCCTCGCCTGGATGCTCTCGCTGCTGCCCCGCCGGAGCCGGACCGCGGAGTGGGCGGCCACGGTCATCGTGGCGGTGGGCGTGGTGGAGATGGCGGTGATCGTCGGGCAGGTGCTGCGCGGCACGACCAGCCACTTCAACGCCACCACTCCACTGAACGCCGCCCTGTTCGAGCTGATGGGTATGGCGATCACGGGGCTGTTCGTCGCGCATCTCGTCATCGGGATCGTGGTGCTGCGTCAGCCGATCGGAAACCGGGTCGCCAAGTACGCGGTGGCACTGGGGCTCGGCCTGACGCTACTGGGCATGGTGGTGGCGTTTCCGATGGTCCGGCCCGACCAGGAGCCGGGTGTCGAGGGAATCGCCGGGGCGCACAGCGTGGGCGTCCCCGACGGCGGGCCCGGGCTGCCGCTGCTCGGCTGGAGCACCACCGGTGGAGACCTGCGGATCGGGCACTTCGTGGGGATGCACGCGTTGCAGGCACTGCCGATCCTGGCGATCCTGCTGGGCCGGTTCCTCGGCGGGCGGCTGGACGAGCACACCCGGGCGCGGCTGCTGGCCGTCGCCGGCGGCGCGTACGGCGGGCTCACGTTGCTGTTGACCTGGCAGGCGCTGCGTGGGCAGCCGCTGCTGCGGCCGGACGCGCTCACCCTGGCCGCCGGGGCGGCCCTGGTGGTCGCGACCGCGGTCGCCGCCGGCGCGGTCGTGGTCCGTCGCCGTCGGCCGGAACTGGTGCTGGCGGCATGACCGGCGCGCTGTTCACGCTGACGTTCACGGTGGCCGCACCGTTCTGGGCGCTGATGATCCTGCTGCCGCGCTGGTCCGTGACCACCCGGGTCATCAGGTCGCCGCTGATCGTGGCACCGGTCCTGGCGATCTACGCGATCCTGATTGTCCCGGCGCTCGGGGAGGCGCTGCCGGCCGTGATGTCCCCGACCCTGGACGGCGTACGCGACCTGCTGGGCAGCGACGACGGCGCGGCGGCGGCCTGGGCCCACATGATCGCGTTCGATCTGTTCGTTGGCAGATGGGCCTGGTTGAACAGCCGGGAACGGAATGTGCCATCGCTGGTCATGGCACCGGTGCTGGTGCTGACGATCCTGTTCGGGCCGATCGGCCTGGCCGCCTACCTCATCGTCCGGCTCAGCTGGCCGGAGCCAGCTCCGGCCGCCGAGCCGCAGCGCATACGCTGACTGCCATGGGGTGGGTGGGACGAGCGTTCGGTGTACGCGACAGCCTCGTGCGGATGGTGCTGCTCGACCTGAGCGGCGTCGGCTACCTCGTCATCGTCGCCCCGATGCAACACGGGACGACGGCCAGGCAGTGGGTCCTCGCGGTGGCGGCGTTCGGCGTCGCGCTGCTGTTCCACCGCCGGCCGCTGGGCAACCTGCTGGCGCAGACCGCGCTGCTGGCGGGCGCGGTCTGCCTGATCGACGACATCACGATCAACCAGGTGGGTGCCAGTTGGGCGTTGCTCGAGCTGACCATGCGGGGGAGCCGGCCACGGACGATCTGGCTGGCCGCCGGGCTGCTGACCGTGGTCGAGCTGACCGATTCGATCGGTGACCCGTTCCGACGGTTCCTCGCCGGCGTCGTCGGGCTGCTGGTGAAGGTCGGCGTGCCGCTGCTACTCGGCCTGGTCATCCGGACCCAACGGGAACTGGCCCGGCAGGCCCAGGAGCGGGCAGTGGAAGAGCAGCGCCGCCGCGAGTCGGAGAGCCGCGCCGCCCGCGCCGACGAGCGCAGCGCCATCGCGCGGGAGTTGCATGACGTGGTCGCCCACCACGTGGCGTCGATGGTGCTGCGGGTCGGCGTGGCCCGACACGTGCTGACCGAGCTGGATCCGCGGGTGGGTGAGGTGTTCGACGACGTGCACGGCACGGGGAGCGCGGCCCTGGCCGACCTGCGTCGGCTGGTCGCGGTCCTGCGTGACCCCGATGGGGTACGCGGTGACGCGGCGCTGACGGCGATCGAGCCGTCGGCGCTTCCGGCGGCCCTCGGTGCGGCGGTCGACCGGGCCCGACAGGCCGGTGTCACCGTGGAGGCCGACATTGACCCGGCGATCGGTTCGCTCGACGCGGTCCGGGGCCTGGCGGTGCTGCGGCTCACCCAGGAGGCGTTGACGAATGTGGCCAAGCACGCCGGCACGTCCGCGCTGGCCCGCCTGTCGGCCACCGTGGTCGACGGGGCTGTCCACTGGGAGGTGTCGGACGACGGGGGCGGGTGGCTGCCGGCGACGGTGCCGCCCGGTGGCGGTCACGGCATCACCGGAATGCGCGAACGCGTCGAGGTCCTCGGAGGTGAGCTGGAGGCCGGGCCGACGGGCGGGGGTTGGCGGGTGCGTACGATCCTTCCGGCCGCGCCGGCGCCTACGCCCCCGGTGCCGGCCTCATCGGCGGCCCGGCAACGCGAGGTGCCGGTGGGGCCCCGCACGACGGAGCCGGCATGATCCGCGTGCTGCTGGTGGATGACCAGCACCTGATTCGCGCGGGCCTGCGCATGCTCTGCGACGCCCAGCCCGACATCGAGGTCGTCGGCGAGGCCGACAACGGCCGCGACGCGATCACCCTCGCCGCCCGGCTCGTCCCCGACCTGGTGGTGATGGACCTGCGCATGCCTGGCGTCGACGGAATCACGGCGACCAGCCGCATTCTCGCCGAGCGGCCGGCCACGCGCGTCCTGGTGCTGACCACGTTCGGCGACGACGATCACCTCTATCCGGCCCTGACCGCGGGGGCGTGCGGGTTCCTGCTCAAGGACGCGCCGCCGGGCGACCTGCTGGACGGTGTCCGCCGGGCCGCCGCTGGCGACAGCCCGTTCAGCCAGGAGGTGCTTCAGCGCCTGGTGCAGCGCGCGGTCCACGCCCGCGCCGGAGCGCCCCGGCCGACGGCGGGGCTGACCGCACGCGAGCGGGACGTGCTGAACCTGGTCGCGGAGGGCCTGTCCAACACGGAGATCGCCGACCGGCTGCACATCGGTGTCACCACGGTCAAGACCCATATCACGAGCCTGATGAACAAGACCGGCAGTCCCAACCGGGTACGCCTCGCCCTGTTCGCCCGCGGCGCCTGAGCGCTAATGGCTCTGCCCATCCCTGCGGCCGATCCGCAGGTCCCGCTCCAACTCGGTCAACATCGTGCGCAGGTCGTCCAGCCGCTGGCTGATCATGATCCGGTCGAGATGATCCGGCACACCATCGCCGTCCTCGTCGACCGCCATCCGCTCGGTCATCTCCAGCCGCCGGGCCTCCTCCATCGAATTGACGACCACCGCGATCAGGATGTTCAACAACAGGTTGACCGTGATCAATACGAAGCTGACGTAGTAGACCAGGGTCCACGGCGACAGTTCCATGCCCTGCTCGACCAGCTCCGGCAACGTCTCCAGGGACAGCAGCACGAACAGGGTCAACACGGCCTGACCGATCGTGCCGTAGTCGTCCGGGAACGTGTCGGCGAAGATGAGCCACCCGACCATCCCGTACACGTACAGGGTCACCAGTGCGAGGGCGAGGAACCCACCGACACCGGGCAGGCTCCGCAACAAAGCCGCCACGATGGTGCGCAGCCCGGGCGAGAAACGCACCAGCCGCAGCACCCGGGCGATGCGGATCACCCGCAGAGCCGGCGACTCACCGTGTAGACCGGGAACGAACGCCGCGGCGATCACCAAGAAATCAAAGACGTTCCACCCACGCCGGAAGAAATCCTGCGGCCGGCGACCGTGCGCCAGCATCCGGATGAGGATCTCGACGACGAACACCGCCCGGAAGACCCACTCCAGCACCCGCAGCAGCACCCCGAGCGACCCCGGATGCGGGTAGGTCTCCACGCCGAGCACCAACGCGTTCACGCCGATGACGACAACGATCGTCACCTCGAACCAATGTGACTCCGCGACGCCGGCACACCAGCGAGCCACCCGTGACGGCCCCGGCCCGGACACCACCGGAGCGGACCGCTGGGACGGCGCCAGCCGCCGACTCACCGGACCGCCCATGCCCCGGCCGTCCCGGTCAGGTCATAGCGCTCGGTCGCTCGGCAACGTGTCACGGTATCGACGGACGGAAGCGGCAAGTGGATCACCGCGCCAGCCTACGGGTGCGCCGCCCGCTCGGTCCGACGGCACCACGGGCTCGATCAGACCGCTGGACGGCACACCGGTTCAGTCGCGGTTGGCGTACACCCACTCCCGACCCGCCGTGAACGCCGCAGCGGGATCGCCGCAGTAGATCCACGGCCAGTCGCTGACCTGGTCGCCAATGAGGTCGAAGACCCGAGCGGCGGCCTCGAACTCGCCCGCCTTCTCCAGGCCCATCGCAAACGTGTTCGCCCGAGGGATCCAGCCGAAGCCGGGTGTGAAGGCCGGGTGGAAGAGCGACTTCTCCACGGCGGCCAGCAGGTCCGCGCGTACCGGCGGGGAGCCGATGTACTCGTCGTCCTCTCCGCGCGGCAGCGACAGCCACTTCTCAACGTGCGCGACGACAAGCAGTTCCGGCAGAAGGCTGCCATCCGGCGCGGCCTCGGTGGCCTCCCGGGCGAACGCGAACATCTGCTCGTCACTGCCAGACCATTTGGCGCACAGGTACTGCAGCCGCTGCTCGTGGGCGACGACGTGGTTGGGGTGCCGCCTCACCACCTCTTCGAACCGGGCGCAGGCCTCGTCACTGTGGACCTGGCGGCCCCGCGCGGAGCTGACCAGCCAGGTCCGGGCGGTCACGTCATCCGGGTCCCGGGCCACGACCTCGTCGAGCAGATTCTCGGCGGTCCGCAGTCGGCGGAAGAACTCGCGGAACTGCTCCTCGCTTGTGTATTCGGCACGCTTCGCGCCCCGGGCCTCCCAGGCCCAGTACACCGCGTGGCAGCCCCGGACCAGCACCGGAAGCGTCGAATCCGGTTCGGCGTCGACCCACTCGCCGATCCAGTCCTGAACGCCGTCGACATTCGCCGCGACCTCCATCAGGTAGGCACGCGCATCCGGATCGGTCGTGGCGCTGAAGATGTCCCGGGCCGTACGCCAGTCCTGCGCGCCCAGCGCCTCGATGAGCGCCCGCGCCTGCGGGTCACCCTGAGCGGGATCGACGACGAGGCCGGCTGGCTGCCGGCGCTTCTTGAACGGCCACATGTGGATCTCCCTCCCCATACTGGCCGGAGATTCTAGAAGGCCGGCCCTGCCCCGGTGCCGCCGCCGTCTGGAAACGCGCGTTACGGAAAGAATTGCGCGCGCGTCGGAATTGCGCGGTGATGGCTGTTGTCGGGGGTGTCTTGTATGGTCAGATGCGTAATCGCTTTGTGTGAAAGACGCCCGGAGAGAAACCAATTCTCGGGCAACAGTTCCGCGTTTCACCGATGGCGTCCGGATGTAACAAAATGCAACATCGAGGAGGGGTGGCGAATGGCCGACGACATGGGATCGACCGTCCCGAGACGGCAGCTCGGGCGGGCGCTGCGGGAGCTGCGCACCGAGGCACGGATGACCCTCGACGGCGCGGCGGAGGCCCTGCAGTGCAGCCGGCAGAAGATGTGGCGCATCGAGACCGGCCTCGGTTCGGTCCGCGCCGTCGACGCCAAGGCCATGTGCGAGCTGTACGGCGCGACACCCGAGCTGACCGGCGCACTCACCGCCCTGGCCCACGAGACCAAGGCCAAGGGCTGGTGGCACTCGTACGGCCTGGCGATCCCGGATTGGTTCGAGATGTACGTCGGGCTGGAGTCAGCAGCCTCGTCGCTGCGTGGATACGACGAGTCTTTGGTGCCGGGCCTGCTCCAAGTTCCGGCCTACACGCAGGGCGTCTACCAGAACCGATCCAACATGAGTGAGGAAGAGTTCGAGCAGGTTCTCGAAGTGCGGCGGCAGCGTAAAGGGCTGCTGACACGACGGCTGCCAAAGGCTCCCGCCCTGCGTTCGGTGCTCACCGAGGCAGTGCTGCTTCGCAGCGTCGGCGGACGAGCCGCGATGGCCGAACAGCTCGCCCATCTGCTCGAATTGTCCGAGTTGCCCAACGTCTCAATCCGGGTGCTACCTCTGGCGGCCGGAGCCCACTACGGGGCACTCGCCGGGACCTTCATGATGCTCGACTTCCCGATACGCAACCGAGCTGTCCCGGAGCCCTCAGTCGTTTACTGCGAGTCGTTGACGGGAGCGCTCTACCTCGATCGGCCGGCCGAGATTGCGGCCTACGAACGGGTGTGGTCGAGCCTCGATGCCTTGGCCCTCGATGAGGGACAATCCAAGCAACTGATCAACAAGATCGCCAGAGAGGTCCACCATGGCTGAGCTGACCGGCGCCCAGTGGCGCAAGAGCACCCGCAGCGGCGACAACAACGGCGCGTGTGTCGAGGTCGCCGACAACCTGCCCGGTCTCGTCGCCGTCCGCGACAGCAAGGACCCGGCCGGTGCCATCCTCACCTTCCCCCCCACCGCCTGGATCACCTTCATCCGGTCTGCCAAGTCCACGTACTGATACCTACGCCGCGCGGGAGCGTGCCTGATGACTACAGGGTGCGCTCCCGCTCGGCATCGCGCTCAGACTGATCCACACAGCCTGCCCTGACGCGTGAGTCGTCTGCGTCATCAAGTTTGTAGGCGTCGCGAGGGCATATGCCGCCAAACTCAGACTGTCTGGCAGTCAGAATCCGCGGGATCCCGAGCCACGACGTGCAACGCGTTTGGAAGAGATCTCGTTCTGATAGATGTGAATCCCTCCGAAGAGCAGGACTTCACGGCGTTCGTGCAGGTCCATGGAGACCAACTGCTGCGGATCGCGCGGCTGCTCGTGCCGGACGCCGCCGAGGCCGAGGATGTCCTGCAGACCGCACTGTTACGGCTGGTCAGACACTGGTCGAGACAGTTGGATTCCCCGATGGCGTACGTCCGAGCCGCGCTGGTCAACCTGGCGAAGGACCGGGGTCGGCGGAGCCATCTCGTTCCCGTCCCGATGAAGGCAGACCCGAAGTCGCTGAGGGCCGGGGCCGATCACGCCGAGGCGATCGGTGCCCGTACGCACCTCGATCAGATCCTTGCCGGACTCCCCCGCGACAGCGCGTCACCGTTGTGCTGCGCATCATCGACGGGCTGAGTGAAGCCGAGACGGCCGCCGTCATGGGGTGCTCCGCCGGAACGGCCAAGAGCAATCCCGCGCGCGGATTGGACAAGGTCCGCGCCGCCTTGAAGTCCACCCCCAGCACGGCACAGGAGGCCGCGCGATGAATAGTCCTCTTCCCTCGCTCGACGATGCGGCCGGGGAGCTGCGCAGCCTTGCGACGGCAGCCGCACCGGTGGCGCGGGCCCGCCCCGACCTGGCCCGGGTGGTCCTCGACCGCGCTCGCCGACAGCGGCGGGGACGGCGCGTACGCAGAGCCGCGGCCGGCGTCGGTGGGGGCATCGTGCTCCTGGCCACCCTCGCGGCGGCGACCGTGCTCGGGCGGAGCGACCACTTCACCGTCACCCAGCCGAGCACCGCGATGGAATCGACCGTACGCGTCGGCGAACGTGTCGTGTTCAACAAGAAGCTGTCCCCGGCCCGAGGGGACCTCGTTCTCGTGCACTCGCACACGACGGTCGCGAGTTCGACTCCGTACTGCGGGTTGTTGCTCTTGCGGGTGACACCGTCGGCTGCCCTGCTGGTCCGAGCGGCCGCTGCGAAGCGATCGTCGTCAACGGAACGCCTGTGCCGCAGCCGTATCTCGGCGCGACCGACCCCTTCCCCAGCAGCACCGTGCCGGCTCACACGGTCTTCCTCCTGGGCGACAATCGCTCGGTCGCCAACGACTCCCGCGCGATGGGTCCGGTCAGAACCGCGGACGTGGCGGGGGTGGCGGTGCGGATCGTGGACCGCCACGGGCGTGCTCGGGCCGTGCCGGGCGCCCCGAGCCACGACGGGCCCGGCGACCGTGACAACGTCGATCCGGCTGGCCCGGTCCCACCAGCAGCGGTGACGGAGGCGGTGCGATAGGCACTCCCGCCGGCTGACCTGCACAATGTCGGCGTGCGGGTGGTGGCCAGGGACGAGTCCGGCGAATGGACAGCGTGGCGCGTCGGGCGTCGACGCTTGGCATGGCGTCCCCGCTACGCCGGATGGCATCTCGACGCGGACGATGAGTGGGGGATTGCGCTCGCGCTGAACCTCATACCGCTGGCCGGCTACCTGCTGAACTGGGCTGCGGCGCTGCTGGTGACGACGATCGTGTGGCCCGTACGGGCAGCGGCCGGCAGATGGACGGTGGTGGCCTATCCCACCACGGACGACGACCGGAGTTACCGGACCACCGTGCGGGGTCGCCGGGCCGCTGATGCGCTGGCCCACCGGTGGGAGCTGGAAATCAAGCAATACGGCCGGCCGCAGCTGCTAGCAACCGGGGCTTGACCGCCCGCTCGATGCAAACAGCGGCGGCCCGGGGCGCGTACCGCCCGATCGGAAGGGTGGACGCCGACCTGCTCGCAGACCCAGCGCAGGGTCGCCTCGGCGTTGCCGAGCCGGCCGGTCGCG
>NZ_JBEYIX010000057.1:0-39649 GCF_040636055.1 Micromonospora sp. NPDC006766 | reverse complement strand
AGACGCTTGATCACCGGTTTGGGGTCGGACTCCCGATACAGCCGCACCGCACGCTGGCGCAGCTCATCCGGGTACTTACGAGGGGCAGGCACGAAGACCTCCTGGTCAGGGCCTATCAGACCACGATCGAAAGTCTCCGAGCTACCGGGGGAACCTCACGGCACGTGCCACCAGTGGTTGCGCGGTGGTGCCTGGTCCAGTCGGATCTTGCCGACGATCTGCGTGAACCGGTGGACGGTTTCCTTCGAGTCCGCCCAGGCGGACAGCGGGATCGGCGGGAACAACTCGGTCATCCGGACTCCTCCGACAGCGCGCCGCACATCATTCCGGCCCATGTCGGCATCCTTCCCGATCCGAGGGCCGAACGCGCGCCTTCGTAAAGGCTCGCCGTTAGCCTCGGCCCTTCAGTAAGGGCTGCCCGCATCGTGGATCTTGAAAGAGGAAGTGCCTTCTGATCTGGGATGATCTGACTTGTCGAAGGTCCAGATCGCCCGTCACGGAAGGCACTTGCTGGGTGAAGGCTACCGGAACGCGTCCGAGGGTTGTGGTCAGCGGTGACGGGCGGGGTGTGGTCGGCCATGCCGGTACGCGCCTGCTCGCCGATGTCGCTGATGCCACCGGTCTGACCAGGGGATTTGGCGAGGCTCTGGCGCCGCTGCGGCAGCGGCAGGCCGGGCATGATCCCGGGCGGGTCGCGGTGGATCTGGCGGTGATGTTGGCCGACGGCGGTGAGGCCATCGCCGATCTTGCTGTCTTGCGGGATCAGGCGGCCCTGTTCGGCCCGGTGGCCTCGGATCCGACGGCGTGGCGGGGTGTTGTCCGGCATGGACGCCGACGCGTTGGCGCGGCTGCGGCAGGCCCGAGCCGGTGCGCGAGAGCTGGCATGGGCGCAGACGGTCGAGACCCGCGGACACCTGCCCGCCTCGACCGCGGCGGGGATGCCGGTGCCGGGGATCGTCCTGGACGTGGACGCCTCGATCGTGATCTGCCACTCCGAGAAAGAGAACGCGTCGCGCACATGGAAGAAGACCTTCGTGCGCCACGAGGCGCTGTGGATGCGAGTGGGGGTGAGAGGACTCCACCGCCAGCCTGTCGCAGCAGGTTGGTGAAGCTGGGGGCAGCCGCTGCCGGGGAACGTCGGTGGGGGTGGGAGCAGCCCTGACAACGCCGGGACGGGTTGGTACTGCCAGACGGTCCGGGTCCGGCAAGCGAGGCCGAAAGGTGTAACCGCGTGTGAACCAGTGTCTGAAGCTCCGTAACGCTTGTACCGGCTCGAACCTGGTGGATATGGGCCGGGACGCAGTGCACGACCGCCGGGTAGGTGGGTGGTCGACTCCGAAGCCGACTGAATGTTTCGGTGGGGAGGCCACGTTGAAGGTCTGCGACGTAGGCGTGGCGAAGCTGCCGGAGTACAGCTGGGCACCGACCCGGCCGATCGTGTCCGTGGTGAACGTGGGAACCGTCCAACGCTTGTCCCGCTGGTGGGCAGCCAGCCCGCCGGGTCGGGAGGGGTCCGTTGCCGGCCTGGGCGTGGGACGGGGCGGAGGCCCCGTAGTAGTCCGAGCACGCGAGAGGCGTGCACATGGCGAAGGGGGCCAGCAAGCAGGCAGTACGGATGTTGGAATGCCCGGAGGCCGTTGGTGAACACCGACGATCCGGAGCTGGCCATATTGAGGGCCGAGCAACGGGTACGGGAGATCCAGACCAAGCTGCACCGCTGGGCGACCAGCGATCCTCGTCGAGTGTTCGACGATCTGCACAACCTCGTCTACGACCCCGCGTTCCTGCTGGTGGCGTGGGGCCGGGTGCGGGGGAACAAGGGGTCGCGCACCGCTGGCGTGGACGGTGAAACCGTCCACTACGTCGAAGCGGTGCGCGGCGTGGAGGGCTTCCTGGCAGGCATCGCGGCCGAGGTGAAGGCGCGCAGATTCCAGCCAGTGCCCGTGCGTGAACGGATGATCCCGAAGCCGGGTACGACGAAGCGTCGCCGGCTCGGGATCCCCACCGTTCGTGACCGGGTGGTGCAGGCGGCCCTCAAGCTGGTCCTGGAACCCATTTTCGAAGCGGACTTCCGCCCGTGCTCGTATGGGTTCCGCCCGAACCGCCGGGCGCAGGACGCGATCGCCGAGACGCGCATGTTCACGACCAAGGGCTACGAGTGGATCGTGGAAGGCGACATCAAGGCGTGCTTCGACGAGATCTCCCACCCGGCCCTGATGGACCGGGTGAGAGCACGCATCGCCGACAAGCGCATCCTGGCCCTGGTGAAGGCGTTCCTGAAGTCCGGCCTGCTCACCGAGGCCGGTCAGGTAGTCGAGACAGGAACGGGAACACCCCAGGGCGCCATCCTCTCTCCGCTGCTGGCCAACATCGCCCTGTCGGTCCTCGACGATCACATCGCCGGGAAGCCGGGCGGGCCGTCCAGCAGCGGCTGGGAGCGCAGCAAACGACGGCGGGCCGGACTGGCGAACTTTCGGCTCATCCGGTACGCCGACGACTGGCTGCTCCTGGTCATCGGGACTCGGCAACACGCCGAGGTACTCAAGGAGGAGATCGCCGGGGTCCTGTCCGGGATGGGTCTGCGCCTGTCTCCGGAGAAGACCTCGATCACCCACATCGATGACGGAGTCGACTTTCTCGGCTGGCGTATCCAGCGCCATCGCAAGAAAGGGACGAACAAGCACTACATCTACACCTACCCGGCGCGGAAGGCCGTCAAGGCGATCTGCGTCAAGGTCAAGACGTGGTGCCGGCAGAACCAGAACATGGACCTGTCCACCCTGATCCTCCGGATCAACCGAATGGTCAAGGGTTGGTGCGTCTACTTCCGGCCGGGCGTGTCCTACAAGACCTTCGCCTATCTGAGCAGCTACATCTGGCGCAGGGTGATCCTCTGGATCAGGAACAAACACGCCCGCATCGGCTGGAAGGAACTACGACGGCGTTTCTGCGCCGGCACGTGGTGGCCACGAACAGACGAGATCACGCTGTTCAACCCGGTGAAGGTGCGGACAACCCGCTACCGCTACCGGGGTGCGAAGATCCCCAGCCCGTGGTCGACTACAGGATGACGAGATCGGATCCACTGGCGCGACCCGACTGGGCTTGCGGAGAGCCCGGTGCTCAGGAATGGGCACGCCGGGTTCGGAAGGCGGTCCGGGGAAACCCACAGCGGCAACGCTGCAGGGCGCCCCGGGCCGACCTTACGGCTACCACCCGCTGTTCTGCTTCCTCGATGCCACCCGCGAGGCCCTGTCCGGGCTGCTGCGCGAGGGCCGAGCCGGGTCGAACACCACCGCCGACCACATCACCGTGCTCGACCGCGCACTGGAGCAGATCCCCGACGCCCACCGGCACGGCACGCCGATCCTCCTGCGCTCGGACTCGGCCGGCTGCACACACGGGTTCCTTGCCCACATCCGTGGCCTGCGTGAGCACGGCATCAACATCCGGTTCTCCGTCGGCGTGGCCATCACCGAACCGATCCGCGAAGCGATCCGCGCCGCTACCGACTGGACCGACGCGCTCGACAGCGACGGCGACCTGCGTGACGGAGCCGAGATCTGCGAGATCACCGGCCCGCTGCCCGCCGGCTGGCGGGCCGCCTACCCGCAAGGCACCCGGTTCATCGTCCGCCGTGAGCGCCCGCACCCCGGCGCGCAACTGACCCTGTTCGACACCATCGAAGGCATGCGCCACCAGGTCATGGCCACCGACACCCCGATCGGCGGTGGGTCGGTCCAGTACCTGGAAGCCCGCCACCGCGCTCACGCACGGGTAGAGGATCGCATCCGCACCGGTAAGGACACCGGCTTCGGCCGGTTCCCCTCCCGCGTGTTCGCGATCAACCAGGCATGGCTCGAACTCGCCCTCACCGGCATCGACCTACTCGCCTGGACCCAGCACCTGCTCCTGGACGGCGAACTGGCCGCCGCCGAACCCAAGAAACTGCGCTACCGGCTACTCCACGTCGCAGCCCGCATCACCCGCACCGCCAGACGCACCCGCCTACGCATCGCCGAGGGCTGGCCCTGGGCCACCGACCTAGTCACCGCGTTCACCCGGCTGACCGCGCTACCACAACCAGTCACCTGAACCCCACCCCCGCACCCCGACGAGCCAGCACCTGGAGGACCCCGGCCAACCACGCCGGCCCATCAGCATGCCCACACGTCCCGTCGGCCCACCAGGACAGACCAACTGCCCTGGCCACCGCCATGATCAACAGTTAGCGAAAGACGGAGGTTAGGGACAGGGTCGTGGACGTGAAAGTGTGCGCCAGCCCGGTCGCCGCCGACAGCGCGTCAGCGACGTTATGAAGATCGCTTTGATATAGGTGGCCGTGGAGGAGCCGGGGCTTCGGTATGCCCGGCGTAGGCGCGAGGTATCCCATCGCCGAGGTGCTGTTGCGCGGCGAGGGTGGTCAGCTGCAAACGACCAACATGTGGGTGCGGATCATGATCTCGACTGTCGCGCGTCGATGGCCCCGGCGCGCCCGTGCGGCCGAGCGGCGACGGCAGCGAGCGACCCTGGGTGATCTGACGGCGTGCCAGCAGGGGCAGCGCGGCCGTGCTGAGAGGCGATCACGGGTGCAGAACTGCCTTGATCATCTCCTGCCGTTGGTCGAACCGCCGGTAGAAGTTGGGGGCGTCGTCCAGGCTGCCATGGTGGGTGATGATCGTGCCGGGTCGGGCCCGGCCGGAGGTCACCATGTCGCGCAGCAGCCGGGTGTAGCGGCGGTCGTGGGTACGCCCGAAGCGTACCGCGACGCCCTTGGCGAAGAATGTGCCCCACGGGGCGTTGAGGTGTCCGTCGGTGGTGCCGCCCGCTTGGGGTGTGCGGTCCTTCTCGGGGTAGACGCCGGCGACGGCGATCGCGCCGCCGGGGTTGACCAGGCGGGCGGCGTCGGCGAGTACCTGGTCGGCGCGTTCGCGGTCGGGGTGGGCGCGGTCGTGGGCCTGGAAGCCGACCGCGTCGATGACCTTGTCCACACCCCGCAGCTTCTCCTCGCCCAGCGGCAGGCCGTGGCGGGCCCGGTCTGCGCGGATCTGTTCGACCGGATCCCCTTGGCGGAGGTCGATGGGCGCCGCCCCCAGTTCTTCGGCCTTGTTCAGTCGGGCATCGACCTGGTCGACGCTGTAGACGGCGCGGGCGCCGAGCAGGCCGGCGGAGTACGCGGCGAGCAATCCGATCGTGCCGGCGCCGAACACGGCGACGGTGTCCCCGGCCCGGACGTCGGCGAGGGTGGCCGCCGCGTGCCAGCCGGTGACGAACGCGTCGGCGAGCAACACGAAGTCGTCCTCGTACGCGTCGCCCGGCTCTCCTGGCACGGGCAGGCAGTTCGCGTCGGCCCACGGCACGCGCAGCAGTTCGGCCTGCGCGCCCGGATACGGGCCCATGCCCGCGTAGCCGTACGCCGCCCCAGGCCCCTCGGTTCGTGCCCGCAGGCACAGGGCGGACAAGCCGCGGGCGCACATGGCGCAGACACCGCAGAACAGGTGGGTGGGAACCACCACCCGGGTACCCGGGTGGACCCTCTGCACCGCAGACCCCACCCGCTCGACCACACCCAACGGCTCGTGGCCCAGAACAAGGCCGGGCTGCGCGCCCGTACGCCCGTCGTACATGTGCAGATCCGTGCCGCACAGGGCCGTGGAGGTGACCCGCACGACCGCGTCGGTCTCCTCCTGCACCGTCGGCTCGGGAACATCGCACACGTCGACGCTGCGCACGTCGCGATAGACGACAGCTCTCATCCCTACGCCCTCTTCATCGGTGAACCACAGCCGTCAGGTCGGTGCCGTCCACAGCTGCGACTCGAACTCCTGGCCCCGCTGCAGGGCCCGCCGCGTGGCGGCCGGGCAGAACTGGTCAGGCCGCGATCCGCTCGCGGTGGGGCTCGCTGATCATCGTCATCATGTGCGCGGTCCACGGGGCGACCAGGCGTTTGTCGATCTCGCCTCGGACGATGCGGTAGAAGCTGGAGGTGTTCATGTGTTTGTCGAGGGCCGCCTGGTCGGTCCAGTTCTCGTACAGGAACATGACCGACGGGTCCTCGACCGACTGGTAGAGGTCGTAGCCCAGGCACCCGGGCTCGGCGCGGGTGATCCTGACCATCTCCAAGTGGCAGTTGCCAACCGCGGCCTCCTCGCCAGCCCTGATCGTGAAGAACGGCAAGAGAGTCACCTGAGCCGGCGAGTTCCCGACCGGCCGCGGGCGGTCGGACCGGGCGTCGGGTTCCGACAGCAGCTGCACGCGCCACTGCGCGTACGGGGCGACGACCTCGCCCGCAACGGTGTCCGTGAGGCACTGCCGCACGTGTGCGCTCGCCAGATGCGCCTCCAGCGCCTGCTCGTCCGCCCAGTTGCCGAGCACGTAGAACGCAGCCGTGTTGTTCTTCAACTGGTGCACGTCGTAGCTGAGGTTGCCGCGCTCCTCCCGGGTCGCCTGCACGAGCTGAAGAAGGGCGCCTCGGACGGCGTCCGCGCCTCCGGGACCGGCGATGAACTGAGCCAGGACCGTCGCCTGTCGGGGCGATGTGGGCGGCAGCAGCCGCTCGCTTCGTCCGCGTTCATCTCCTACCATCATCGTCCCCCATCTCCGCCCGAAAGGTGCCCTCAGCGAACCCCGCAGCCACTACGTTCAGCTGCTGACCTGGTTGACGGCG
Organism: Micromonospora sp. NPDC006766; assembly: GCF_040636055.1. Classification (NCBI taxonomy): domain Bacteria; kingdom Bacillati; phylum Actinomycetota; class Actinomycetes; order Micromonosporales; family Micromonosporaceae; genus Micromonospora; species Micromonospora sp. NPDC006766. The sequence continues at coordinate 32,982 of NZ_JBEYIX010000057.1, read as the reverse complement.
GATAAGTCGCGTACGCCGGGTTCTGCGACCGGGGGCGCGCCCCGGCCCCATGCCGGCCGCGAGTGTGCTCCACCGCTGCCTGCGGCCAGTTGTCATCTGCGTGCTTGGCCTGCCGGCATTGCGGTCCGGGTTTCGGCTGCTGTCTTGATGAGTTGTGCCGCTACGTCGGGGTGGGAAACCATCGGGACGTGGCTGGCAGGGACTTCGCTGGTGGTCGCGCCCATGCGGCTGGCGAACATGCGCTGCGCGTCCGGTGGGATCGCCTGGTCCTGGGTGGCGATCAGGTACCAGGACGGTAGTGATTTCCAAGCCGGGACGCCCATCGTTTCCGAGAAGGTGGAGCTGGCAGTGGGCTGCTGGACGGCGTGCATCACCCTGGCCCGGACCGGGTCGACGTCGGCCGCGAAGTGTTGGACGTAGTCGTCCTGCGGCTGCCACATGAAGCCCTGCTTGTCGGTGAACAAGTGCTCCAGCGCCGGCGGTGTGGGGCCCTGCGACAGCAGAGCGCCGAGTGATTCGCCTTGGTCGAGTCCGAAGGCCGCGATGTACACCAGTCCGACCACGTTCGGCGCGTCGGTGCCGAGGGCGGTCATGATCTGGCCGCCGTAGGAGTGCCCGGCCACAATCGTTGGGCCGTCCTGCAAGGTGAGGACCTGGCGTAGCCGGGCGACATCATCGCCCGTCGAGGTCAGGGGGAACTGCGGGGCCGTGACGTGGTAACCGTCGGCCTGTAGACGCTCGATGACGCCGCTCCAACAGGAGCCGTCGGCCCACGCGCCGTGGACGAGGACGATGTTCGGTCGGCCATTCATGGGGCTTCCTTCCCTACGGGGTGAGGTGTTCACTTCTGCCCATGCTGTCCCGCGGGCGACGGGCCTCCTTTGTGCCGACGCCATGACCAGAGGCAGCCACGTTGCGAGTACCAAAGCGGCCTCGGCGTAAACGCGCTGGGCCCGGCCAGCCGAGAACGGAAGTGCCCTGCCGGGCGCACCTGACCGCTAGACCCTCAAGGCTCGGCAGCGATGCCGGCGGCAATTAGCCCGGTGCCGGTCAACGGAAGACAGCGAGAGAGCACCGAGACGACCAACAAGAGCCGAGACGAGGCTCTGCAAGGCGACATCGGATGACACTGTGATCTCTCGTAACTGCGTTCGCACCGACATGCTCGTTGTCGCCGAGCAACGATCAGCCGCTCAGCCAGATCGAGGCTCGCTTGATGAACGCGAGCTGGGCGGCGAAGGCGACCAGTGCGACCGCCACACCGAGCGCGATCGCAAACGTGGGGGATCCGCCCGCCACTCCGGTCAGCAGGGTCGCGCCCAGACCGATCAGCAGTGCGTTGACGGCGCCCACCATAGCCGCCGTGGTCAGGAGTAGTTGCCAGCGAGAGGCGCCGCCGCCAACCGCCGCCGCGATCGTCCGCGTGTCGCCCCCGCCGGTGATCGCGTCGGCGAAGAAGTCGTGCTCGCCGGCGAACTGGCGGTGATAGTAGGCGCGGATGTGCTGGATGCGCTTGAGATCCAGCGAGTTCTCCACCATGTTCTCCACCAGCCGGCCGAAGGTGAGCAGCCCGGTGATCACCAGGGTCGGCAGCACCGCACCGAGGTACGGCTTGATCAGGTGTCCGCTGCTGGAGACGAAGCCCAGCCCGATCAGCGCGGCAGACAGCAGTGACAGGAACACAGTTGTCCGTCCGACGGACTCGGTGATCGTTGCGCTACGCGACGTCTGGAGCACGAAGTGTTCGGTGGTCAGGGCGTTGAGCAGCCCCTGCTCCCGCGCGTCCTGGTCCATGCCATCGCCCCTCCGGTGCTGGCCGCCCCTCACACAAGGTGAGGACAGGTGCTTCGCCGGGTCACCCCACGCTGACTGAGCCTCTGCTGTTCGGGGCCGGCCATGGTGACGGACGACAAGACCAGCCCCTCGATGGCGGATGGGGCGGCCCGGGACTCGTGAATACGGGGCCGCCCCCTCACATCCTCGAGGACGAGGAGTCGGCCTTGCCGGACATCGCGGAAATTGGAACGCCGGTACATTCCGGCCTCGTGCTGCCGAGCTCGAGCGCCGCGCGGAACCTGATGGAGTCGTTGCCGCTGGCGCGCACCGGACTGAAGGCGCATACGTGGATGAACAGGTCTTTTAACCAGGCTAAAGTTCCGCATTTGTGCCAAGTTTCGGGGATTCGACGACAAACAGCTTCGCGAGAACTGGTGTAACGGCCGCATAGGCGAGGAATGCGAAGCCCAGGCCGTGCGAAGCGCGCGGTAGAGGGATCGGCGAGGGCTGCTGGTCGGTGCGAATCACTCAGGTAGGGATCCCCTCAGCGCCAACCAGGACCTGACCCAGGCCAATAGCAAAGGCCCAGCGGGCCGAGCCGGACCAGCCGCCGGAAACAACACCAGGCGGAGGTTACTCACATGTCCACCCGCCCGGCCGGCACCGATATCAGCTCGGCGCACGTGGACAGCTCATATTTCCACCTGCCAAACAAACTGGTCAGGGCGGCAAACGGTATCGACTACGCGTACCGCGACACCGGCCCGAAGGCCGGCGACACTGTCCCGCGCGTGCCGACGGTGCCGGGCGTCGGTCGTGGTTCAACGCACCTGAGCTGCGCGGGGTTCAACGCCACTTCGGCCACGGCATCGCCCGCGCCTTTGCTGGCCATACCGACTCCACCGGACCGGCCACCACGACATACATCACGGCCGACATCGAGGCAGTGGCGACCGCCCTGATGGCGATGACCGGCCAAACTCATCCGCTCGCCAGCGGGCATCAGGCAGACCAGCCCTGGCCTGCGGTACGCAGGCCGGGGCTGGCTATGTCCCGGCGGGATGGCTGCCGGGCTCGGTGCCTTTGAGTCAGCTCGTCGCCTTGGCGGCCTGGTGGATGAGGTCCGCGACGACCTGCGGGTGGCTGAGCATCGCGCAGTGGGACGAGTTCGGCACCTCGACGACCTTGCGGGCGTTGGCGCGGCTGTACATCCAACGCTCGGCCGCGGGCGGAATGGCCTTGTCCTGACCGGCGACCAGCCCCCACACCGGGATCGTGTGCCACGCGGCGGCCGTCGTCGGGTAGATGAAGGAGTCCGCGTCGAACGGTCGCTGGGTGGCCTGCAGGAGCTGGAAGGCGTGCTTGGAAATGTCCGCGGCGAACGCGGCCTGGCCGTTCGGGCTCAGGTACAGGTCGGTTCCGGTGGTGCCGTCGGCCTTCGTGTACGAGACCGGCACGCTGACGGGCAGAACCTCGCTGCCGGGGAACTTGTTGATCAGGTCAGCCTGCGTCTCGCCGACGTCGGGCACGAACCCGGCGATGTAGACCAGCGCCTTGACGTTGCTCTTACCGGCCGCGGCGTTGGTGATGACGGTGCCACCCATGGAGTGGCCGACCAGCACGACCGGCCCGGGGATGGAGTCCAGCAGACTCGCGATGTACGGGGCGTCGGTCGGGATACCTCGCAGCGGGTTCGCCCCGCAGATCGTGGTGTAGCCCTCGCTTTGAAGGTAGGCCAGGGTCTGGTTCCAGCACGACGAATCGGCATACCCGCCGTGCACCAACACGATCGTCGGCTTGACTTTCGGGTTGGACCGGCCAGCCGTGGCCGCGGCCGCGGTGTCCGTACCGAACGGACCGGCCATCACCGCTGCGGCTCCGGCCACCGCCACGCCGGTCGCCAACAGGTTGCGGCGTGAAACATGCGCATCCAACGTGATCTCCTCATTCCTGCGAGCCGTGCTTGGTTGTTGGAACGGCAACAGCGGATGAATGCACCCGCTACATCAACGTCTGTCGGGCAAACTGGGTGTGAGAGGGGTCAGCGGTCCGTGTTCGCGGCCAGGCGGATGAGGTCAGCGACCGCGCCCGGCTGGGAGACGTAGACGGCGTGGCTGCCGATCGCCTCGGTGGTGACCGCGCCGACGCGGGCGGCCATCGACCGCTGGGCCGGCGGCGGGATCATGTGGTCGTCGGTGGCGACAAGGTAGAACGCGGGCTTGGACCGCCACGCCGACTCGGTCACGACGCCGCCGAGGGCGGCGACGTTCCACGGGACCTGCGAGTCGGCGAGGAAGGCGGCGTCGGCGGCGGGCAGGTCGGCGGCGAACGAGCCGGCGAACCTCGAGCGGTCGAGGAACAGCCAGCCGTCGCGGGGGGGGTGTCCCTATGGGTTTTGTCAAGCAGTGGCGGGCCTTGGTTGGTAGGGGATCTTGTCGCGGAGCATGGCGTGTAGGACGTCGACGCGGCGTCGGGCGCGAGGCAGATGAGGGCGGCGTTGTGTTTCTTGCCCTCGGCGCGTTTGCGGTAGTAGTAGGCCCTGGACGTGGGGTCGGTCAGGGCCGCGAACGCGGCGAGGAAGAACGCGCGTTTCAGCTGTTTGTTGCCGCCCTTGGGTGGGTGTTCGCCGCGGATCGAGCTGCCGGAGCGTCGGGTGACGGGGGCGAGGCCGGCGTAGGCGGCCAGGTGCCCGGGGGTGGCGAAGGCGGAGCCGTCGCCGACTTCGAGGAGGATCCGGGCTCCGGTCCTGACGCCGATGCCGGGCATCGAGGTCAGGACCTCGGCGAGAGGGTGCGTATCGAGCATCCTCTCCACCTCGCCGGCGATTTGGTCGCGTTGCCGCAGGACGTCGCGGAGGCTGTCGGCGAGGCGGGGCAGGATCGTCTCGGCGGCCTGGCTGCCGGGGACGGTGACGGTCTGCTCGTCCAGGGCGGTGAAGATGGCTTCGACCAGTGTCGTGCCCATGCGGGGTGCGTTCTTGACCGCGATCTGGGTGAGGTTGCGTCGGCCGGCCTTGCGCAGCCCGACCGGCCCGCCGCAGCGGGAGAGCAGTTCCAGGACCGCCTTGTGCTGGATTTTGGGGCCGAGGACGCGTTCCAGGGGGGGGGGGGGGGGGATCTGGGTGAGCAGGCCGCGAATGCGATTGGAGACCCGGGTGGCTTCGCCGGCGAGGTCGTCGTCGTAGCCGACCAGCATCTCCAACTCGGCCAGGGTGTCGTCGCCGGTGTCGACCCGCCGCAGGGTGTGCGGCAAGGTGCGGGCCGCGTCCGCGATCACGTAGGCGTCGCGGGCGTCGGTCTTCGCGCTGCCGGGATGCAGATCAGCGATCCGCCGCATCGCCAGGCCGGGCAGGTAGGCCACCTGATGCCCACACGCGCGGGCGACCGCCACCGGCAGGGCGCCGATCGACGCCGGCTGGTCCACCACCACCAGAACCCGACCGTGACGGCCGAGTTTGTCGAACACAGCCCGCAACCGGGCCTCGGTGTTGGGCAACGGCGCATCATGCAGCCGCTTGCCGTCCACGGCCAACCCGACCGCGTGATGATCACCCTTACCGACGTCCAAGCCCAGGAAGACCTGGTAGTCGCCGTGCACCCGCACCGCCTCCGGTCGCTGTCGCGTACCTCGGTCGCTGGTCTGGGCGTCGGACTGCCGGCATCCACGTTACGAAGAGACCTACCCCGAGCACCGGGGTGGCCGGGTCCCTATCAGCGGTCCGCCGACGCCACCCGACCCGGCGACAACACCCCCCGGATCATGCGTGCGACAGGGGAAGTAAGTCATACCGGGCCGGGCGACCGAGGAGTCCCCGGCTGGGGACGATCATTAGGTAACGGGCAGGATCGGCGGCTGCGGGCCGTCGGTCGGGAACCCGCCGCGCCGTGCCGTCAACCAAACTGGACGTGCTGGCCGAACAGGTCAACGACCTCGTCGCCGAAGGCCACCGCACTCTGGTGTTCAGCCAGTTCACCCGGTTCCTGGACGCCGCCCGGGAGCGACTGGAAGCAGCGGGCATCCGGTGCTGTTACCTCGACGGGGCCACCCGCAACCGGACGGCGGTGCTCGCCGAGTTCAAGAACGGCACGGCACCGGTGTTCCTGATCAGCCTCAAGGCTGGTGGTTTCGGGCTGAACCTGACCGAGGCCGACTACTGCATCCTGCTCGACCCCTGGTGGAACCCCGCCATAAAGGCGCAGGCCGTGGACCGCGTGCACCGCATCGGGCAGACCCGCAACGTGATGGTGTACCGGCTGGTCGCCAAGGACACGATCGAGGAGAAAGTGATGGCGCTCAAGGCCCGCAAGGCCGAACTGTTCGGCAGCGTCCTCGACGGCGGTGACTTCGCGTCCGCGCAACTGACCGCCGCCGACATCCGAGACCTGCTCCAATAGCGCATCCGCGGCGGGCCTTACGCCGGTCGCGACGGCCGACCGGGGTGAGGGCCGCAGCGACCAGCGATAATGACCACCCAAGGTGAGCGGCTGCTTCTCCCACAGTGCCCGCTGACTGCTATAGGATTACGGCATGAGCACCCATGCTAAGCATGGGTGCCGCGAACATGTGTACGAGTCCCCCTCGGACACGTTAACCCCCACGGGTGTCAGCGATGGCGTTCGGTGGGGGTTTCTGCTGGTCGGCGCTGGTGTGGTATCGCTCGTGGCCGATGGGCTGGCGTGGGGGTTGGGATCAGATGGATGCCCAGCGCGCCGCCGATGGCGCAGCTGACCAGGGCATCGTGTTCAAGTAGGGCGTCGACCACCGCGTGGGGGTCGGTGTGCGGCATGCCGAGGTGTTCGGCGAGCTGCCGGATGGCCTTGGCTTCGTGGATGTAGACGTTGCGTAGCCGGGTTGTACCGGCCGGGATCGCGCTGCGGAAACCGTGGCGGCCTCGGTAGCCGGCGTGGCCGTTGACCCAGTGTGAGTCGAGGATCCGGCCGCATTCCTGGCATCGGATGAGCCCGTTGAGCAGATACCGGTTCGTGTTGCCGTCTGACGGCGGGGGTACGGCGCTGGTCTGCTGGGCGGAGATGAAGTCCTGCTCGCTGACCAGTGGTTCATGCGCGATGTCGCGGGAGATCGCCCATTGCTGCAGGGCGCTCCACCGCCGGACTTCCGATTGGCCGAGAAGATCGTCGGCGTTGTCGAGTGGGTCGCGGTCGGTGTGCTGACGGTTCCAGACTTGTCGGCCGGTGTAGCGCGGGTTGGCCAGGATCGCCGCCACCGTACGCAGCGTCCAGGCCGTGCCGCTGCGATGTGGGTTGCGGGCCCGGTCGTAGCCGGATGGGCAGGGCACCCGCCGCTCGTTGAGCTCGCGAGCGATTCCCGCGACGCTCTGCCCGGCTAACCGTTCGGCGAAGATCCACTTCACCCAGGGTGCGGTGGTGGGGTCAGGCTCCAGACGCTGCTTCCTGCGGCCCCAGCGGGCGTGCGCCCTGTTCGGATGCGGGCCCGCGTCGGCTAGGCGGTAGCCGTAGGGCGGTCGGCCGCCCAGGTGGCGGCCTTGCTCGATGACCTGGGCATAGCCGCGATCGTCCGGAACCGCGAGCGCTGGATCTCACGCTTCGAAATGCACGCCGAGCAACGCCAGCAGTGACAGGTGGAGTTCGTTCGTGGCGTCGACTGGGCCGTTGAGTTCGGGCAGCCACAATTCGACACCGTAGATCTTGAGCAGCGGGGCGAGCTGACAGAACTGGTCGCCATAGAAGGCGCGCTCGAACTCGCCGACCACGATCGCGTCGAATCCGCGATCCGGATCGGCCAGGGCGGCGAGCAACCGTGCGGCCTGTGAGCGTTGCGGCCACGGCAGCCGCCGTCGTCGAAGAACTCAGCCACGATTACGCCCCGGCCATCGACCAGGTCCTCGGCGAAGTCGCGCTGCCACCGCGTCGACGACAACCGATCCTGGAACTCCTTGGTCGACATCCGGCCGTAGAACGCGAACCGGATGCCCAACGGCCTCGGTGTTGTCGGGCGCCGTGTCCGCAGACGGCCACGCCGGTTCGGCTGCCGTATCCACCAGCCGAGCAGATCGGGGCTGTCGAGTTCCGCCGCGTACTGCAACAGGACCTCCTTGCAATCATGGATCTCGATATGAGTCGTTAACGATGGAGCTATCCGCAGGATTCGGCTACTCGCAAGATCTGTGGGCTCGACAGCGCAGAGCGGGACCCGGCGGCGAGAGGCCCCTAGAAGAGGGTTGTCCGGTTTGCCTGGTGCGAATCGTCCGTCTCGGTCTGCTGTCAGCCGAAGCGTGGTGCACCGCCGGGGACGAGGCTGGAGTCGGACCGCGTCATCCCGGTCGGCGCGTGATTCAACCGCAGCAGCATCCACGGCGATCATCGATCCATTGGGTCGCACCCGCTGTTCCTTGACAGTGGAGCGGCGTGCCTTTCTGATGAGGCGGTCCTCAGTTCGGCCGCGAACATGATCTTCACTTATCCTGCCACTCTTGGCTGATTTTCGATTTTTCACAGCGTCTGGTCAGGTTTCGCCCAGCTTGCCCTGGGGCCTTGTCGGCGGGCCGGGATGAGCGCAGCGCATCGAGCGTCCGCGCCTGTTCGGCGTCGGGAAGGATGCTGGAGGGCTGCGCCCACGGCACCTTCGCCGTTGGTATCGCAAGGCCCGCTGGTAGCGGATGGCTCGGGATTCTCCCAACGGGCCGCATTACGTTCGGTGCTGTACCTGTGACTGAGCGAATTGTCAAGATCTTGATTAATAGATCAGTGGCAATCTATGTTCGGCTCGCCTCGACTGTGGGGCGACAACGGGGAGGGCGCCGTGCCGACGCATCGCTGGCAGTCGCGTGTGTTCATCACTTGGGCCGGCGCGGGGTTCGCCGGTTGGGCTCGCCGGCTGGCGATGGTGATGTCGCTGGTGTTGGTGGCGACGTTGTCGGATGTGCCGGCGCGTCCGGCCAGTCCGGCGCAGGCGGCGCCTCCAGCGGCGGCGGCGAAGCCGAAATGTCCGGATGAGCGGACGGACGAGGTATCGGCTGCGGTCGCGGCGAAGCTGTGCGGTGCGCGGGTGGAGGTGGCGGGCCGGCGGTCGGAGACGACGCAGGTGTTCGTGAATCCTGATGGCACGGTGACGGAGGAGCGGTCCCTGGCGCCGGTGCGGGTGCGTGACGGTGACCGTTGGGTGCCGGTGGATTTGACGTTGGAGCGTCGGGCGGACGGGTCGGTCGCGCCGAAGGCGCACCCGCGGGCGCTCGCCTTTTCCGGCGCCGCGCCGGGTGTCGGTGAGCATGAGCTGGTCGCGGTGGGTGAGGGCGACGACCGGGCCGCCCTGGCGTGGGCGGGACCGTTGCCGGAGCCGGTGCTGGACGGCCGGACGATCACCTACCCCGACGTGCTGCCGAGTGTGGACCTCGTGTTCCACGCCCACGCGACCGGCTTCGAGCAGCATTTCGTGGTGAAGGACCGGGCCGGGTTGGCGCAGGTGCGCAAGCTGAGCCTGCCGATGCGGACTGGCAAGCTGTCCGCGGTCGGTGACGGTATGGGCGGGCTGGTGTTGAAGGACGCCAAGGGCCGGCAGGTGGGCCGGGCGCAGACGCCGCTGATGTGGGATGCCGAGACGAGCCCGCAGTCCTTGGAGCATGTCAACCGGGGCAGGGTCGGGCTGCGCACCCTCGCCAAGGGTGCCGGCCGCGTCGTGGTGGAGCTGACGCCGGATGCGGCGTTCCTGGCCCGCACTGATCTGGATTTTCCGGTGACGATCGACCCGCCGACGTCGCTGTCGCCGTCGTTTGACGCGTTCGTGCAGACGGACTACTCCAGTGACCAGTCGGGTGCGCCGGAGTTGAAGCTGGGTTACTCCGATGATGGTGGTGTGTCGCGGACGGCGCGGTCGTATCTGCGGTTCAACACGACCGGGTTCGCGGGTAGCCGGATCATCACGGCGAAGCTGAAGTTGTGGAACCACCACTCGTGGTCGTGCACAGCCGCGTCGTGGGAGGCGTGGCGGACCGATTACGTGGACTCGTCGGTGCGGTGGACGAACCAGCCGACCGCACGGGCGAAGGTCGGCACGTCGACGGAGACGAAGGGCTACAACTCGTCCTGCACCGACGGCTACGTCTACATAGAGGTCGGAGGGGCGCTGCAGTACGCCGCCGACAACAACCAGACCAGCGCGAGCGTGATGCTGCGCGGGACCAGCGAGACGAATCACCTGTCGTGGAAGCGGTTCGACTCCGCCGAGGGAACGCACCCACCGTCGGTGTCAATCACCTACAACAGCGCGCCAGGGGCGCCGTCGGCCCTCGCCGTCGCACCGTGTTACACGTTGTGCGGGGCGGGGGCGCGGACGTCGGCGGTGCGGCCGACCCTGTCGGCGAAGCTGGCCGACGCCGACGCCGGGCAGGCGTTGCAGGCCGAGTACGAGGTGCGGAACAAGACCACCCAGGCGGCGGTGTCCTCGTCGGGGTTGCGGTCGGGTAGCCCGGCGTGGACGAACGGGTCGACCGCGTCGTGGCAGGTGCCGGTCGACCTGGTCAACGACACCGCGTACGAGTGGCGGGTGCGCGCCAAGGACCCGTACGTCTATGGCGCGTGGACCGGGTGGTCGACGGTGACGGTGGACACTGTCAAGCCCGGGGTGCCGTTCGTGTCCGCCGGCATCTACAAGAACGATGGGCAGCCGCACGGCGGTGCGGAAGCACCGGACTCATTCACCTTCACCCCGGCGTCGGGGACGAACGATCTGGCGGCGTTCGTGTACAAGTTCGACTACGAGTCCTCGGCGACGACACTGCCGGCCACCGCCGCGACGTCGGTGACGTTGCGCCCGCGGGACGGGCATCGCACGTTGACGGTGCAGGCGAAGGACTCCGCGGGGAACCTGTCCAGCCCGAACCTTTACGTGTTCGAGGCGGGCGCGGCGGCGCTGGCGCAGCCCCTCCCGGGGGCGACGATCGTCAAACGCACCAAGCTGCAGGTCACCACCCCGGTGGCCGGTTACACCCGCGCCTATTTCGAATACCGGCGCGGGCCGGGAGGGGCGACGTTGCCGGTGCCGTCGGCGAACCTGACCTCGGCCACCGGCGCGCCGATCACCGCGACCGCCGCCAGCCCGGTCACCCTGTCCACGCTGGGCGGGTACGCGATCTGGACGGCCGCCGACACCCTTGGTCTGGTCGGCGGTGTCGTGGAGCTGCGGGCGCAGATCTACACTGCCACCGGTGGCACCCCCGCTTACACGACGCCGTGGTTGCGGGTGTCGGTCGATTCCAGCGGTGACGGCGCGGCGAGCGACGACATCGGTCCGGGCTCGGTCAACCTGCTCACCGGCGACTACGGAATCTCCTCCACCGACTCCGACGAGTTGGGTCTGTCGGTGGGCCGGTCATCGTCGTCGCGCAAGCCGACCGATGGCTATCAGCCGATGGGGCAGCTGCTGACCGCGAACCAGCAGCAGGTGTCGACCGACCTGACCGGGTTCACGACGCCGTCGACCTCGTCGGCGGCGCGGTCGACCGCGCGGGGGCAGGGTGAGGTGACCCCGGTCGCGTCGCTGGAGATCACCCCGGTCACCACCACCAGCAACGACACCTATGTCGCGGTCGGCGGCGACGGCGGCGGGATGCGGCTGGGCATGGTGGCGGGGCGCACGTACCGGATGACCGGCTGGATCTACGTGCCGGCCGCGACCGGTCTGGTGCCCGAATTCACTACGCGTGGCTTGCGGATCGTCGGTTTCTACAAGGTCGGGACCACCGTCACCGAGGTCGCCTCACCGATGGCCGCCTACACCGACGGCTGGCAGGAACTGTCGGTCGATATGACCGTGCCCGCCGGCGCGACCGAGGCGTTCTTCCGCCTATACAACGGCACTCAGGGCGGGTCCGGGAAGAAGGTCTACTGGGACAACCTGTCGATGACCGAGATCGTCGCCCCGTTCGGCCCGGCCTGGACCGGCGGCGCCACGGGCGGCGCGGCCGACGTCGACTACACGACCGTGACCCTGCCCGAGCCGTCGCTGGCCCAGGTCAACACGATCGGCGGGGGGTGGATCACGTTCGCGAAGAACCCGGACGGGGTCAGCTACACCCCGGAGCCGGGCGCCGAGGGGATGGTGCTGGCCAAGGTCGGCAGCACCGCGTACCGGCTGTCCGAGGCCGATGGCACGGTCACCGAGTTCACCGTGCAGGGCGGGATCTGGGCGGCCACCTCGTCGTGGACCCCGGAGTCCGTCAGCACCACCCGGTACCTCTACGACACCGCTGGTAGCCGGCTGCTGCTCAAGAAGGTGATCAACCCGGTCGAGCCGGGAGTCGACGACACGAACAACTGCACCACCGCGACCCCGGCCCGGGGCTGCGAGGTCCTCGAATACGAGTACGCCACCACGACCACGTCGGGGCTCAGCCAGACTGTGTTCGGCGACTACACCGACCGCGTTTCCGGGGTGAAGCTGTGGACCTGGGACCCGAACACCTCGGCGATGACCGCCGTCCAGACCGCGAAGTACGCCTACGACAACCTGGGCCAGCTCCGCGAGGTCTGGGACCCCCGAGTCAGCCCCGCCTTGAAGACCAGCTACGAGTACAACGCCGGCCGGGTCAGCAAGGCCACCCCGGCCGGTGAGCTGCCCTGGATGTTCGACTACGGCAACCCGGACGTCGACGCCGCGGCGCTGCGCTGGGATCTGGACGCTGGGTCCGGCACCACCGTCGCCGACTCCTCCGGTAGCGGCCGGACCGGCACGATGGCCAGCGGGGTCGGTTGGGGGCAGGGCAACGACCCGAACAACCCGGCCGACAAGGCGGCCACGTTCACCGGGACGTCGGGTCAGCAGATCACGGTGGCCGGCACCGCCCTGTCGAACACGTCTTCCTACACCGTCTCCGCGTGGGTGCGGTTGACCGACAAGTCGGTCAACCGGACCGCGGTGTCCAAGAACGGGTCGTACACCAGCGGGTTCTTCCTCAACTACGTGCAGGCCACCGACCGGTGGGCGTTCTCCCGGATGGACACCGACAGCGCGACGTCGCTGCCGATCCGCGCCTCGTCCAACACCGCGCCGGTGCTCGGCCGGTGGACCCACCTCACGGGCGTCTACGACACCGCCGCCGGGAAGATGACCCTCTACGTCGACGGGGTCCCGCAGTCGACCACCGCCGCGACCGGCGGCTGGAACGCCACCGGCGGGTACATCATCGGCCGGGCCCAGTGGAACGGCACCTTCACCAACACCTGGCACGGCGGCATCGACGACGTCCGCATCTACGGTAAAGCCCTCACCGCCGACCAGGTCGCCACCCTGGCCGGGGACGAGAACGCCGGCCGGCTGCTGAAGGTCCGCCGCGCCGCGTTGCAGCAGGGCTCCAAGACCACCACCGACGGCGAACTCGCCACCAACGTCGTCTACAACGTGCCGCTCACCCAAGCCGCCGGCGGCCCCTACAACCTCGGCGCCGCCTCCATCGCCACCTGGGGACAGATCGACCTGCCCACCGACGCCACCGCCGTGTACGGGCCGGAGGACAGCCCCGGTCGTAACCGGGCCACCCCCACCTCGCCCGGCGCCAGCGGCTATCCCTACGCCACCGTGCACTACCTCTCCGCGGGCGGCAAGGAGGTCAACACCGCCACCCCCGGCGGGCACATCGACACCCAGGAGTACGACCGGTTCGGCAACGTTATCCGCACCCTCGAGGCCAGCGATCGGGCCCTCGCCCTGGGCACCCTGCCCAACGCCGACACCTACCTTGCCGAGCTGGGTCTGGCCGGCTCGGACACCGCCAGCCGGGCTCTGGCGCTGTCGACGGTGAACACGTACAGCGCGGACGGGATCGATCTGGTCGACACTCTTGGCCCCACTGTCACCATGGTGCTGGAGAACCCGGTCGCCGACCCGGACGGCGCAGGGCCGCTGCAGGCGATGCCGGCCGGCGCCACGGTGATCGGCCGGACGCACACGGTGAACACCTACGACGAGGGCAAGCCGGACGGCGCCACCTATCACCTGGTGACGACCGAGAGCGAGGGCGCACAGATCGTCGGCTATCCCGACGTGGACGTGCGGGTCAGCAAGAATGGCTACGACGCGCACAACGGTGGTGCCTCCGGCTGGGTGTTGAAGGCCCCGACCAAGGTGATCGCCGATGCCGGGCCGGGCGGCCAGAACCTGACCGCGTACACGGTGTACGACAGCGTGGGTCGGGTAATCAAATCTTGGGGCATCGGTTCGTCCGGCTCGGACGCGAAGGGCAGCTCCACGATCTACTACACGGCCGGTCCGAACGCGAGCCAGGCGTCGTGTGGGAACAAGCCGGAGTGGGCGGGCCAGCCATGTGTGACCAACGCCAACGGCGCGATCACCGGCCACGACTCGGCCAGGATGCCTGGCAGCCTGCCGTGGCGCAACATCGAGCGGTACAGCCGGTGGGGTGACCCGGAGAAGGTCGTCGACCACGTCGAGGGTGCCTACCGGGTCAGCACCACCAACTACGACCCAGCCGGCCGGGTCAGCACCACCTCGGTATCCAACGACCTCGGTGGGTCGTTGGGCTCGGTCACCACGGTCTACGACACCGCCACGGGCAACGTGATCGAGACCCGCTTTGACGGCTCCAAGATTATCCGCGAGTACGACCTGCTGGGCCGGCTCGCGGTGTACACCGACGCGGACGGTGGCCGGACCGTCAACGAGTTCGACCGGTACGGCAAGCCGGCCAAGGTCTCCGATCCGACCGGCTACTCCACCTACGCCTATGACCGGAACACGGAACCGCGCGGTCTGCTGACCAGCGTCACCGACAACGTGGCCGGCACCTTCCGAGCCAAGTATTCACCCGACGGGCAGCTCACTGAGCTGAAATACCCGGGCGGTCTGACTCGCACGGATCGCCTCGACGCCAACCTGCAAGCGGTGGAGCGCACCTACACCCGCGACTCCGACGGCGAGACGATCTACTCCGAATCCGTGGTAGCGAACACCGCCGGCCAGTGGGTGAACCACTCCTACACCGGCGGCGCCAAGAACTACAACTACGACCGGCTCGGCCGCCTGGTGAAGACCCGGCACGACAGTGCCATCACCGGTGGCTGCGTCACCCGCGCCTACACCTACGACGACCGGTCCAACCGCACCCGCAAAGCTACCTACACCCCGGGCACCGACGGTGGGTGTCAGGAAGACACGGCCGATGCGGAGGACGACCATAGCTACGACACCGCCGACCGCTTGGTCGACGCCGGCTACGTCTACGACAAGTTCGGCCGCACCACCGCCCTGCCGAGCGGGCTGACCAACACCTACTACGCCAACGACCTGGTCAAGCAACAGCAGCTCGGCGACACCCGGCAGACCTGGACCCTCGACCCCGCACACCGGTTCCGGGCCTTCACCACCGAAACCCTCGTCGATGAAACCTGGGTCAACACTACGTCGAAGCTCAACCACTACGGCGACGACTCTGACAAGCCGCGATGGATCCTTGAGGATGCCACGGGCACGGTCACCCGGAACGTTTTGGCGCCTGACGGAGATCTCGTCGCCACGACATCCTCAGCCGGTGGCACCCGACTGCACCTGAGCAGCCTGCACGGGGACGTGGCCGCCACCATCGACACCGGGCTGACCGAGCCCGAACTTTTCGACTACGACGAGTTCGGCGCGCCGATGCAGGCACAGTCCGACCAGCGGTACGGCTGGCTGGGCGGCAAACAGCGGTCCGCTGAGGCGCTCGGCGGAGTCATCCTCATGGGTGTTCGGCTGTATCTGCCGGCTATCGGCCGGTTCCTGCAGGTCGATCCCGCTGAGGGGGGTAACGCGACCGCCTACGACTACTGCTCTGGCGATCCAGTCAACTGCTTCGACCTTGATGGAAAGTGGGGCCTCTCCTCCCTCAAGAACGGCCTCAAGAAGGTCGCCGGCGCGGCAGCGTCCGCCGCTAGATCGGCCGGCTCCTTCTTGATCCAGAATGCCGGCACCATCTCGGCCGTCACCGGCGTCTTGGCGTTCGTGCCTGGTCTGCAGTGGATGGGAGCGGTATCGCTGGCCTTCGGAGTCATCGACGCGGTGGCGTCCTGCAAGGGGCGGAAGGCAGTCTCCTGTGGCTTGGGCATCGCCGGAGCTGTCATCGGTGGCACCGGGATGAGATTGGCGAAGACAGCGAACAAGGCCCGAGCCGGCTATCAGAGCGCCCAGAATGCACGGGCCGGCTACAGGGCGGGGAAGAACTCGCGGAAGCTGCAGAATAAGCGCAAGCTGAGTAAGGCGGCGGTGAACGCGAAGAAGGCCGCCGGTAAGGCTCAGCGTAGATTCAATCCGTGGAAGTACGCCGGTACCGGGTACGCTGTCACGGCGGGAGCCCAGACGGCCTGTAAGTACTGGCACCCGTGCGGCAGCAGGGTGAGTAGGTGGCGAGGCGGTTGGCTCTGAGATACGACCGGGGTCCGAGGGATCTTCTCACGGACCCCGGCGGTCGTCTGGTGCGCCTGATGGCAGGTCCGGTTGTCTGGTTGACGGGGTTGGCCGATGACCGGGTGACGCTACGCCGGCAGACGGTCGAGCGGCCGACCCACTCCGTAGAGGCCAACCTGCGGAACCAGGAACGAGGCTACGCGTGGACAGTCTTCGGCGCGTTGTGGGCGTTCGGTGGCATGGGTGTTGTTGTGTCGCTCGAACCGGTGGTCGGGAAGGCGGTCGCCGACGCCCTCTGGGGTGCGGTGCTGTACGGGCTGGTGCTGTCGGCGGTCAGCGCAGGGTTGAGCGGGCTGCGGGCGATGGTGGCCGGCCGGTGGGGCTGGCTTGTGTTTCCCGGCGATGCGGCGGACAAGAAGACCCGGCTGCGGCTGCGTCAGCGCAGGACTTCGCCGAACGCCGATGACCGCTGGCCTCTGCGGTTGGTGCGGCGGGTATGTCAGCCATGGCGGTGGGACCCGCTGGTTGCCGCGATCGTCGCGATACCGTTCTACTTCGCCGGTGTGAATCTGTGATGCGGTCCGCATCGGCTCATTTGCGGCCGATTCACACCTGTTCATCACCGCCGGTGTGTTCATCACCGCGGTCGGCTAGGAACTGGTGATCCACCATCCGATCGGGCACACTCCAGTCACCTGGTTCGCGTGGTGATCCTCGGGGGCCCGGAGCTCTACACGGTGGGCCGCTCCCGGTTCGAACACGAGATGTTCCACCGGGTCTCCCCATCTCGACTGGTCGCCATCGGGCGCCGGAGCCCTGCTCTGGATACAGCGTGACAGCTTGATCCACTTCTACCCGGCCAGCGTCTGCGGCGGCGTGCTCAGCTCGGGAAAGCGCGCCTGCCACAACGCCCGCAGCCGAGCCGGGAGCCACAAGGTGGGCCACAAGCGGCGCAGCGTGGGACCGTGCAGCCACCGGTGCAAGTCGTCGACCGAATTAGCCTGGTTCAGCACCGTCTGGTACATCAACTGCAGATCACCGGCGTCGTCGAGGTCGTAGGTGCTGTCGCCGGACCAGTTTAGCCACCGATCGAGCGTCACCACACCGCGAACCGGACCGCGCAGGTCGGACAGGGAGGCAGCGAGCACGAAATGTCGCTGGTCCACGTACCGTGACCCAGGCGGTGCACCACTGCCGCTGGCCATGTCTCTACCTCCTGACCCAGATCGTACGTCTGAGTGCCGTCGCCGGCCGGCACGACATCGACCTGCCGGCCATCTGATCTGATCGTCCGGCGGCCTGATGTCAACGCTGGAAGGACGGACACCCCGTGCCGATCCGCACTACAGCGGGGTCATGCGGTTGCCGCCCGCTGGTTCGACGTTCTCGCGCCGGACTTCGGCAGCCTCCGGATGGCCGTCCTGGGCCGCGGTCCGCTGGTGCCCGAGCCGACGTGGTGGAGGAACTACGTGAAACCGGGCGCTGCCCACCTTGTGGGAAGGATACGCGCCCCTTACCCGAGCCAGACGCAGTGGAGGTGGCCTTGGCGGGCCCACCTTAATCGCGGCGGGATGGTCTTGTGCAGTGGGATCCGCGGGCGGGGGCCGCTCATGCCAGGCTCCGCGGCGAGCTGTCCGGCACTTGTTCGCTCGGTCCGTGGCATCAGCCCGATGCGTCGGGATGAGGGACCCCGCTGCGGCAGGCGGATGGCTAGAGTCGCCTCCATGGCGACCATCGATGTGTCGGCGCTGTCGGTCTCATCTCCTCCACGCCGATCCCGCCGCCTGGTCGGCGTGCTGGCTGCCGCACTGTTCCTTGTGACGAGTTGCGGTGTCCTCCTCCGCCCGGCGGTGCCAGCGCGCCGACGACGTCCTCCTCCCGGCATCTGGTCGACTATTGGGCGCTGATTCGCCAGCGGTTGACTGCGCAGAGCGCGGCCTTAATCGCCGGGGACGAGGCCGGGTGGATGGCCGCCGTCGCCCCCGAAGACAGCAAGCTCGTCGAGCACTACCACGCGTTGTACCGGCAGCTGCGGGGGTTGCACGTCACGCGGTGGGACTACACGTTCGGCAACGCGCCAACGTTCGACATGGCCGCAGCCCGCAGGGTACCGGTCGGCGTGCAGTACTGCTTCGCCTCGTGCCCCGCCGCCGCGGCACCGCCGGACGCCGGCCTGCCGCTGCTGCTGGACTTCGAGCGGCGTGGTCCCGAGGGCCAGTACCTTATCGCCGGCATCAGCACACCGCAGGACAGCGAGCCGGCCCGGCCACTGCCCTGGGAACACGCCTAACCTCGCCACCACCGACGGTCTGCGGGTGACAGTCGCCGCGCCACCGAGACTGCGGTCGCAGCTGAGCAAGGTGGTCGCCGTTGGCGACCGCGCCGCCGCCGCCACAGACCGGTACGCCAGGCTCGTCGGCGCGCAACCACCCGACCGCTATGTGGTCTATCTCGCACGCCGCCCGCAACTCGGGTAGTCCCGGTTCAGGCCAGTTCGCGGTCCAGCACGGTAGGGGATAGGACATGCTGGACGACCATCACCGCGGCGCCGACGACGCCCGCGTTCGCACCGGCCTGTGAGGTGACGATGCGCAGGCGCTCGGTGGCCAGCGGCAGGGAACGACGGTAGATCGACTCCCGTACGCCTGCCAGCAGGATCTCACCGGCCTGCGCGAGGGCTCCGCCGATCACGATCAGCGATGGGTTGAACAGGCTGACGCCGGCGGCCAGCACCTCCCCGATGTCCCGGCCGGCCTGCCGTACTGCTTGGCCGGCGATTGGGTTGCCGGCCTGCACCAGGGCCACGACGTCGGCGTTGGTCGTCGCGTCGAGGCCGGCGGCGCGGAGCTTTGCTGCGATGGCGGGGCCGCTGGCTACTGCCTCCAGGCATCCGCTGTTGCCGCAGCGGCAGGGCACGTCGCCCCCGTGCGGGGCACGGATGTGTCCGAGGTCGCCCGCCGCACCGACGTCGCCTCGGTGCAGTTGGTCGTTGCTGATCAGGCCGGATCCGATACCGGTTGCGATCTTGACGAAGATCATGTTTGCCTCGTCCGGGAAGCAGCGGATGTGCTCCCCGAGCGCCATCAGGTTGACCTCGTTGTCCACCAGGATCGGCACGGCAAAGTCGGCGGCGATCCGCGTGGGCACGTCGTATCCGTTCCAGCCCGGCATGAGCGGTGGGTGGTTCGGCTTGCCGGTGGAGTGCTCGACCGGGCCGGGCAGCCCGATGCCAACGCCGGCGATGGGGGTGGCGGGGTCCTGGTTGTCGCGCATCCGTCGCCAGGTGTCGATGAGCAGGTCGAGCACCGCGTCCGGGCCGTCGGCGACGTCCAGCGGGAGCCTCTCGATGGCCAGTGGTTCACCGGTCAGGTCGGCGATGGCGATGGTGGCGTGGGTGGCCCCGACGTCGGCCGCCAGCACGACCCGCGCCCGAGGGTTGAACACGAACCTGCTCGCGGGGCGGCCGCCGGTGGGGGCGTCGTTGCCGCGGCCGGCCACCAGCCCGGCGTCCATGAGCGCGTCGAGACGCAGGCGCACGGTCGATCGGGCCAGTCCGGTCTCGGCCGCCAGCTCGGCACGGGTGCGTGCCTGCCCGTCCCGCAGCAGCTGTAGCAGCTCGCCGGGCGATGTCGGCGCGGCGCTTTGCCCGTGGTTCATCCCCCAATTAAAGCTGGCCCGTCGGGTTCCGTCGGCGGACACGGGGACTTAAGTTGTTGACCATCTCGGTATTGGCGACAGTCGACCAACTTTTGGTTGACGGCCGCCATAAGTGGGTTTACGGTCGTCGACATGTCTGTGACCGGTCTAACAGAGGCGTCTAGTGGGCTCGAATCCGAGCAGCAGACGCTGCACGTGGCGGTTATAGGCGCGGGGTTCATGGGGCAGGTGCACGCGGAGGCGGCTCGCCGCGCCGGAGCGACCGTCGTGGCCGCGGTGGCGTCGCGCCCCGAGGGCGCCGCCGCCGCGGCTCGCGCGGTCGGCGCACACGAGGGCTATCCGGATGTGACGGCCTTGCTCGACGACGCCGAGATCGACGTGCTGCATGTGTGCACACCCAACGCGTCGCACGCTCCCGTCGCCGCCGCCGCGCTCGCCGCCGGCGTGCACGTCATCTGCGAAAAGCCGCTCGCCACGGGAAGCGCCGAGGCCGTGGCGCTGGTGGAGGCGGCCGGTGATCGGGTGGCCACGGTGCCGTTCGTCTACCGCTTCCACCCGATGGTGCGCGAGTTGCGGGCCCGGCTGGCCGCGGGCGAGGCCGGCGTCGTCGCCAGCGTGACCGGCAGCTACCTCCAGGACTGGCTGTCCCGCCCGTCCGACGACGACTGGCGGGTCGACGCTGCGCTCGGCGGGCCGTCGCGGGCGTTCGCCGATATCGGCTCGCACTGGTGCGACCTGTTCGAGTTCGTCACGGGCGACCGGATCGCCCGGCTGTCCGCGCGCACCGCGGTCGTGCATGAACGCGCCCGCAGGACCGGGCAGCCCACCGAGGACCTGGCCGCCGTGCAGTTCACCACGACCGCCGGCATGGTCGGCACGCTGATGGTGTCGCAGGTCGCCGCAGGTCGCAAGAACCGGCTGCACCTGGAGCTTTCCGGCACTGAGGCGAGCTTCGGCTTCGACCAGGAGGACCCGGAGCGACTGTGGGTCGGCCGGCGCGAGAGCGGCCAGACGCTGCTGCGTGACCCCGGCGCGCTGCATCCCTCCGCCGCTCGCTACGTCCGGCTGCCGGCCGGGCACGCGCAGGGCTACCAGGACTGCTTTGACGCGTTCGTCGCCGACACCTACCGGGCGGTGCGCGGTGGGGACGCCCCGGACGGCCTGCCAACGTTCGCGGACGGCCTGCGCGCCGTCCGGATCACCGACGCGGTGCTGGCCTCCGCGACCGCGGACGGCGCCTGGACAGAGGTGCCGGCATGACGCCCGGCACAACGACGAGTGTGCGCCTGACCGGGATCACCAAGTCCTTCCTCCGCGTGCCGGTGCTGCGCGGTGTGGACCTGGAGCTGCGTGGCGGCGAGGTGCACGCCGTGATGGGCGAGAACGGCGCGGGCAAGTCCACGCTGCTCAAGGTGCTGGCCGGGGTGCACCGGCCGGACGGCGGCACCATCGAGGTCGACGGCGCCGAGGTGTCGTTCGCCAGCCCCACAGACGCACAGCGGGCCGGCATCGCGATCATCCACCAGGAGTTCAGCCTGC
This sequence comes from Micromonospora sp. NPDC006766, assembly GCF_040636055.1. Taxonomy (NCBI): domain Bacteria; kingdom Bacillati; phylum Actinomycetota; class Actinomycetes; order Micromonosporales; family Micromonosporaceae; genus Micromonospora; species Micromonospora sp. NPDC006766. The sequence goes on along the minus strand of NZ_JBEYIX010000057.1, from coordinate 11,640 downwards.
TGCCGCATCGCACCGTCGCCGAGAACGTCTACCTCGGCCGCGAGCCCGTGCGGCGGATGCAGGTCGACCGGCGGCGCATGGTGGCCGACACCCGCGAGCTGCTGGACTGGCTCGGCGAGGACGGGATCGATCCGAACGACACCGTGTCGTCGCTATCGGTCGCCCAGCGGCAGGTCGTGGAGATCGTCAAGGCGCTGTCGACCAACGCTCGGGTGCTGGGCATGGACGAGCCGACCGCCGCGCTCGCCGATCACGAGGTCGAGCTGCTCTACGACCTGGTGCGCCGGCTGCGCGAGCGGGGCATCGCGATCCTCTACGTCTCGCACCGCATGCGGGAGGTGTTCGACCTTTCCGACCGGATCACCGTGCTCAAGGACGGCCAGTTCGTCACCTGCGCCCCGACCAGCGAGCTGACCTCGGAGGACCTTGTCCGGCACATGGTGGGCCGCGACCTGGGCGAGTATTACCCGGACCGGGCGGTGCCCGACGAGCTCGGGCCGGTCCGGCTCGCGTTGCGCGGCGCCGGCAACGACCGCCTGCGCGACCTGAATCTCGAGGTGCGCGCCGGGGAGATCGTCGGGCTGGCTGGGCTGCAAGGGTCTGGCCGCTCGGCGGTCGCCCGCGCGGTGTTCGGCGTCGAGCCGTTCACTCGCGGCTTGTTGGAACTGGACGGGGTGGCCCAGCGGGTGACCCGGCCCCGAACCGCCGTACGCAACGGGATCGCGCTGGTCACCGAAGACCGCAAGGGGGACGGGCTGGCACTTCGCCAGTCCGTGCGCGACAACACGTTGCTGGTGCGCCGCGCCGCGCTGCGCGGCGCGCGCTCCCGCGCGACGTCGGACGTGGCGGCGTTGCTCGACCTGGTGACGGTGGTGGCCCGAGGCGAGCACCAGGAGGTGCGCTTCCTGTCCGGCGGCAACCAACAGAAGGTCGTGCTCGCCAAGTGGCTGGCGGTCGAGCCGAGGGTGCTGGTGGTCGACGAGCCGACGCGCGGCATCGACGTCGGCGCGAAGCGGGCCGTGCACGAGCTACTGCGCGACCTCGCCAGGCGCGGCGTGGCGGTGCTGATGATCTCCTCGGAGCTTCCCGAGCTGATCGGGATGAGCGACCGGATCCTCGTCATGCATGACGGTGCGCTGGCCGGCGAGCTGCCCGCCGGCGCGAGTGAGGGGGCTGTGATGGCACTGGCCACCGGGCACGGGATCGGTGAGGTGGCGTGAGCACTGTTCAGGAGCACACCTTACCGCTGAAGCAGGATGCCACGCGGTCGAGTGTGCGGAGCCGGCTCACGCCGACCGTCATCGTCTACGTCGCTCTCGTCGCCCTGCTTGTCATCGGCAGCGTGCTCGTCGGGCTGCGCGGCGAGGTCCTGCTCGACCAGGGCGGCATCCTCAACATCCTCACCCGGGCGACCGCCCTCGGGCTGGTGGCGATCGGACAGACGATGGTGATCCTCACCGGGTCCCTCGACCTGTCCGTCGCCTACCTGGTCGGCCTCACCTCGCTGATCGCGGCGCAGACGATGGCCGGGCGGGACGGGATGGTGGTGCCCGGCGTGCTGCTCGCGCTCGCCGTGGCCGCCGGCGTCGGCCTGGTCAACGGGCTGGTCATCACCGTCCTCAAGGCCAACGCGTTCATCGCGACGCTCGGCGTGGCGCTGATCCTGCGCGGCTACCTCGAGAACAACTACACCGGCCCGACCGGCGACGTACCGCGCGGCTTCCAGCACCTCGGTTATGACCGGATCGGCCCGGTGCCGGTCGCGGCGCTGCTCATGCTGGCTGCCGCCGCGCTGTCCTGGTGGTATCTGTCGCGGACCCGCCCCGGCTACCACATGTACGCCGTCGGCGGCGACATCGAGGTCGCCCGGCTGTCCGGGGTGCCCACCCGCCGGGTCATCGTCACCGCGCACGTGCTGTGCTCGGTCGCGGCCGGACTCACCGGGATCTACCTCGCCAGCCGGCTCGGATCGGGCGCCCCGTACGTCGGCACCGACGCCGGGTACGACCTGGAGTCGATCGCCGCCGTCGTGCTCGGCGGGACGCTGCTCGCCGGGGGCCGGGGCGGCGTCATCGGCACGATCGGCGGTGTCCTCATCCTCGCCACACTGGACACGATCTTCGACGCCCTCGAAGTCGACCCGTTCTTCAAGGACGTGGTGCGCGGTGTCGTACTCGTGACCGCGGTCGCGCTCTACGCCCGCCGCATGATCGGAAACCGCGCACGTGGGAGGTTGACATGACCTGGCGCCCCCGCCTGGCCGAGGGCACCGCGCCGGTGCTCGTCGTCCTGCTCCTGCTGCTCATCGGCCTCGCGATCACCGGCCCGGCCTACGCCGAGCCGTCCGGCTACCTGGCGCTGCTCAAGCGTGCCGCACCATTGATGATCCTCGCGATCGGGCAGTACTTCGTGATCGTCTCCGGCGGGTTCGACCTGTCGGTTGGTGCGCTGGTGACCGCCGGGGTGGTCATCGCGGCCCGGCTGATCAACGGGGAAGAGTCCGCAACGGCGGGGGTGATCCTGCTCGTGCTCGGGTTCGGCCTGCTGGTCGGCCTGATCAACGGGCTGGTCACGACGAAGCTCCTCGTGCCGTCGTTCATCGTCACGCTCGGCATGCTGCTCGTGCTCGACGGCGCGATCTTCCTCTGGACCGGTGGTGCTCCCCGAGGCGCGCTGTCCACCGGGTTCCGGACGTTCGGGCGCGGCACCCTGGATGTGCCGGTGCTCGGCGAGGTCCCATGGTCGGTGCTGATCCTGCTGGCGATCCTGGTGGCCGCGGCGCTGTTCATGCGCGGCGGCACCGGCCGGGCGCTGGTCGCGGTCGGCGACAACGAGGCTGCCGTGCGGCTTTCCGGCGGCCAGGTCCACCGGCTCCGGATGCTCGCGTTCATCCTGTCCGGGCTCCTCGCCGCGGTCGCCGCGATCCTGCTCGGCGGGTTTGCTGGCGTCTCGGCGCAGGTCGGCAACGGCCTGGAGTTCCGGGCGATCACTGCCGTCGTGCTGGGCGGTGTGCTCCTCGGCGGCGGGCGCGGGTCGGTGGTCGCGGCCGCCGCCGGCGCGCTTTCTCTGGAGGCACTGTTCGCGCTGTTGAACCTGCTCGGCGTGAGCGGCGCCCTCGAGTCGGCCGTGCAAGGCGTGATCATCATCGCCGCCGTCGCCTACGCCTCCCTCGGCAGCGGCGCACGGCAGCGGCTGCGCTGGTGGCCGAAACAACGCAGCAGCGCGCAGCCCACGCAACCCGCCTCCTCCTAGTCCCAAGGTTAATAAGGAGATCAACGATAATGACCAAGAAATGGGGCCTGGCGGTCGTCGCGGGCGCACTGGCACTCGCCGGGTGCTCGAGCGACCTGCCCGAAGGCAAGACCAGTGCCACCGATTCACCCAATTCGGACACGAGCAAGTCGAAGTTCTTCGACCAGGCTGAGTACAACCGCCAGCTGGCGTTCCGCAACGCCACGCCCCAGGGCCCGGACGGCAAGCCGTGGGAGCAGATGCTCGAGCCGGAACTGGTCGACACCGCGAAGTTCGCCAAGCCTGGCGGGAACTACACCATCTGCTTCTCCAACGCGGCGGTGAACAACCCGTGGCGGCAGGTGGGTTACAAGACCATGCAGCAGGAGGTGAAGCTGCACTCGGAGATCACCACGTTCACCGTGCTGGATGCGGAGGGCAAGGACGACAAGCAGATCAGCGACATCCAGTCGCTGGCTGGCAAGAAGTGCTCCGCGATCATCATCTCGCCGAACACGACCGCCACGCTGACGCCGGCCGTCGAGCAGGCGTGCCAGACCGGCGTGCCGGTGATCGTCTTCGACCGGGGCGTCAACACCAGCTGCCCGGTTACCTTCGTCCACCCCATCGGCGGCTTCGCCTTCGGCGCGGACGGCGCCGAGTTCCTGAAGGAGAAGGTCAAGCCGGGCGGCAAAATCCTCGCCCTGCGCATCCTGCCCGGCGTGGACGTGCTCGAGCAGCGCTGGGCGGCCGCCAACGAGATCTTCGCGGGCAGCGGGCTCAAGGTCGCCGGCGTGGAGTTCACCGACGGTGACGCGGCGAAGACCAAGAGCATCGTTTCCGACTACATCCAGCGCGAGGGTCGCATCGACGGCGTGTGGATGGACGCCGGCGCGACCGCCGTCGCCGCGGTCGAGGCGTTCCAGGACGCCGGAGTCGACGTGCCCGCCATCGTCGGTGAGGACCAGCAGGACTTCCTGCGGCTCTGGGCCGACGAGGGCCTGACCGCCATCGCGCCGACATATCCCACGTACCAGTGGCGTACGCCGATCATCGCCGCGCTGAAGATCCTCAAGGGCGAGCAGGTACCGCAGGAGTGGGTCCTGCCGCAGCCGCGGATCACCGGCGACAACGTCAAGGACTACGTCAAGCAGGACATGCCGCCCCTGCACTACGCGATGTGCGGCTGCGAGGAGATGCCGGGCTACCCGGGGCCGTGGAAGTGACCAGACACCCCGTCGGGGTCAACACCTGGGTGTGGACCTCGCCGCTGACCGACGCCACCTTGGCCGCCCTCGCGGCCAAGGTGGCGGGGTGGGGCTTCGACGTGCTCGAGCTCCCGGTGGAGAACCCGGGCGACTGGGAGCCGAGGCGGGCCGCGCAGGTTCTCGCCGACCACGGTCTCGGCGCCACCGTGTGCCTCGTGATGCCACCCGGTCGTGAACTGACCGCGGCCGACCCGGCCACCATCCGATCCACGCAGGATTATCTGTTCGCCGTGGTGGACGCCGCCGCGACCGTCGGCTCGCCGGTGATCGCCGGGCCGGCGTACGCCTCGGTCGGCCGGACCTGGCGGCTGTCAGTGGCCGAGCGGGCCGCCGCGTACACGCAGCTGCGGGAGAGCCTCGCTCCCGTCGTCGAGTACGCGGGCGCGGCCGGCGTCGCGGTGGCCGTCGAGCCGCTCAACCGCTACGAGACGAGCCTGCTCAACACCATCGGCCAGACTCTCGAGGCGATCGGCGACCTGCCGCACTGCGGGGTCGCACTGGACCTCTACCACCAGAACATCGAGGAGAAGAACATCCCGGCGGCGATCCGCTCGGCGGCCGGCCGGGTGGCACACGTCCAGGTGTGCGGCAACGACCGCGGCGCGCCCGGCGCCGACCACATGGACTGGCCGGCGATCCTCGCCGCGCTGGACGAGGCGGGCTATGCGGGTCCGCTGTGCATCGAGTCCTTCACCGCGGAGAACGCTGCGATCGCGACGGCCGCCTCCATCTGGCGTCCGCTCGCCACGAGCCAGGACGCGATCGCCGTGGACGGCCTGATGTTCCTGCGGGCGGTGATGCCCTAGAACCGACCGCCAACTCCACGCAGTCCGACGGCGCCGGCACGCCGCACGGTCATGACCACACCAGTAGTTCCTCGCATCCCAGAGAGGTACCGCATCTCATGAACGTGACCTGGCGTTCCCGGTGGGGACGATTGTTCGCGATACCCGTCGTCGGCGCGCTCGCGCTATCCATGATCAGCCCAGCGCCGGCGGCCGCACACCCGGGCCCGCACGGCCAAGCCCACGTGCTGATCTTCACCAAGACCACTCAGTTCCGGCACACCGAGGCGATCGAGCAGGGCGTTCCCGTGCTGGAGGCCGCCTTCGCCAAGGCCGGGATCACCTCGCAGCACACCGAGGACTCGTCAATCTTCAACGACGAGGATCTCGCGCACTTCGACGCCCTGGTGATGTTCCAGGCTTCCGGCGACCCGTGGAACGCCGACCAGAAGGCGGCGATGGAGCGCTACATGCGCGCCGGGAACGGCATCGTCGCCATCCACAACGCGACCGACATGCGCGGCGACTACGCGTGGTGGGACAAGATGATCGGGAGCCTGATGCCCGGTCACGCCGCCACCGGCAACAGCCCCGGCCTGCCGGGCACCGTCCGCGTCGAGGACCACGTCCACCCGTCGACGGAGCACCTGCCGCAGCGGTGGGCGCGCGCCGACGAATGGTACAACTACTCGCTCAACGTCCGCGGCGACGCGCACGTGCTCGCCACGATGGACGAGACGACATACAACCCGGGCGGCAACGCCATGGGATACGACCACCCGATCTCCTGGTGCAAGCCCTACGACGGCGGCCGTGCCTGGATGACCGGCATGGGCCACTTCGGCGCGCACTACACCAACGAGCAGCCGCTGGTGCAGCACATCGTCGGCGGCGTCAAGTGGGCGGCCGGCATGGTCGAGGGCGACTGCGGCGGCACGAAATGGGACCAGTTCGAACGGGTCCCACTCGACCAGAACACCAGCGCCCCGTTCGCCATGGACGTCGCACCGGACGGCCGGGTCTTCTTCACCGAACTGGTGCGCGGCCAGATCCGGGTGTATGACCCGCGGACCAAGACCACCTCCACCGCGATCACCATCCCGGTGTACTCCGGCGGTGAGGACGGCCTGCTGGGCATCGCGCTCGACCCGAAGTTCGCCCAGAACGGCTACCTCTACGTCTACTACGCGCCGGCGAGCGCGAACGACAGCGACCCGGCGAACTTCTTCAGCCGCCTGTCCCGTCTCACCGTCGGGCCCGGCTCGCAGATTGACCGCGCCAGCGAGAAGATCCTGCTGCAGGTGCCGGCGCGCCGGCTGCCCGACGAGCCCGGCCACACCGGCGGCGGCCTCGCGTTCGGCCCCGACGGGAACCTCTACCTGAGCGTCGGCGACGACGTGAACCCGCACTCCGAGCCGTCCGGCGGCTACGCGCCGTTGTCCGAACGGGACGGCACGTTCCACGACGCGCGGGCGACCTCGGCCAACACCAACGACCTGCGCGGCAAGCTCCTGCGGATCCACCCCGAGCCGGACGGCAGCTACTCCATCCCCGCGGGCAACATGTTCGCGCCGGGCACGCCGAAGACCCGGCCGGAGATCTACGCGATGGGCTTCCGCAACCCGTTCCGGTTCTCGATCGACCCGGCGACCGGGGCCATCGGGATGGCGGACTACTCGCCGGACAACAGCAACGACAACCCTGACCGTGGACCCGCCGGCATCTCCGAGTGGAACCTCATCACCGAGCCCGGCTTCTACGGCTGGCCGCTGTGCATGGGCAACAACGAGCCGTTCCGGGACGTGGACTACCGGACGAACCCGGTGACGGTCGGCCCGTACTTCGACTGCAACAAGCCGATCAACGACTCGATCCGCAACACCGGCCTGACCGAGCTGCCGCCGGCCAAGCCGGCCACGATGTGGTACGGCTACAAGCGTTCCTCGGTGCCGTCTGTGATTCCGCAGGGTGGTGGCCTGGGTCCGATGGGCGGCCCGTTCTACCGCTACGACCCGAACCTGCAGTCGGACACCAAGTTCCCGGCCTTCTACGACGGCATGCCCTTCTTCTACGAGTGGGCGCGGAACAAGATGTACTCGATCATCCCGAACGGGAAGGGTGGAATCGAGAAGGTCAACCCCTTCCTGCCGAAGCAGCAGTTCCTTGCCCCGATCGACTCCAAGTTCGGTCCCGACGGCTCGATGTACGTGCTGGACTGGGGTGGCGGGTTCGGCCGCGACAACCCCAACTCGGGGCTGTACCGGGTCGACTACGTCTCCGGCTCGCGCTCGCCCACGGCGAAGATCAGCGCATCGCCCGACTCCGGCCAGGCACCGCTGCAGGTCCGCTTCGACGGCTCCGGCAGCACCGACCCGGAAAACGAGCAGCTACGGTACGAGTGGGACTTCACCGGTGACGGCACTGTCGACTCCACCGAGCTGAAGCCGACCTTCACCTACACCACGAACGGCGTCTACAACGCCCGGCTCACGGTGACCGACCCGCACGGCAAGACCGGTACGACGACGGTGCCGATCACGGTCGGCAACACCCGGCCGAAGGTGAAGTTCAACCTGCCGCCCAACGGCGCGTTCTTCGACTTCGGTGACGAAATCAGCTGGGACCTGTCGGTCACCGACGCCGAGGACACCCAGATCGACGACGCCGACGTGGTGATCCAGCCGGCGATGGGCCACGACGAGCACGCGCACCCGGCCGAACCGCTGCACGGACGCACCGGCAAGGTGGTCGCCGACCTCGGTGGCGGGCACGGCGAGGACATGAACGTCTTCTACGCGCTCGACGGCCGCTACGCCGACTCCGGCGGGCCGGGTGGCATCCCGAGCCTGACCGGTTCGGACACCACCCTGATGTTCCCCAAGCAGCGGGAGGCGGAGTTCTTCGCCAAGTCGTCGAACATGACGGTCGCCGCGTCGCGGGACGTCGAGGGCCACGGGAACTCCATCACCGGCCAGAACGGCGCCTGGGCGTCGTACGACCCGGTCAACCTGCACAACGTCGACCGGTTGGTCCTGCGCGCGTCGGCCGCCACCGCAAGCAGGATCGAGCTGCGGCGGGGCGCGCCGGACGGTGAGCTGCTCGGCACCGCGCAGGTGCCGGCGACCGGCAGCGGCTACGTGGACGTCCCGGTCGAGGTGTCCGACCCCGGCGAGACGTTCACCCTGTACGTGGTGTTCCCGGGTGCGGGTGAGCGGCGCCTGAACTTCATCGAGGCCGACGGCAAGGGCATCTCGCCGACGTCCAAGCCGAAGATCGCGGTGACCTCCCCGACGCCGGCCGACAAGCTGAAGCCGGGCGAGACCCAGGTGACCGCCGCCGCGAGCGACGCGGAGAACACGATCACCAAGGTCGAGTTCTTCGTCGACGGCACGTCGATCGGCATCGACACCACAGCGCCGTACTCCATGAAGTGGAACGCCTCCACCGAGAAGCGCTACCAGCTGACCGCGGTCGCGACCAACAACAAGGGCTACCAAACGAAGTCCCGCGTCGTGCAGGTCGAGGTCGGTGACCTCTACGGATCGTGGCAGACCTACAGCAACACCACCGCCGCTTTCGACCGGCCGGACCGGGACACCTGGATCATCAACGCCGGCGGCGAGAACATGTGGCAGGGCACCGACCAGTACGGCTCGGTGTACCTGCCGGGGGCGGCCGGCAACACCTGGACCGCCACGGTGAAGATCGAGAGCCAGACGAACACGAACAACTCCGCCAAGGCAGGTCTGATCGTCCGCAACGACATCACCAAGCCGGGCAAGTCGCCCGGGTACGCGGCGATGACGTTGCGGGCGGGCTCCGGGTTCGAGTGGCTGCGCGACACCGACGGCAACGGCCAGCTCGACGCAAGCACCGGCGCCAGCACGACCAGCTACCCGGCCTGGGTGCGGATCGTGCGCGACGGCGGGAAGTACTACGGGTACTGGAGCAAGGACGGGAAGTCGTTCACCCTGGTCGGCGACCCGGTCACGCTGCCCGGCGCGGCCAGCCCGCAGGACATCGGACTCGCGGTCACCGCGCACAACGCGTCGGCCACCAGCCAGGTGAAGTTCACCGGCTTCACCCTGGTCGACAATGCCATCCACCCGGTGCCGCCGGAGACCGCTCCGGGCTGCGCGATCCGCGGCTCGGACACCTTCGACGGTGACACGCTCAACACCAGCCGGTGGACCACGGTGCGGAATGCGCCGAACCTGCCGGTGCGGGTCACCAACGGCGGGCTGGTGCTGCCGGTCACCAACGGTGACATCAACGAGGCGAACACCGGGCCGATCAGCTACGTCGGTCAGCGCGCGAAGACCGGGCCGTGGACGATCACCACGAAGGTGAACATCCTGCACAACCGCGAGTGGCAGCACGCCGGTCTGCTCATGCACGGCACCGACAACGACTACGTCAAGCTGGCGTTCACCCGTAGCTCCTCGGGTGGTCGGCTCATGGAGTTCCAGACCGAGGCCGGCGGAACGCGGAGCTGGCACGCCAACGTGGGTGTGCCGGCGGACTTCCCGTCCACCGCGTACCTGCGACTGGTCAGCGACGGTCAGAAGCTGACCGCGGCGTACTCCGCCGACGGCCAGACCTGGACGGCGCTCGCCGGCTCCGCGAACGTCATCCCGAACGCGACCGTCGGCCTCGTGGCTGCCGGGGACACCGGGACGGCGCAGGTCAACGCCGTGTTCGATCACTTCACCATCACGCCGGACGGCACGGACGACGGGGTCCGCGCGCCCAGCGACGAGTTCGACGGCAGCGCTCTCGACGGCTGCCGGTGGAACTCGGTGGTGCGGTACGACTCGTCCAAGGTCGCGGTGAGCGGCGGCGCGCTGCGCATCGAGACCCAGCCGGGCGACATCAACGGCACCAGCAACACCTCGCCGCGGAACTTCATCCTGCAGAAGATCCCCGCGGACGTCGCCGCCGGTGACTGGACGATCGAGACCAGGCTGACGCCGACCATGCTGCACAAGTGGCAGCTCGCCGGCCTCCTGGTCTACAACAACGACGACAACTACGTGAAGTTCGACGTCGTGGCCAACAACAACGCCGGAACGCCGACCAACCTGCGCGCCGAGCTGGTCTCGGAACGCAACGCGCAGTTCGGCAACGGCGGCAACCGGTCGACCGACATCGCCAACTCGTCCGAGAGCGGCTGGTACTACCTGCGGCTGAGCCGGAGTGGGAACACCTACTCGGCCCAGATCAGCGACGGCGGGATCAACTGGACCTCGCTGGGCCAGCCGGTCACCAACGACGCCGTGATGACGTCGTTCGGCCTGATGGCGATCGGTCCAGAGCAGGTCCAGCCGGTCACCGTCGGGTTCGACTACTTCCGGGTCCTCGACACGACGGCGCCGAGCCTGACCGTGTCGATCGACCCGGCGCAGCCGAACGGCAAGCGCGGTTGGTACACCTCGGCGCCGACGGTCACCGCCTCGGCAACCGATGACCGCCCCGGCCCGGTCCGCATCGAGTTCGCCCAGAGCGACGGCGCCTGGAGCCAGTACCGCGAACCGATCCAGGTTGAGGACGGCCGGCGGGAACTGCGGTTCCGGGCGATCGACGAGGCCGGCAACATCTCCGCGCCGAAGACGGTGTCCCTGGCCGTCGACACCACGGCCCCGGTCGTGACCGTCGACGGTGTGGCAAACGGCGGCAAGTACGACCTCGGCAGGTCACTGCCGATCGCCGCCACGGCACGGGACGCCACGTCTGGCGTCGACTCGGTGGCCCTCCGGCTGGACGGGGTGGCGATCGAGAGCGGTGCGGGTGCGAAGCCCACGGCGGGCGGTCACAAGCTGACCGTCGTGGCGACCGACCTGGCCGGCAACGTCACGGAAGTGACGGTCTCCTTCGAGATCGTCGCCACCTACGACAACGCCCAGGCGCTGGTGCGGCAGTACCAGGCGGACCGTCTGATCAGCGAGGATCTCGCCGGCCAGCTGTTCGGCCAGCTCCAGGCGGCCAAGAGTACGGCGGCGGCGGGCCGGCCGGAGCAGGCCAAGGCTGCCCTGGACCGGTTCTCGGCGGCGGCCAGCACCGCCACCCACGAAGCGGCCCGCACGCAGCTGCTCGCAGCCGGCGCCTACCTGAAGGCCCGCCTGTGAGGAGATGACGGCGAGCCGGTGCCGGCCGGCTCGCGACCGGTGCCGGAGCACGCCACGCGTGCTCCGGCACCTGGTCTATGGGCGGCGGACCCATAGCTTGCCGCCCACTCGCGATCGCAGACCAGCCATGGCAAACGGGGCTGTCTCGCTAACGGTGTTTCCGGCGATCTTGGTTAGTAGGTTTCAGCGGCTGGGAAGCGGTCGCTGAAGGTGATGGCGAAGGCGTTCAAC
>NZ_JBEYIX010000056.1:0-39853 GCF_040636055.1 Micromonospora sp. NPDC006766 | reverse complement strand
CTCCGGCCCGGCGCCGCGGGTCATCGTGCTGGGGCCCCCCCCGGGGGGGGGGGGGGGGCCGCGCCCCCCCCCCCCCCCGCCGCGCTCCCGCCTGCCCCGGAGAGGATCCGTCGTGGCCCAGGTGTATCGATCCGGCCGGCTCTATGGCACCGGCCTCCCGAACCGGTTGACCCCGCACGAGGTACGCACCCGCACCTTCGACCCGCGCCGCCGTGGCGTCGACCCCGACCAGGTACGCGAATTCCAGGCCCAGCTCGCCGACGAGCTGACCGACCTGCACCGGCAGATTCGCATCCTGAACCAGGAGAACGACCGACTCAAGCGAGCCCTGCGCGACTGGCAGACCATGCACGCCCGCGAGTGCCGGCCACCGAACGAGGGCCACTGGTGACTGCCCGACCCGAACCCGGCGACCTGCTACGGATCGACGGCGACGCCTCCGTGCAGTTCGCCGGCGACCGCGCCCTCACCTTCCGCGTCGTCTCCGTCTGCGACCGACCCACCTACCACGGCTGGATCTGGCTCACCGGCTACGTCATCAACCAACGCGGCACCGCCACCGCCAAACGCGAGATCTATGTCCAACTCGCCGGCCTCCGCCGCACCAGCCTCCAGCGGACCGATCAGCGAACGTCGTCAGGCAGGACGACCTGAGCGAGTGCTTGAGGAGCGGCTACGCGGGATAGATTGGCGTGCCCCGGCTCGGCCCGCGAGTCTGACGGGCTGAGCTGGGGCACGCCTCAGGCCGCCGCTGCGGTAGGCCGTGCTGTGTGCCGGTGGCGGCCCGTGGCGGCTAGGGCGAGGATCGCGAGTCCGATGGCCAATGCTCCGCCGATGTGTTCGGTGGCGGGATTGGTCACGACCCACTGGTAGGCCGGGGCGATGACCCAGACGCCAGGGTCGGTGAAGGCGAGCTCGCCCAGCGTCTTGTACAGGCCGATGCTGGGGGCGGCGACGAGCCCGAGCGCGGTGAGGCCGAGCGCGAGAGCGGCCAGCCGGCGCGGCAGCGCCCGACGTCGGAGGCGATAGGCCGCCCAGCTGGTGAGGAGCCAGCCGGTGACCGCGCCGACGAGCCAGCCCAGCAGGATCGCTCCCGGCTCCCAGCTCGGCGCGGTCGGGTAGACGCTGGTCGCCAATTTCGTCCCGGTGCTATCCGGCACGACGGAGGTACGCGCGGCCACAAGAAGGACGAGGCCGTCCCGGGTCGCCAGAGACCGCTGGTGGACTTCGGCCGGACGCCCGCCTTGGTATTTGCGGTAGTCGGGCGTGGTGTACTCGTCGCCCGCGCCGATCGTCCAGCCGTCGGCCCGCAGTCGCGCCTGCGCAGCTTCGATCGTCCAGTTCGGGAACGGCTGCTCGTTGGGGTTGGACACGTCCACCGTGCGCCAGGTTGCCCGCACATGGTCCGTTCGGTTGACATGCGGCGCGGTCAGTGGGGCACCCGCTGCGGTTTCGGTGATCTGCAGGGCCGCCGTGTCGGACGGCAGGTCTGCAGCTGTCTGCCAAGCCAGCCAGGAACCCGTGGCTGCTCCCACGGCTCCGAGGACCACGGCCGAGAGCACGGCCGCCACCACGGGCGACAAGCCGACCGGCAGTCGGAACCATTGCCGCACTGCCCCGCGCACCAGGTCCACCACGTCGGCCCGGGCGGGCACCCGGCGGCCCGGTTCGGCGGAATCCATCAGCATCGTGAGGATCTCCTGGCCGTGGGCACGGCGGTAACCGATCGGATATGCCCACAGCAGCCGCCGGTACCAGCGTTCCAGCTCGACCTGCGCCAGCGGCTCCCGCATGGCCTCCCCCGAGGCGGTCACGCGCAAGCCCCGAACGGGTCAGCCGTGAATCCGAGGGCCAGGTTCGGTCGCGCCTGTAGTCGACTTTCCGCTACCTCCGCGTGCTTGCGCAGGCGGCGGGCCCGCTCGGCGAGCTTGCCGGCACCGGCGTCGGTGAGCCGGTAGTAGCGGCGCAGCCGACCGTCGACGACCTCCTGCCTGTCGACCGCGACGAGTTCCTGCTCCACGAGGCGGTCGAGGGCTCCATAGAGCGTGCCGGCCCGCAGCGTGACCGTTCCCTCGGAGATCTCGGCGACCTCCTGAGTCACCCCGTAGCCGTGCTTGGGCCCCGCCGCCAACGCGGTGAGGATCAAGAACGTTGGTTCTTGCATCGATGTCATGTAGGTAGATTACGTTGACCGATATATACCGTCAACTTGTTTCTGAAGGTACGACCGTAGGGCTTGGGCGAACGCAGAGCGGAGGCGGTGTCAGTCGCGGGCCGGGTCGCGGACCAGGATGTGCACCGCGCGGGCGGCGGCCACCGCACCGACCAGCACCGCGTGCCGGGGCTCGGGCACGTCGAGCAGCCGGCCGGCGCGCAGCGCGGCGAGCGGGGCCAGTCGCCGGTCGGCCAGCACGGTGTCCACCGCGCGCCGGTCACCGCCGCAGACCAGCGCGGCCAGCGTCGCCGCCTCCGGCAGCAGCAGCCGTACGGCCAGCTCCGCCGCGTCGCCCAGCGCCGCCTTCGCCTGGTTGTCCCGCCGCCGGGCGAACCGCTGCTGCGACCAGCCACCCGCCGCGGTGCGCCCCTGCACATAGCGGGTGTCCACCTTGGAGACGGTCAGCTCGGTCCCGTCGGCCACGCCGACCGCCACCGCGCCCTTGCGGGCCAGCAGCAGCCCGAGCCGCCGTGACGCGCCGGCGGCGGCCACGAACCCGGGTACGTCGACGCTGGCCGGAACGCCGGGCGGGGTGTGCAGCTCGGCCGTCGCGCCGTCCGGGGCGGCGAGCAGCAGCCCGTACCCCTCGACGGTGGTGGTGGGCGGGCCGTGCCGGTCGGCGAAGCCTTCGACCCAGCGGGCGACGCGGGCCGGGTCGACCTCGACCCACCGGCCGCCCCCGGCTGCGGGTCGGCTGGTCACCGCTCGACCGTACGACACCGCGCAGCGTCAGGGTCAATCAGGCCCATGAGCGCACGGCCATGCAAGAAGAAAGCGCGGGAGGACGTCGACGTCCTCCCGCGCTACCAGTTTGGTCAGGCGACGTCTACCGGCTCTTCTACGGCCGGCCGGGATGCTGCCGGCTCCTGCGCCGACGCCTCCGCCGGCTGCCCGGAGGCCGCCTTCTTCGCCGCACGGCGGCGGCGGAGGCGCAGGTACACCCAACCGGCGATCAGCGCCAGCGGGATGAGCAGCAGCCACGGCACGGCCCAGACGCTCGCGCTGTGCGTCGTCGGCGGCAGTTTCTCGTCGCCCACGGTGAGGGCGAGGTCCACGTTGGCGCTCAACCGCACCGCCGGCCGCACCCCGGCGACCCGCTCGGTGACGGTGAAGACGGCACCGGGCAGCAGCTCAGGAAGCTCCCCCGCCTTGTTTCGGGCCAGGTGCCAGCCGAACGGCCCGGTCACGCTCACCGTGCCCTTGCCGCCGACCCGGACGTTGCCGGTGTTACGCAGCTGGTAGGTGACCACCATCTCGTTGCCGCTGAACGGGTTGAGCGGGGTGTGGTAGTCGACGTTCATCGACTCGACCGTGACGGCGGGGGCGACCTTGCCGCTCACTCGCAGGTAGACCCGGGCGGCGACCCGCCGGTCCATCTGGACCTGCTGCCCGTCCGGGGTGGTGCCGAGCTGGCCGATGGCGGCGAGCACTCCACCGGTGTGGTCACCGGGAGTGGCGTTGCTCGGCACCTTGATCTCGAAGCGGATGTCCGCGCGCTTGCCCGGCTTGACGGTCACGGTCTGCTGCTC
The DNA here is from genome assembly GCF_040636055.1 of Micromonospora sp. NPDC006766. NCBI lineage: Bacteria > Bacillati > Actinomycetota > Actinomycetes > Micromonosporales > Micromonosporaceae > Micromonospora > Micromonospora sp. NPDC006766. The sequence goes on along the minus strand of NZ_JBEYIX010000056.1, from coordinate 36,109 downwards.
GACGTGGATCCAGGTGCCGATGTCGGTGGCCTTCTGGTCGGCCGGCAGCAGGGCGAAGGCGCCGTCGACGGTGTTGAACGCGTCCGTGCCGTACACCTTGAAGGTGAGCGGCTTGTCGCTGAGGTTCGTCACCCCGACGAAGTCGAAGAGGGTGCTGCCGGGGGCCACCTCGTACATGAAGTAGTTCCGCCCGGTCGGGCCCTTCGGCCCGGACGGTTGCACCGCCCAGCGGTCGGTGCCCGCCGCGGCGGAGGCGCCGGTCGGCGACGGCGTGGGGGCCGCCACGGTGTCGACCTGCCGCGGCACGGGCGCGGCCCCGGCGGCGGCCGGCGGGGCGAGCGTCAACGCCAGAAGCGACGTGCCGAGGAGAGCAGCGATGCGCGCCGTCATGGTGACAGGTGACGAAGCGGCCCGGGACATCGTGGCGTCGGGAGTAGCCGGGATCCGGGAACGGATCCGGGGGAAGAACGTGACGAGGGGCATGCCGGGGCTCCGGGGATCGTGTTTCAGCAGGCCGGAAAAGGGCCGGTGGGGCGAGAGCATAGCTCCCGCCCCACCCCGGTGGGGCGGAAGGTTCCGCCCCACCGGCATGACCCGGTACCCGACCTAGGAGAGCGTCAGGGTGAGGATCGCGGTGTAGTCGCCCGCCTTGGCGGAGGACGGCACACCGAGGTTGAGCTGGGCGTCACAGGTGAACGTGCCACCGCTGACGCCGGCCGCCGAGGTGCAGAGCGCCCGGGCGTCACCAAGGCCGGTGCCCGGCGCGGCGGGCGCACCCGCCGTGACGACGCCAGCCGTACCGACGAACTGCTCGGGGATCAGCGCCGCGCTCGGCACCCAGCCGAGGTTGTTCGCGGCGATGGAGCCACCGCCCGTCGAGGTGAAGTCGGAGACCTGGCCGACGAGGCTCCAGCCAGCGCTGGTGCCCCGCAGGTCAGCCACCGTGGCCTGGTTCATGGCCCCGCTGGTGATCTGCCCGAGGGTGACCGCCGGCAGAGCGACGTTGGAGCCAGCGACACCCAGGGTCAGCGGGCCACCCTTCACCGTGGTGGTGATCTGCTGCTGAGCGTCCCCGCCGTTGAGCATGATGGCGAAGTCGGCGTCGTTCACGGCGAAGAAGATGTTGCCAACCGCTTCGATCTTGATACGCGCGTGCTCCGTCGCCACGTTCGGCAGCTTCACGGTCGCGGTGCCGTTGTTCGGGGTGCTCTCGGCCAGCACGTACGGGAAGGTCTCGCCGCCGTCGGTCGACAGCGTGATCTTCACCTTCTGGGCGTTGACCGGCGCCGCGTCGGTGCCGGCCACGTCCCAGGTAACGGTCTGGGTCGAGTTGCCGTCCAGGACGGCAGCCTTCGCCTGCGAGGTCACCAGGAACGGACCCGCGTTCGGGTCCAGCGCCACCGCGACGTCGGCGCTGCCGAGGCCGCCGCCACCCAGTCGCCCGTCACGGGCGGTGAGCTTGAAGTGCATGGTCCGGTCGTTGGTGTAACCGACCCAGTCCTTCGTGGGCAGGAACTCCGAGTAGCAGTCGACGAGGTCCGCCGGCACGTTCGAGGCACCACCGGTGGGCGGCGGGGCCGGAGCGGCCGGGCAGGCGCCGGTCTTGGCGTTGGTGTTGCCCGCCAGGATCTGCTTCATGTCCGGGAAGACCCGGGTGGAGTTGGTCGTGACGTGGTTCTGACCCGGCGAGTGGTACTTCAGGGTGTCCTCGGCGGAGACGTTCGCCGCCTCACCGAACACCCGGAACAGCGGGCCGACCGTCTTGGTGTTGTTCACCAGCGCGGCGCCCGCGCTGCCGCCACGGTCGTTCTGCTCCCACATGTAGGTCAGCACGTCGCCGTCGGCGTCGGTCGCGGAGCCGGTCAGCGAGAACGGGGTACGCACCGGGATGGTGACGTCGCCCGGCACGGTGACGACCGGCGCGTGGTTGGCGGTCTCCTCGACCAGGTAGCCGCCGTTGTCGATGGCACCGCCCTTGGCGGTCTCACCGACGAACCCGGAGGCGCCGCCGACGAAGTCGGCGACCTCGAGCAGCGACACCTTGGTGTTGGCCAGGGTGCCACCGAAGGTGACCTGGAAACCGGTGTCGTTCAGGCTGCCGCTGTTGCCGAAGGCAGCCACGGTGACCGTCGCGCCGGCCGGCCAGCCGGCGATCCCCTCGATGGCGGTCTTGATCCCGGCGGTGGTGTAGTTGACACCCCGCACGATCTTGGCCGAGCCACCGTTGTAGCGCAGGGTGAACCCGGCGCCGTCGTTGTCGAAGCCGTACAGCGAGACGGTCTGCACCGCGCTGATGGCCGGACGGCTCGACGTCACGTACGTGGTGATCTCGTAGTAGCTGCGGTGCGACCAGTACGGGTCGGTGTGCGGCTGCAGGTTGTCCTGCTGGCAGATACCGGCGTACGCCATGATCGACGAACCGCTGCCCGGCTCGTACGAGTTGGCCGCGGACCGGTTGCCACCCGAGCAGTTGTACTGGCTGCCGTTGAAGGTGTGGTTACCGGCGAACTGGTGGCCCATCTCGTGCGCCACGTAGTCCACCGCGTAGAAGTCACCCGTCGGGGCCGGCAGGCCGGTGCAACCCTGCGCCTTGTTGTTGCCGCCGATGACGCCGAGGCTGGCCACGCCGCCACCGTTCACGCCGAGGCCGATGTGGCCCACGTCGTAGTTGCTGGCGCCGACGAGCTGACCGAGCACGATCCGGTTACGGCTCAGCGTGCTGCTGCCGCAGGAGCTGATCTGCGCCGGCGTGAAGCACGCCGCCGCGCCACACGGGCCGTTCGGCTCCGTGGCCAGCGCCGGGGTGTTCAGGTTGGTCTTGTCGGTGTCGTTGATCAGCACGAGCCGGATGGCCGTCTCGTCCTCGTAGATCTGCGTGACCCGGTTCATCAGCGTCACCTTGGCGGCGGTGACGTTCTCCGCGCCGAAGAAGGTGGCGTAGGAGGGGTCCGTCACCAGCGCCACGCGGTAGGTGCGCAGCTTCACCAGCGGGCCGACCGGCGCGTCGGCCGCAGCCGCCTCGACCTCGTCCTTCAGACCGTGGGTCGCCTCTTCGACGTCCTCACGCTCGATCAGCGGGCCGTGCTGGTTGACCAGGTCCTTGGCGAAGTAGCTCGCGTACAGGCTCTGGTCCAGGTGGTAGTACGGGTCGACGTACCAGACGCCGTTGGCGGAGCGCACCGAGGCGTGGAAGCCCAGCGGAGTGAGGTCCGCCCGGATCGTCGCGGTCGGGTCGTCCACGCCCACGCCGGCGTACGTGGTGATCTCCGGGTGAGCCGCGGCCAGCTTCGACTCCATCACCGGCGACTCGACCAGCTCGAAGCGCTGGAGGGAGCCGTCCGGAGCCGGCAGCGAAACCACCTGACGCTGCTGGCGCAGCGCCTTGAGCTGCTCACGCGGAGCCTTGTCGAGCGAGCTCTTCAGGCTCGCGCGGTCCAGCGTGAAGGTGCTGAGCCGCTTGGCGTTCACGGCCGCCTTGCGGCCGGCCTTGGTCGCGGCCGGCTTGCCGTCGACCTTGTGCCACGGGCTCTTGGGCGCCGGAGCGGCTGCGGCCACGGACGGCGCCGACAGCACCGGCAGCGACGCCGCCACCAGAGCGGCGGCCAGGAGGGTGCCGATTCGCCCGCGCCGCATGCGGCCGTCAGGCGACCGGCGACGCGGGGGGTGTACCAGGGTAATCCTCAAGTTCTTTCCCCTGCATGGTGAGGAATGGATGCAGACACACCCGCGACCCCCGAATCAACGGGGCCGACGCGAATGATCTACAGGATTGATCAGAGACCTTAGGCGAATGACGGAAATCCGACATCAGCCGGATAGGCGAATCGATCCTGACAGGACGTCGAACGGCACCCGTCACCCAGATGATCATCAGGTGGCGGCGAGCCGGAGCACGCGTGGGCCGCCGCCCCGGCGGCCAGGCATCGGTGGCCGGAAACGTGAGCAGACCTAGGCGCTTCGCCGCGCCGACCTGCCGTTTCGACCGATGTCGCCGTAACAACACCGAAGATCAACTGTCATGAGACCGTCATAGTTCACGCGCTTGTCTACTGTGGACTATCTCAGAGAGCGGGAAACGGAGCGCGCCAGGATACCGCCCTCGGCGTCCTCCCGCGCGCTACCGGTGATCGGCGCCGCCGATCACCCACCCACCAGCGTGGCGACGGCAAGCGCCGCTGACAGCACCACCAGGAAACCGAAAAGGGGCCTGTCCCGCCGCTCGCGGCGGGACAGACCCCTCGTGAAGCCGAACCTCAGACGTTGAAGCCAAGGGAGCGGAGCTGGTCCCGACCCTCGTCCGTGATCTTGTCGGGGCCCCACGGCGGCAGCCAGACCCAGTTGATCCGGATGTCATTGACCAGTCCGCCGCCCGGGCCGGTGGTCAGCGCCTGCCGGGCCTGGTCCTCGATCACGTCGGTCAGCGGGCAGGCCGCCGACGTCAGCGTCATGTCCAGGGTGGCGACGTTCTCGTCGTCGACGTGGATGCCGTACACCAGGCCCAGGTCGACCACGTTGATGCCCAGCTCGGGGTCGACGACGTCCTTCATCGCCTCCTCAAGGTCGGCGATGGCGGCCTTGCCGCCGGCCGGAGCGGCCCCGCCGGTGGCCGGCGCCGCCGCGCCGTCGGTCGCCACGGCGCCGGCCTCCGGCGTGGTGGTCTCCTCGTTACTCATGCCGTCCCCTCCGTCGGGCTCACGCCCACCCCGGCGCGTGCCGCGGCATCCTTGAACGCCATCCACGACAGCAACGCGCATTTCACCCGGGCCGGATAGCGCGCGACCCCCGCGAACGCCACCCCGTCACCGAGCACGTCCTCGTCCGGCGTGACCTGGCCACGCCCGGACATCAACTCGACGAACGCCTCGTGCACCACGCTGGCGTCGTCCGCGGTCCGGCCGCGCAGCAGCTCGTGCAGCACGCTCGCCGACGCCTGGCTGATCGAGCAACCCATCCCGTCGTACGAGATGTCGCTGAACACCTTGCCGTCGGTGGCCACCCGCACGGTGATCTCGTCGCCGCAGGTCGGGTTGACGTGGTGCGCCTCGCCGACCCGGGCGTCCGGGTCCACGGCATCCCGCAGTCCACGCCCGTGCGGGTGCTTGTAGTGATCCAGGATGATCTCCTGGTAGAGCTGGTCGAGCTGCATCAGCCGAACACCTTCCGCACCTGCTCGAGACCGGCCACCAGCGCGTCGATCTCGTCCGTCGTGGTGTACAGGTAGAACGACGCCCGGGTCATGGCCGGCACGCCGAACCGGGTGCACACCGGCTTCGCACAGTGGTGCCCCACCCGGACCTGCACGCCGAGCGCGTCGAGCACCTGCCCGACGTCGTGCGGGTGCACGTCGCCGAGGGCGAACGAGATCGTCCCGCCCCGGCCGACCGGCACGGTCGGGCCGAAGACCCGCAGACCCGGCACGGTGGCGAGGGCGTCCAACGCGTACGCCGTCAGCTCCTTCTCGTGCCACTGGATCGCGCGCATGCCGATCCCGTTGAGGTAGTCCACCGCCGCGCCGAGCGCCACGGCCTCGGCGATCGGCGGCGTGCCCGCCTCGAACCGGGCCGGCGGCGCGGCGAACGTCGACCGGGCCATCGACACCGTCTCGATCATCGAGCCGCCGCCGAGCACCGGCGGCATCGCGGCGAGCAGCTCGCCGCGCCCCCAGAGCACGCCGATGCCGGTCGGCGCGCACATCTTGTGCCCGGTGAAGACGATGAAGTCCGCGTCCAGGTCGACCACGTCCACCGGCATGTGCGGCACCGACTGCGAGCAGTCCAACAGCAGCAGCGCGCCCACCTCGCGGACCCGCTGGGTGATCCGCGCGGTGGCGTTGACCGTGCCGAGGATGTTGGAGGTGTGCACCAGCGAGACGATCTTCGTCCGCTCGGTGACCAGCTCCGCCAGCCCGGACTCGTCCAGCCGGCCGTGGTCGGTGACCGGGAACCAGCGCAGCGTCGCGCCGGTCCGCTCGGCGAGCAGCTGCCACGGGACGATGTTCGAATGGTGCTCCATCTCGGAGATCACGATCTCGTCGCCGGGGCCGAGCCGGAACCGAGGGTCAGCGTCGGGCCGCAGTGAGGCGTTGGAGAACGCGTACGCCACGATGTTGATCGCCTCGGTGGAGTTCTTGGTGAACACCACCTCGTTCACGCTCGGGGCGTTGACGAACCCGGCGATCTTCGCCCGGGCCCCCTCGTACGCCTCGGTCGCCTCGGTGCCCAGGGTGTGCACCGAGCGCGACACGTTGGCGTTGTGCCGGGCGTAGTGCTCGGCGAGCGCGTCGAGCACCTGCCGCGGCTTGTGCGAGGTGTTGGCGCTGTCGAGATAGACCAGACGGTGCCCGTTGATCTCCCGGTCCAGGATCGGGAAGTCGGCGCGCACCGCGGCCACGTCGAAACGCGGCACATCGTCGTACTGCGGCATCCCCGGCGGGATGGCGATGGTGGTCATATCCGCAGCCCTTCAGGCTCAGGCCCGCGCCGAACCGGCCCCGGCGACGTACCGCTCGTAACCCTCTTCCTCGAGCTTGTCGGCCAGCTCGGGGCCGCCCTCCTCGACGATCCGGCCGGCGACGAAGACGTGCACGAAGTCCGGCTTGATGTAGCGCAGGATCCGCGTGTAGTGGGTGATCAGCAGCAGGCCGGTGTCGCCGGTGTCGCGCACCCGGTTCACGCCCTCGCTGACCACGCGCAGCGCGTCCACGTCGAGGCCGGAGTCGGTCTCGTCGAGGACGGCGATCTTCGGCTTGAGCAGCTCCAGCTGCACGATCTCGTGCCGCTTCTTCTCGCCGCCGGAGAAGCCCTCGTTGACGTTGCGCTGGGCGAACGCCGGGTCCATCTGGAGCTTCTCCATGGCGCCACGCAGCTCGCCGGCCCAGGTGCGCAGCTTCGGCGCCTCGCCGTCGATGGCGGTCTTGGCGGTACGCAGGAAGTTGGCGACGGAGACGCCGGGCACCTCGACCGGGTACTGCATGGCCAGGAAGAGGCCGGCGCGGGCCCGCTCGTCGACGGACATGGCCAGCACGTCCTCGCCGTCGAGGGTCACCGACCCGCCGGTGATCTCGTACTTCGGGTGACCGGCGATCGAGTACGCCAGGGTGGACTTGCCGGAGCCGTTCGGGCCCATGATCGCGTGGGTCTCACCCGAGCGCACGGTCAGGTCGACCCCGTGCAGGATCGGCTTGAGCTCACCCTCGGGCAGCTTGACCGACACCTTCAGGTCGCGGATCTCCAGGGTGCTCATTATCGGGCCACTCCATTGCTCGGCGTCAGACTGACGTAGATGTCGCCGTCGCGGACTTCGACGGGATAGACGGGTACGGGTTCGGTCGCGGGCAGCCCGGTGGGCTCACCGGTACGCAGGTCGAAACGGGATCCGTGCAGCCAGCATTCCAGCGTGCACCCCTCGACCTCGCCCTCGGAAAGGGCCACGGCGGCGTGCGAGCACTCGTCGTGGACGGCGTAGAAGTTGTCGTCCTCGCCGTGCACGATCGCGAGCTGGGTGCCGTCGACGTCGGCGCTGATCGCGGTGCCCTTCGGCACGTCCTCGGTCGCGCAGATCCTGATCATCAGGCGCCGGCCTTGGCGAGGCCGGCCTCGATCGCATCGCCGAGCCGCTCACGCAGCTCCTCGACCGGGATCTTGTTGAGCAGCTCGGCGAAGAAGCCCCGGACCACCAGGCGGCGGGCCTCGGCCTCCGGGATGCCCCGGGCCATCAGGTAGAAGAGCTGCTCGTCGTCGAAGCGGCCGGTCGCGCTGGCGTGGCCGGCGCCGGCGATCTCGCCGGTCTCGATCTCCAGATTGGGTACGGAGTCGGCCCGGGCGCCGTCGGTCAGCAGCAGGTTCCGGTTGATCTCGTACGTGTCGGTGCCGGTCGCCTCGGCCCGGATCAGCACGTCACCGACCCAGACGGTGTGCGCGCTGTCGCCCTGCAGGGCGCCCCGGTAGCCGACGTAGCTGCGGCAGTCCGGCACGGTGTGGTCGACCAGCTGCCGGTGCTCCAGGTGCTGACCGGAGTCGGCGAAGTAGAGGCCGTACAGCTCGGCCTCACCGCCCCGGTCGGCGTACTCCACCGAGGTGTACTGGCGGACCAGGTCGCCGCCGAGGGTCACCTGCACGTGGATCACCTTGGCGTCCCGGCCCAGCCGCACCTTGAGGTGCTGCGCCTGCACCGCGTCGTCCGCCCAGTCGGCGACCGTGACCAGGGTCAGCTTCGCGCCGTCGGCCACCGAGACCTCGACGTTGTCGGCGAGGGTGGCCGAGCCGGCGTGCTCCAGCACCAGGGTCACCTCGGCGAACCGGCCCACCTCGACGAAGGTGTGGCCGAAGGCGAGCGCGTCCGCGCCCTCGCCGACCACCCGCAGGCGCGCCGGGGCGGTCACCACCGCGTCCCGGGCAACCCGCACCAGCAGCGCCTGCTCGACCCCGCCGTACGCCAGCGCGCTGACCCGATCGAACGGGGTGAGCACGCTGCCCATGCGCGGATCGTCCCGGCCGATCCGGTCGACGGTGACACCGTCGGGCAGGTCGGCGTACTCGTGGCGGACCGTGCCGGTGGCGGCCTGCGCCTCGCCGGCCAGGCCGCGCAGGCGCTTGAGCGGGGTGAAGCGCCACTCCTCCTCCAGGCCGGTCAGGGCCGGGAAGTCGGCGACGTCGTACGAGCGCAGCGCCTGCGACTTGGTGGCGGGCGGCGCGGAAGCCTGGGTAGTCATCTCTTCCTTGCTGTTCTGGGACGACGGTTTCGTGCTGGTGCGGTGGCCGGGGTCAGCCGACCGCGCCCTCCATCTGGAGCTCGATCAGGCGGTTGAGCTCCAGGGCGTACTCCATCGGAAGTTCCTTGGCGATCGGCTCGATGAAGCCGCGCACGATCATCGCCATCGCCTCGTCCTCGCTCAGGCCCCGGCTCATCAGGTAGAAGAGCTGGTCCTCGCTGACCTTGGAGACGGTCGCCTCGTGCCCCATCGACACGTCGTCCTCGCGGATGTCGACGTACGGGTAGGTGTCGGAGCGGGAGATGGTGTCGACCAGCAGCGCGTCGCACTTGACCGTGCTCTTGCTGCCGGTGGAGCCCTCCAGCACCTGCACCAGGCCGCGGTAGGAGGTGCGGCCGCCGCCCCGGGCGATCGACTTCGACACGATCGTGCTGCTCGTGTGCGGTGCCGCGTGCACCATCTTGGCGCCGGCGTCCTGGTGCTGCCCCTCGCCGGCCATGGCCACCGAGAGCACCTCGCCCTTGGCGTGCTCGCCGGTCATGTAGACCGCCGGGTACTTCATGGTGACCTTGGAGCCGATGTTGCCGTCGATCCACTCCATGGTCGCGCCCTCGTGGCACACGGCGCGCTTGGTGACCAGGTTGTAGACGTTGTTCGACCAGTTCTGGATGGTCGTGTAGCGGCAGCGGGCGTTCTTCTTGACGATGATCTCGACGACGGCGCTGTGCAGCGAGTCCGAGGAGTAGATGGGTGCGGTGCAGCCCTCGACGTAGTGCACGTACGCGCCCTCGTCGACGATGATCAGCGTCCGCTCGAACTGGCCCATGTTCTCGGTGTTGATCCGGAAGTAGGCCTGCAGCGGGATCTCCACGTGCACGCCCTTCGGCACGTAGATGAACGAGCCACCGGACCACACGGAGGTGTTCAATGCGGCGAACTTGTTGTCGCCGACCGGGATCACCGTGCCAAAGTATTCCTTGAACAGGTCCTCGTGCTCCTTGAGCGCGGTGTCCGTGTCCAGGAAGACGACACCCTGCTCCTCCAGGTCCTCGCGGATCTTGTGGTAGACGACCTCGGACTCGTACTGGGCCGCGACACCGGCGATCAGCCGCTGCTTCTCCGCCTCGGGGATGCCCAGCTTGTCGTAGGTGTTCTTGATGTCCTCCGGCAGCTCCTCCCAGCTGGTGGCCTGCTTCTCGGTGGACCGGACGAAGTACTTGATGTTGTCGAAGTCGATCCCGGTGAGGTCGGCGCCCCAGGCCGGCATCGGCTTACGCCCGAACAGCCGCAGGCCCTTCAGCCGCAGGTCAAGCATCCAGGCGGGCTCGTTCTTCTTCGCCGAGATGTCCCGCACCACCGCCTCGTTGAGGCCGCGCTGGGCGGACGCCCCGGCGACGTCGGGGTCGGCCCAGCCGTACTCGTAGCGACCGAGGGCGGCGAGCTGCTCCTCCTGGGTCAGGGGCTGAACGATCTGCTCGGTCATCTATCTGTCCCTCACAGTGGTGGTGACGGTGTTACCGGACTTGACGCCCGCGCGGGGGCTCCTACGCGGCTGGGCGGGGATGTGCGTGGTGCACACCCCGTCGCCGTGGGCGATGGTGGCCAGGCGCTGCACGTGGCTGCCGACCAGACGGGAAATGACCTCGGTCTCGGCCTCGCACAGCTGGGGAAACTCGGCGGCCACGTGTGCCACCGGGCAGTGGTGCTGGCAGAGCTGGCCGCCGGAGGCGATCGTGGACGCGTTGGCAGCGTAACCCTCGGCGGTGAGCGCGCCCGCGAGCGCCTCCGCCCGCGCGAGCGGATCGTCCCCCGCGTCTTCCATGGCGGCCCGGCAGCGGGCCTCCAGCGCCGACACCTGCTCGGCGGCGAACGCCTCGACCGCGTCCGCGCCCCCGGTGCGGGCGATCCAGCGCAGGGCGGCGGTGGCCATGTTGTCGTAGTGGTGGGTCCCGCAACGCAGCCGGGCCGCCTCGGTCAGCACGAAAACCTTGGCCGGCCGGCCCCGGCCCCGGCTGCCCCGCACGACCTGCTCGCTGGCGACCACGTCGCCGTCAGCGAGCATCGCGTCGAGGTGCCGGCGGATCGCCGCGGGGCTGAGCCCGAGCGCCGAGCCGAGCTGGCCGGCGGTGGTCGCCCCCCGCTCCAGCAGCAGCTGGGTGACCCGGTCGCGGGTGGACAGGTCGGCGGACGCGACCTGCGCGGTCGCGTGCTGGTGCCCGGAGAGCCCCGCCGCCTTTTTCACAACGCCAACGTTACGTAATTCGTCCGGCCCTCGCAAACCGGGCCCCGGTGATTCCCACCACCGGGGCTACCGAGTCACCCGATCGGGAACCACTACGGTGCGTAGGATTCGTCCCGTGAAGCCTCCCGTCCGGTTCCCGGTCTCCGCCGCGCTGCTGCGCCGACTCGCGTACGCCTCGATCATCGCGAACGTGGCGATCGTGGTCACCGGCGGGGCGGTCCGGCTCACCGCCTCCGGTCTCGGCTGCCCCACCTGGCCCCGATGCACCGACGAGTCGTACCACACCACGCCCGAGATGGGCGTACACGGGGTCATCGAGTTCGGCAACCGGCTGCTCACCTTCGCGGTGGGCGTCATCGCCCTCGCCGTGTTGCTCGCCGTGCTGGCCCAGCGCCCCCGGCCGCGTGGGCTGCTGCCCCTGGCGATCGCGGTCTTCCTCGGCATTCCCGCCCAGGCGGTGATCGGCGGGATCACCGTGCTGACCGACCTCAACCCGTGGGTGGTCGGGCTGCACTTCCTCGCCTCGATGGCGGTGATCGCCGCCGCGTACGCGCTCTGGCGCCGCACCGTCGAGCCGGACGCGCCGACGACGCCCACCGTGCCGGCCCCGCTGCGTACCCTCGCGCTGATCACCACGGCGGCCTGCGCGGCGGTGCTGGTGGTCGGCACCTGGGTGACCGGCAGCGGCCCGCACGCGGGCGACAAGGGCGCGGCGCGCAACGGCCTCGACCCGCAAGCGATCTCACAGGTGCACGCCGACGGGGTGTTCCTGCTGATCGGCCTCTCGGTGGCGCTGGTCTTCGCGTTCCGCGCGGTGGGCGCGACGCGGGCCACCCGGGCCGCCATGGTGCTGGTCGCCGTCGAGCTGGGTCAGGGCCTGATCGGCTTCGTGCAGTACTTCACCCACCTGCCGGAAGTGCTGGTCGCCGCGCACATGCTCGGCTCCTGCCTGGTGCTGCTGGCGACCCTGGCCGTGCTCTGGTCGACCCGGGAACGCCGCCCGACCGCTCCGGCCACCTCGCCCAGCCGCGCCGCCGAGCCGGTCGCCGTGGCCGCCTGAGAGCTGCTTCCGGCTGAGGTAGGGGGTTACCCACCGCCAGCAGCGGGAATGCGGTCCGCCGACGGACCGTCCGCGCCGAGGGGAGCTCTCGTGTCGCTCAAGGGCCTGTCCACGACCGTCCCGCAGCGGCTCGCCCCGGTCGCCGGTGCACCGCTGTGGTGCGACGCGCGCGAGTTCGGGCTCACCGGCGACGGGACGACCAACGACCAGCCGGCACTCGCCGCGCTGGTGGACCGGCTGGGCGAGGGGTACGCCGCCGACGGGCGGGCCCGAGTGATCTACTGCCCGCCCGGCATCTACTCGATCCGAGACGTCAGCACCGTCTGGCGCAGTGGGGTGTCGCTACTCGGCGCCGGTTCCGCGGCGACCCGGTTTCTGCTCAGCAACGAGGGCAACCGGGGCGACCCGGTGCCCCTGGCCTTCTGGACCACCGAGCAGCACGGCGCGGACCGGGACCGGCACATCGCCGACTGCACCTTCGCCGACTTCGAGATCGACGGCTCCGGCGTCGGCATGGCCGAGTACAACTGCCTCGCCAAGGGCCTCGGCCTGCAGTACGTGGTGCGCGGCGTGTTCCGCAACCTCTACATCCACCACACCGGTGCGACCGGGCTGGGCTGCGACTTCCTCCAGGACAGCCTGATCGACGGGGTGGTCGTGGTGGGCTGCGGCCGGCTCGACAACGGCGAGCAGATGGGCGGCGCGGGCATCGGCGTCGGCATCGGCGGCTGGGGCGACGTGGAACGGCTCACCATCGCCAACTGCACCACCCTGGGCAACGGCACCAACGGAATCTTCCTGGAGCTGCAAAAGGAGCACTGGACGCCCCCGCGGGGCTTCCGCATCATCGGCTGCCACAGCCAGGCCAACCGGTTCGGCATCTCCGACTGGGGCGCCGACGGGCTCATCGTGTCCGCCTGCACCCTGACCAACAACCTGGAGGCCGGCTTCGACGTCTCCGCCAACGGCACCGCCGGCGTGGCCGGCCGGGGCGGCCTGCTGACCGGCTGCGACATCGACCGCAACGTCGGCGACGGGATCAGCATGGGCAACACCCCCGGCGGATACGCGGTGCGGGGCAACCGGATCAGCCGTAACGGCGGCTATGGCTACCACGAGCACAACCTGGGCAACGGCTATCAGGGGCCGGCGGCGGACGTGGTGATCGAGGGCAACGACATCCGGGACAACGCGCTCGACGGCATCCGGATCGACCGGCCGATGATCGACGCGACGGTGCTCGGCAACCGGATCCGCGACAACGGGCGGCGCTTCGCGCCGGCCTGCCGCGGTCGCGGGGAGGCGGTGCGCTACGAATCCCGCGCGGTGATCGACGGCGCGGCGAACTGGCCCTGGGACGGGCATCGGGGCAAGGTGGTGCGGGTCGACTCACGGGTCGCCGTGGTGGCGGCCAACACCGCCACGGAGCTGTCCCTCGCCGAGGTGCGGCCGGACGGCGCGACCGGGTGGAACGAGACGACCCCCGCCCCCGGCACACCGTACGAGTTGCCGGCCGGCCCGGCGGTCCGCGCCGGGATCGCGGTCAACTCCCGGTTCGAGTCGGCCACGGTGCGGGGCAACCGGATCTGGCACCGGGACGAGCACACCCAGACCTACGGATTCTGGATCACGACGGCCGGCAGTTGCGTCTCCTGTCGAATCGAGGACAACGACTTCGCCGGAGTCGAGGCCGCCGTCCGGCTGGAGACGCCGCCGGTCGGGGGCCGCTGGGACCGCAACCACGAGGACGGGGCGTAAGCCCCGCGCCACCAGGACGAGCCGTGCGGCGCGGGCCGGGCACGTCGGGGTCAGGCCCAGCGGGCCAGGTGCGTGGTGATCGCCGCGGCGAGGCGCTCGGGGGCGCCGTCGGCATAGCCGAGGAACAGGCTCGGCTCGGTGAGCTCCAGCTCGACCAGGACCGGTGCGCCATCCGGACCGGGGATCAGATCGACCCGGGCGTAGAGCAGCTGGCCCGGACCCCCCGGTACGGCCGCCAGGGTACGCTGCGCCACCGCGAGTTGGTCGGGCCCCGCCGTCCGCGGATCGATCTGCTCCTGCTTGTAGAGCTCGGCCACGCCCAGGTCGGGGCCGGTCAGCATCGGCCCCTTGCGGATGGCGTGGCTGAACGCCAGGCCGTCCGGCCCGGCGAAAAAGAGCAGCGCGGTCTCCCCGGCGGTGTCCACCGCGCTCAGGTACGGCTGGATCATGGCGACCCGCCCGGCGGCGGTGAGCCGCCGCACGTGGGCGGTGGCCAGCTCCCGGTGCCCCGGATCGGCGAGGTCGTACCGGCCGGTGTCCTGGCTGCCGGCGCTGACCGCCGGCTTGATCACGTACTCGCCGGAACCGGTGGGCGGCGCCCAGGTGTCCCCCGGCTCGACCCAGACGGTCGGCACGGTGGGCACGCCGGCGGCGGAAAGCTCCGCCAGGTAGCGCTTGTCGGTGTTCCAGGCGACCACGTCGGCCGGGTTGACCAGGCGCGGCACCTTCTGCGCCCAGACGACGAACTCGTCGCGGCGCAGCGCATAATCCCACGGGGAGCGGAGGACCACCAGGTCGTACCCGGACCAGTCCACGGCCGGGTCGTCCCAGATCGCCGCCTCGACGGCAACACCACGGGCGGCCAGCGGAGCGAGCACGAGCCGATCGTCCGGGTCGAGATCGGGCAGTGCGGAACAGGTGACGAGAGCGACCCGGGGTTCCCCCCGGGTCGACTGGTGGTGGTTGTTGTTCACCTCAGGTCAACGCGCCATCGTGCGCCGGGCCATCGACCGCCAGAGGTCGTTGCTCGGACGCATCTGGTCCATCAGTTCACGCTCCCAGGCGTTCTCGACGGTGACCCCCGCCTTGGCGCAGGCCTGCCGCGCGACGTCGGTGCCGTCGGCGAACTGGTCGGTCCAGGCCCCGTCGGAGCCCACGAGGACGATCCGCGCGCCGCGCTTGCCGACGTACTCGATGACCGCCTTCGCACCGCCGTGCCCGGCGGCGAACGACTTGATGCCGGCGACCAGGCCGTGGGGAGTCTGGCCGGCGGTCTGTTCAGCCGTCAGCGTCGTATCGGAACCATCTGCCATGACGCGAAGCCTAAGCAGACTTCCGACCACATGTGCGAGAACGATGAACCAATTGTGATACCAATTACGGCCGGATCAGATCAGCGCGTCGAGCGCGACGGCCACGAAGAGGATGGTCAGATAGGTGGTTGACCAGTGGAAAAGCCGCATCGGCTTGACCGCCTCGCCGCGCGCCGCACGCCGGCAGAGCTTGTGCGCCTCGACCACGAAGACACCACCGACGACCAGCGCGGTGACCCCGTAGATCGGGCTCATCCCCAGCGGCCAGACGGCCAGTGAGGAGAGCAGGGTCAGCCAGGAGAAGAGCAGGATCTCCGCGTTCACCCGCCGGACCGAGGCCACCACCGGCAGCATCGGTACGCCGGCCCGGGCGTAGTCGGCCTTGTACTTGATCGCCAGCGCGTAGAAGTGCGGCATCTGCCAGAAGAAGACGACCGCGAACAGCCCCCACGCGGCGGGGGCCAGCGAGCCGGTGACCGCGGCCCAGCCGATCAGCACCGGCGCCGATCCGCAGATGCCACCCCAGAAGGTGTTCGCCACCGTGGTCCGCTTGAGCCAGAGCGTGTAAACCAGGTCGTAGTACGCGATCGCGGCGAGAGTCAGCCCCGTCGCCAGCCAGTTGGTGCACACGGCCATCAGCGCGAGCGAGACCGCCGCCAGCACCAGGCCGAAGATCAGCGCGCTGCGCGGCGACACGGTGTGCGCGGGCAGCGGCCGGCGCTTGGTGCGCCGCATCAACTGGTCGATGTCCCGGTCGATGTAGCAGTTGAGCACGCTGGCCGCGCCGGCGGCGAGCGAGCCGCCGACCAGCACCGCGGCGACCAGCCAGAGCGAGGGCATGCCGCCCTCGGCAAGCATCATCGCCGGCACCGTGGTGACCAGCAGCAGCTCGACGATCCGCGGCTTGGTGAGCGTCACGTACGCGGCCACCACCGCCCGCACGCTCCGCCGACCGCTCGCAGGCTCCTCGGGCACCGTGCCCACCGGCGGCTGCCCGGCAGAGTCGCTGACGGGGCGCTCGGTGATCATGCTCACGGATTGCCACCTTCCGGCTTCGGCAGGGGGGAGGTCGGATTGGCCGGACCCGGCCAGGGTCCACACACCGATCCACAGACTACGCGTCGTCGTTTTCGCTGCCCCGGAGACCCGACAACGGTGCGGGCCGTCACACCACGGGGCGACCGGCAGATCCGGTCGGACGGACCCAGAACACCATGCAGAGATCCCCGGGCGGACGTTCAGGACCACTCGATAGGGTCAGCACCGAGGGTTCCGCCCATCTGCCGAGGAGCACAACGTGGCTGCCAATCGACCCGAGCTTCCCGCTCTCAACTGGTCCGACCTCGACCGCAGGGCCGTCGACACGGTCCGCGTCCTGGCCATGGACGCCGTGGAGAAATCCGGCAATGGCCACCCGGGTACGGCGATGAGCCTCGCGCCGGCGGCGTACCTGCTCTTCAACCGCGTCATGCGGCACAACCCGGCCGACCCGGGCTGGGCCGGCCGCGACCGGTTCGTCCTCTCCTGCGGCCACTCCAGCCTCACCCTCTACATCCAGCTCTTCCTCTCCGGCTACCCGCTGTCGCTGGACGACCTGAAGGCGCTGCGCCAGTGGGGCTCGCTCACCCCGGGCCACCCCGAGCACGGGCACACCCCGGGTGTGGAGACCACCACCGGCCCGCTCGGCCAGGGGATCGGCAATGCCGTCGGCATGGCGATGGCCGCCCGCCGGGAGCGCGGCCTGTTCGACCCAACGGCCGAGGCCGGCGAGTCGCCGTTCGACCACGACATCTGGTGCATCGCCTCCGACGGCGACATCGAGGAGGGCATCAGCCACGAGGCCAGCGCCCTCGCCGGCCACCAGCAGCTCGGCAACCTCTGCGTGATCTACGACGACAACGAGATCTCGATCGAGGACGACACCCGGATCGCGCTGAGCGAGAACGTCTCCGCCCGCTACGAGGCGTACGGCTGGCACGTGCAGACCGTCGACTGGCGCCGCGGCGACGCCGACCAGGGCGACTACCACGAGGACGTCGAGGCGCTCTACCAGGCGCTGCTGGCCGCCCGGGCGGAGACCGGCCGCCCCTCCTTCATCGCGCTGCGCACCATCATCGGCTGGCCCGCCCCCAACAAGAAGAACACCGGCAAGATCCACGGCTCGGCGCTCGGCGCCGAGGAGGTGCAGGCCACCAAGGAGATCCTCGGCTTCGACCCGCAGCGGACCTTCCAGGTCGACGAGGACGTCCTCCAGCACGCCCGCCAGGTGATGGCGCGCGGTGCCGCGGCCCAGGCGGCGTGGAGCACGGCGTTCGACGCGTGGGCGCAGGCCAACCCGGAACACCGGGCGCTCTGGGGCCGGCTGGCCGGCCGCCAGCTCCCCGAGGGCTGGGCCGACGCGCTGCCGACCTTCCCGGCCGACGCCAAGGGCGTCGCGACCCGGGCCGCCTCCGGCAAGGTGCTGGAAGCGCTCGCCCCGGTGCTGCCCGAGCTCTGGGGCGGCTCCGCCGACCTGGCGGACAGCAACAACACCACCATGAAGGGCGAGCCGTCGTTCATCCCCGCAGCGCACGCGACCAAGGAGTTCCCGGGCCACGAGTACGGCCGCACGCTGCACTTCGGCATCCGTGAGCACGCGATGGGCGCGATCCTCAACGGCATCGCCCTGCACGGCGGCACCCGTCCGTACGGCGGCACCTTCCTGGTGTTCAGCGACTACATGCGCCCGTCGGTGCGGCTCGCCGCGCTGATGAAGCTCCCGGTGGTCTACGTCTGGACGCACGACTCGATCGGTCTCGGCGAGGACGGCCCGACCCACCAGCCGGTGGAGCATCTGACCGCGCTGCGCGCCATCCCCGGCCTGGACGTGGTCCGCCCGGCCGACGCCAACGAGACCGTGTGGGCGTGGCGGCAGGCGCTGGAGCACACCGACCGGCCCACCGCGCTGGCGCTCAGCCGCCAGGCGCTGCCGACCCTGGACCGCACCGGGCTGGCCGGCGCCGAGGGCACCGCCAAGGGCGGCTACGTGCTGGCCGAGGCGTCCACCGGCATGCCGCAGGTGATTCTCGTCGGCACCGGCTCCGAGGTGCAGCTCTGCCTCACCGCCCGGGAGCGCCTGGAGGCGGCGGGCACCCCCACCCGGGTCGTCTCCATGCCCTGTCAGGAGTGGTTCTTCGCCCAGGACGAGGCGTACCGGGAGTCGGTTCTGCCGCGCGGGGTAAAGGCACGGGTGAGCGTGGAGGCGGGCATCGCCATGTCCTGGCGGGGGATCGTCGGGGACAGCGGCGAGAGCGTGAGCCTGGAGCACTACGGGGCGAGCGCGCCGCACACCGTGCTGTTCGAGCAGTTCGGGTTCACCCCCGACCGGATCGTGGCCGCCGCGCACGCGGCGCTGACCCGGGTGGGCGACATCACCGGTTTCACGACCGGCAATTGAGGGGAGCGTGGACGGCATGACCGACAGGCTGGGTGAGCTGAGCGCCGCCGGAGTGGCGATCTGGCTCGACGATCTTTCCCGGACCCGACTGAGCTCCGGCGGGCTGGACCGGCTGCGCCGCGAGCAGCACCTGGTGGGGGTGACCTCCAACCCGACCATTTTCGCCAAGGCGCTCAGCGACGCCGACGAGTACAACTGGCAGCTGAAGGACCTGGCCATCCGTGGGGTGGACGTCGAGGAGGCGGTCCGCCTGCTCACCACGTACGACGTGCGGTGGGCGTGCGACGTGATGCGTCCGGCGTACGACGCCAGCGGCGGGGTCGACGGCCGGGTCTCCATCGAGGTGGACCCGCGGCTGGCCCACGAGACGGAGAAGACCGTCGCCGAGGCCGGGGCGCTGTGGTGGCTGATCGACCGGCCCAACCTCTTCATCAAGATCCCGGCCACCGAGGCGGGGCTGCCGGCGATCACCGCCACCCTCGCCCAGGGGATCAGCGTCAACGTCACGCTGATCTTCAGCCTGGACCGCTACTCGCAGGTCATGGAGGCGTTCCTCGCGGGGCTGGAGCAGGCGAAGGCGAACGGGCACGACCTGTCCACGATCGGGTCGGTCGCGTCGTTCTTCGTCTCCCGCGTCGACAGCGAGGTGGACAAGAGGCTGGAGAAGATCGGCTCCGCCGAGGCGAAGGCGCTGCGCGGCAAGGCCGCCATCGCCAACGCCCGGCTCGCGTACGAGCGCTACTGCGAGGTCTTCGGCTCCGACCGGTGGCGGGCCCTGGCCGACGCCGGCGCCCACCCGCAGCGCCCGCTGTGGGCCTCCACCTCGACGAAGAACCCGGACTACCGGGACGTCATGTACGTCGAGGAGCTGATTGCCTCCGGCACGGTGAACACCATGCCGGAGGCGACCATTCACGCCTTCGCCGACCACGGTGAGGTCCGGGCCGACGCCGTCACCGGCTACTACGACGACGCCCGCAAGGTCTTCACCGACCTGCAGGCGGTCGGGGTGGACCTGACCGACGTGGTCGCCGTCCTCGAACGGGAAGGCGTGGAGAAGTTCGAGGCCAGCTGGCAGGAACTGCTCGACGGGGTGCGGAAGTCCCTCACCGAGGCGGCCAAGGGCACCGGGCAGCCGGGCCGGGCCGCCAAGGGCAACGCGCGGGCCGCCGAGCAGGCCGGGGGCAACGCGTGACGGAAGGCGTCGGAAGCGTCCCGGGGCCCGGCCCCGGGACGCCCCGCGCCTCGGTCGCCCACCCTGCGGTGGGCGACCTGCTGACCGGCTCGGCGGACGCCGCCGCCGGCTTGACCGTACGCGGCGCCGACTTGATCGACCGGTCCGCGCCCGTGTCGGTCCGCGAAACCCTGGCCGCCCGGGACGTCCCCGCCCGGCTCGCCGCGAAGGACCCCACCCTGTGGGGCCCGGGGGCCGAGGCGAAGGTACGCCTCGGCTGGCGGGACACCCACCGCCGCAGCCGGGAGCTGCTCCCCCAGCTCGCCGAGCTGATCGAGGAGTTGGCCGACCTCGACCACGTGGTGCTCGCCGGGACGGACGGCTCGTCGCTCGCCCCGGAGGTGATCGCCCGCACCCTCGGCCGGCCGCTGACCGTGCTGGACACCACCGATCCCGGGCAGGTCCGGACGGCGCTGGCCGACCGGTTGGACCGGACGGTGGTGGTGGTCTCCGGCAAGTCCGGGTCGACGGTGGAGACGGACAGCCTCCGGCGGGCCTACTGGCACGCGTTCCTGGACGCCGGGATGACCGAGGCGGAGGCCGCCCGGCACTTCGTCGTGGTCACCGACCCGGGTTCGCCGCTGGAGGCGACCGCCGCCGAGATGGGTGTGGTCACCATCGTCGCCGATTCAGACCTGGCCGGCCGATACTCGGCGCTCACCGCGTTCGGTCTGGTCCCCTCGGCGTTGGCCGGGGTCGCCGTGACCGACCTGCTCGACGAGGCCGACGCGCTGGCCGCGACGCTGGGCCGCGACCGGGACAACCCCGGCCTGGCCCTCGGGGTGGCGCTCGGCGCGGCCGCCACCACCGGCCGGGACACGGTCGCCCTGGTGTCGGACGGCACCGGCGTCGACGGGCTGGGCGACTGGGCCGAGCACCTGCTCGCCGAGTCGATCGGCACGGCCGGCGGGGGGATCCTGCCCGTCGTGGTCGAGTCGCCGGACGCCCCCGGCGCCACCGGCCCGGACGTCCTCACCGTCAGCTACGGCGGCGCGCTCGCCCCGGGCGTCACGCCCGGTGTCGGCGCCGCGGCCGTGGCGGTCAACGGCCCCCTCGGCGCCCAGTTCCTGACCTGGGAGTACGCCACCGCGATCGCCGCGGCGGTGCTGGGTGTCGACCCGTTCGACCAGCCGCACGTCGCCGAGCGCAGGGAGCACACCGCCCGCATCCTCGCCACCGGCCCCGCGCCGGAGACGCCGTCGTTCACCGAGGGCGCGGTCGAGGTGTACGCCCCGGCCGGCGCCCCCGGCGACCTGGTCGGCGTGCTGCGCTGGCTGCTCGACGGGCTCGCCGACGACGGCTACCTGGCGGTGACCGCCTACCTGGACCGGCTCGGTGACGCGGCGGCGGCCGGGCTGCGCCCGGTGCTGGCGCGGGCGACCCGCCGCCCGGTGACCTTCAGATGGGGGCCACGCCCGGCGGGGCAGCACTTGGGCGGCCCGCCGGTCGGCAGCTACCTTCAGCTGACCGGCGCGGTCACCGATGATCTGCCGGTGCCCGGCCGCCCGTACACCTTTGGGGAGCTGCAGGCGGCCCAGGCCGCCGGCGACCGGCAGGCGCTGGCCGGTCAAGGCCGACCGGTGCTGCGCCTGCACCTGACCGAGCGGGCCGCGGGCGTGGCCCAACTGCTGGACGCGGCCGGACGGACCCGGGATGACGATGGATAACGTGACCTCAGGGAGCGAGGAGGCGGCATGAACCCGCTGCGCGACCCCCAGGACAGACGGCTGCCGCGGATCCCGGAGCCGTGCGCTCTGGTGATCTTCGGGGTGACCGGTGACCTGGCCCGAAAGAAGCTGCTGCCGGCGGTCTACGACCTGGCGAACCGGGGGCTGCTGCCGCCCGGTTTCGTGGTCCTGGGCTTCGCCCGGCGCGACTGGGGTGACGGCGACTTCGAGTCGCTGGCCTACGAGGCGGCGAAGGACCACGCCCGTACCCCGTGGCGGGAGGAGGTGTGGGCGCGGCTGGCCGGCAACATCAAGTTCGTCGGCGGCTCGTTCGACGACGACGCCGCGTTCGACCAGCTCGCCACCACCCTCGACGAGCTGCGCGACAGCCACGGCATTCACGGCAATGCCGCCTTCTACTTCTCCATCCCCCCGGCGGCCTTCCCCGTGGTGCTCAAGCAACTCGCCCGCACCGGCCTGGCCGACAACGCGAAGTCCGGCGGCTGGCGCCGGGTCGTGGTCGAAAAGCCGTTCGGCCGTGACCTGCCCTCGGCCAAGGCGCTCAACGAGCTGGTCGACGACGTGTTCACCCGCCGGGACGTCTTCCGGATCGACCACTACCTGGGCAAGGAGACCGTCCAGAACATCCTCGCCCTGCGGTTCGCCAACAACCTGTTCGAGCCACTGTGGAACGGCAAGTACGTCGACTCGGTGCAGATCACCATGGCCGAGGACGTCGGCATCGGCAGCCGGGCCGGGTTCTACGACTCGGCCGGCGCCGCCCGGGACGTGCTGCAGAACCACCTCCTGCAACTGCTCGCCCTGGTGGCGATGGAGGAACCGACCAGCTTCGACGCCGACGAGATCCGCGCCGAGAAGCTGAAGGTGCTCAGGGCCATCACGGTGCCCGGCGACATCTCCCGGGACACCGTCCGGGGCCAGTACCTGCCCGGCTGGGTCGGCGGCGAACGGGCCGTCGGCTACCTGGACGAGCAGGGCGTGCCGGCGGACTCCACCACCGAGACGTACGTCGCGGTCAAGCTCGGCATCCAGAACCGGCGGTGGGCCGGGGTGCCGTTCTACATCCGGGCCGGCAAGCGGCTGCCCCGACGGGTCACCGAGGTGGCCATCATGTTCAAGCGGGCGCCGCACCTGCCGTTCGACAAGGCCGACGTGGAATCGCTCGGCCCCAACCAGCTGGTCATCCGGGTCCAGCCCGACGAGGGCGTGGTGCTGAAGTTCGGCTCCAAGGTGCCCGGCACCCAGATGGAGGTCCGCGACATCGCGATGGACTTCCAGTACGGCGAGGCGTTCACCGAGTCCAGCCCCGAGGCGTACGAGCGGCTGGTGCTGGACGTGCTGATCGGCGACCGGACGCTGTTCCCGGACGCCGCCGAGGTGGAGCAGAGCTGGCAGGTGGTGGACCCGCTGGAGCAGGCCTGGGCCGACACCACGCCGGAGCCGTACCGATCCGGTGAATGGGGCCCCCGGGCCGCCGACGAGATGCTGGCCCGGGACGGCCGGGCGTGGCGACGGGCATGAGCGAGCAGACCTGGAGGATCCGTTGATCGGGCTGTGGGACACCACCGGCAACGAGGTGGTCAAGGCGCTCGCCGCCGAGCGGCGCAGCGCGGGCGGGGTGGCCAGCGGCATGGCGCTCACCCTGATCGTGGTGGTGGACGAGAAGCGGGTCCGGGAGGCGGAGGCGGCGGCGACGATAGCCGCCGCGGCCCACCCGTGCCGGCTGCTCGTGGTGGTCCGCACCGATGTCGAGCGGGACCGTAACCGTTTGGACGCGGAGATCGTCGTCGGCGGCCGGCTCGGCCCGTGCGAGGCGGTGGTGACCCGGATGTACGGGCGGCTCGCGCTGCACGCCGAGTCGGTGGTGATGCCGCTGCTGGTGCCGGACGTGCCAGTGGTGACCTGGTGGCACGGCGAGCCGCCGGCGGAGATCGCGACCGACTTCCTCGGCGTGGTGGCGGACCGGCGGATCACCGACTCGGCGCAGGCGGGCGACCCGATCGGCGCGCTGCGGGAGCGGGCGGTGGACTACGCCCCGGGCGACACCGATCTGGCCTGGACCCGGATCACCCCGTGGCGCACCCTGGTCGCCGGGGCGTTCGACACCACCCAGGCCGGGATCACCGAGGCGACGGTGGTGGCGCCGCGCAGCGACCCGACGGCGGCGCTGATGCGCGGCTGGCTCGCCGCCCGGCTGGGGATCGACCCGGTCTGGGAGGCCACCGACGCGTTCCCCCGGATGCGCGAGGTGCGGCTGCGCTGCGCCAACGGGGACGAGCTGGTGCTGACCCGGGAGGACAGCGTGGCGACCTTCCGGCGTACCGGCCAGGACGATCGGACGCTGCCGCTGGTCCGCCGCCCGCTCGGTGACGAGCTGGCCGAGGAGCTGCGCCGTCTCGACGCCGACCAGGTGTACGCGGAGGCGCTCGGCGCGGCCGCCGGCGTCCCCGGTCTGGAGCAGCGCCCCAGCCAGCGGGTGCACGTGTGGAAGGATCCGGCGACCGCCAAGCGGGCCGAGGCCGGGATCACCGCGCACACCGGCACGTCCGCCAAAGGGTGAGCCGGCCCGCCGCCACGAAGGGGCGGCGCGGACCGGGCAGCACAGGTGACCGCCGTGGGGCGGTCGGAACGCGAAGGCACATCTGATGAGTGAGGCGAGTGTCGCCGTACACGCCGACCCCGACCTGCTGGCGCAGGCGGTGGCGGCCCGGCTGGTGGTGAAGCTGCTCGACGCGCAGGCGGATCGGGGCCAGGCGTCGGTGGTACTGACCGGCGGGCGGATCGCCGCGGCGGTGTACCGGGCGGTGACGGAGCTGCCGGCCCGGGACGCGGTCGACTGGTCCCGGGTCGACCTCTGGTGGGGCGACGAGCGGTTCCTGCCGGCCGGCGACCCGGAGCGCAACGAGACGCAGGCCCGCGCGGCGCTGCTGGCCGCGCTGCCGCTGGACCCGGCGCGGGTGCACCCGATGCCGGCCTCCGACGGGCCGGCCGGCAACGACCCGGAGGCGGCCGCCGCCGACTACGCCGAGGAACTCGCCCGGGCTGCCCGGCCGGGTCACGCCGCGCTCCCCCACTTCGACGTGCTGATGCTCGGCGTCGGGGAGGACGGGCACGTGGCGTCGGTCTTCCCCGAGCATCCGGTGCACCACGACAACCGGCCGGTCAGCGCGGTACGCGGCAGCCCGAAGCCGCCACCGGTGCGGACCACGCTGACGCTGCCCACGATCAACACCGCCGAGGAGGTCTGGCTGGTGGCCGCCGGCGCGGACAAGGCCCGGGCGGTGGGCATGGCCCTCGCCGGGGCCGGGCCGGTGCAACTGCCGGCGGCCGGGGTGCACGGGGTGTCGCGTACCCTCTGGCTGCTCGACCGGGCGGCGGCGGCCGACGTCCCACCCCGCCTCCGCAGCCTGAGGTGAAAGGAGGGGCCCCCTGTTAACGCCTGCGGTAGAGCAGGGGCCCCTTCTTAACAGGCGGCTCCCAGAAGCGGCGCGGTGCGGCGTGGCGCGGAGCGGCGCAAATGCAAATCTGCGCGCGGCCCGTGACGGACCGCGCGCAGATCGGTGTGACTGGACGTGCTGACTCAGGCGGGGCTGGCAAGCTGGAGGCGGAGCCAGAGCCCGATCCCGACGACGCACGCGAACCAGATGATCCCGATCAGAACCGTGTATCGGTCGAGGTTCTTCTCGGCGACCGATGAGCCGGCCAGGCTGGAGCTGACACCGCCGCCGAACATGCTCGACAAGCCGCCACCCTTACCGCGGTGGAGCAGGATGAACAGGGTGAGCAGGACGCTCGTGATGACCAGCAACACGATCATCGTGTACGCGAACCAGATCGGCATGGCGGGGGTCAGTCCTCTCGTTGCGATCACTGCCCGTCGTGGTCGGGCACGGTGGCACCGGCCATCGGACGGGCAGCGTCAAGGATAGCGAGCGATCAGCGGGCGATGTGCTCCGGGAACCGGCAGATCTGCGCGAACTCTTCGGCGTCCAGGCTGGCGCCACCGATCAGCGCGCCGTCCACGTCCGGCTGAGCCATGATCGCGGCGATGTTCGCCGCCTTCACCGACCCGCCGTAGAGGATCCGGACCTGGTCCGCGGTGTCCTGGCCGAAGGTCTCCGTCAGGCGCTTGCGCACCTCGCCGCAGACCTCCTGGGCGTCCTCCGGGGTCGCCGTCTTGCCGGTGCCGATCGCCCAGACCGGCTCGTACGCCACGACGACCTTGGTGACCTGCTCCGCGGTGAGCCCGCGGAGCGCGCCGTCGAGCTGGTCGCAGCAGTGCGGGACATGCCGCAACTGCTCGCGGACCTCCAGCCCCTCACCGATGCACAGGATCGGCGTGAGCCCGTTGGACAGGGCGGCGTTCACCTTGTCGTTGACCAGCGCGTCGTCCTCGCGGTGGTACTGCCGCCGCTCCGAGTGGCCGACCACGACGTAGGTGCAGCCGAGCTTGGCCAGCATCGGCCCGGAGATCTCCCCGGTGTACGCGCCCGACTGGTACGGCGACAGATCCTGCGCGCCATAGCCGATCAGCAGCTTGTCACCGTCCACCGCGGTCTGCACCGTCCGCAGGTCGGTGAAGGGCGGCAGGACGACCGTCTCGACGTCGGTGAGCTGCTTCTCGGTGAGACTCGCGGCCAGCTTCTGCACCAGCAGGTTGGCCTCGAGGTGGTTGAGGTTCATCTTCCAGTTGCCGGCCATGAGCGGCCGGCGGGGGGTGCTCGCCATGTCAGTTCTCCAGAGCCGCGATGCCGGGGAGGGTCTTGCCCTCCAGGTATTCCAGGGAGGCGCCGCCACCGGTGGAGATGTGGTCGAAAGCTGACTCGTCCAGCCCCAACGTGCGCACCGCCGCCGCGGAGTCACCACCGCCGACGACGCTGAACGCGCCGGACTTCGCGATCGCCTCGGCGACCCCGCGGGTCCCGTTGGCGAACGCCGCCATCTCGAACACGCCCATCGGGCCGTTCCAGAACACCGTCCGCGCCTGCTTGAGGGCGGCGGCGAAACCGGCCACCGTCTCCGGGCCGATGTCGAGGCCGACCCGCTTGCTCGGGATGCCGTCCACCCGGACCGTGTCGTGCTCGGCGTCCGGGGCGAACGCGACCGCGGCCACCACGTCGACCGGCAACATGATCTTGCCCGGCTCGCGTTCCAGCAGGTTGCGGCAGGTCTCGACCATCTCCTCCTCCAGCAGCGAGCTGCCCACCTCCAGGCCCTGAGCCTTCAGGAAGGTGAAGCACATCCCGCCGCCGATGAGCAGCCGGTCGACCTTCGGCAGCAGCGCCTCGATCACCGCGAGCTTGTCGGAAACCTTGGAACCGCCCAGCACCACCACGTACGGCCGCTCCGGCTCGCCGGTCAGCCTGCTGAGCACCTCCACCTCGCGCAGCACCAGCCGACCGGCGAAGTGCGGCAGCCGGGCCGGCACGTCGTAGACGCTGGCGTGCTTGCGGTGCACGGCGCCGAAGGCGTCGTCGACGTACGCCTCGCCGAGGGCGGCGAGCTGGTCGGCGAAGGCGCCCCGCTCGGCGTCGTCCTTGCTGGTCTCGCCCTTGTTGAAGCGGAGGTTCTCCAGCAGGGCGACCTGGCCGTCGGCCAGCCCGTCCACGGTCGAACGGGCCGAGTCGCCGACGGTGTCGGAGGCGAAGTGGACCGGGGCGTCGAGCAGCTCGCCGAGCCGCCCGGCCACCGGGCGGAGGCTGAACTGCGGTTCCGGCGTGCCCTTCGGGCGGCCCAGGTGGGAGCAGACGACCACCCGGGCGCCGGCCTGGACCAGCGCGCTCAGCGTCGGCAGGACGGCCCGGATCCGACCGTCGTCGGTGATGTCCCCGGTCTGCTTGTCGAGCGGGACGTTCAGGTCGGCGCGCACCAGCACGCGCCGACCCGACACCCCCTCGGCGAGCAGGTCGTCGAGGTTGCGGATGCTCACAGCGAGCTACCCACCAGCTTGACCAGGTCGACCAGGCGGTTGGAGTAGCCCCACTCGTTGTCGTACCAGCCGACGACCTTGACCTGGTTGCCGACCACCTTGGTCAGCGGAGCGTCGTAGATGCACGACGCCGGGTCGGTGACGATGTCGGCGGAGACGATCGGGTCCTCGTTGTAGACCAGGATGCCCTTGAGCGGGCCGTTCGCGGCGGCCTTCATCGCGGCGTTGACCTCGTCCACCGTGGTCTCACGGTTGAGGTTGACGGTCAGGTCGGTGGTGGAGCCGGTCGGGATCGGCACGCGCAGCGCGTAACCGTCCAGCTTGCCCTTGAGCTCCGGCAGGACCAGGCCGATCGCCTTGGCGGCGCCGGTCGAGGTCGGCACGATGTTGAGCGCGGCGGCCCGGGCCCGACGCAGGTCCTTGTGCGGCGCGTCCTGCAGGTTCTGGTCCTGCGTGTACGCGTGGATGGTGGTCATCAGGCCCTGCTGGATGCCGAACGTGTCGTGCAGCACCTTCGCCATCGGGGCGAGGCAGTTGGTGGTGCAGGAGGCGTTCGAGATGATGGTGTGCTTGGCCGGGTCGTACTGCTCGTGGTTGACGCCCATCACCACGGTGACGTCCTCGTTCTTCGCCGGCGCGGAGATGATGACCTTCTTGGCCCCGCCGTCGATGTGCGCCTTCGCCTTGGTGGCGTCGGTGAAGAACCCGGTGGACTCGATGACCACGTCCACGCCGACCTCACCCCACGGCAGCTTGGCCGGGTCCTTCTCGGCGTACGCCTTGATGGTGTGGCCGCCCACGCTGATCTCGTCGTCGGTGGCCTTGACCTCCTGCGGAAGGCGGCCCAGGATGCTGTCGTACTTGACAAGGTGGGCGAGCGTCGCGTTGTCGGTCAGGTCGTTGACCGCCACGACCTCGATGTCAGCGCCGGACGCCAGCACTGCCCGGAAGAAGTTGCGGCCGATCCGGCCGAAGCCGTTGATGCCAACCCGGATGGTCACAGGTCCCATCTCCTCGCGTTCTGGTCCGCCGGCGTCAGGCTGTCAGCCGGCGAAGGTGTGTGCGCCGACCGTTGGAGCCGGCCGTTGACGATTCATCTCGGCCACCCCGCCGCGGTCTCAGGAGACCTGACCGCCCGAGGCGGTGAGCACGGCGAGGAGTGCCGGTGTCGGCCCCCTTGCCGTACGCAGCGACCTTATCCGAGCGCGCGACATCACGCTGCGGCGGGTGGTGATCCCGCTCGGCAGAATGACGCCCCACCGTCCTATCAGACCACGAGCATGTCGGGCGTGACGGCCGCTTCCGTATCCGGGAGGCCCAGGTCCCGCGCCCGCTTGTCGGCCAGCGCGAGCAGCCGGCGGATCCGGCCCGCGATGGCGTCCTTGGTCAGCGGCGGGTCGGCGAGGGCACCCAACTCCTCCAGCGAGGCCTGCCGGTGCTCCAGGCGCAGCCGCCCGGCCGAGGTGAGGTGGTCGGGGGCGTCCTCGGCGAGGATCTCCAGCGCCCGGGTGACCCGGGCGGCGGCGGCCACCGCGGCCCGCGCCGAGCGGCGCAGGTTGGCGTCGTCGAAGTTGGCCAGCCGGTTGGCGGTGGCCCGCACCTCGCGGCGTACCCGCCGTTCCTCCCACGCCAGCACGCTGGAGTGGGCGCCTATCCGGGTGAGCAGGGCGGCGATCGCGTCGCCGTCCTTGACCACCACCCGGTCCACGCCACGTACCTCACGGTTCTTGGCGGTGATCCCGATCCGCCGGGCCGCGCCGACCAGGGCGAGGGCCGACTCCGGCCCCGGGCAGGTGATCTCCAGCGCGCTGGACCGGCCCGGCTCGGTCAACGAGCCGTGCGCCATGAACGCGCCCCGCCAGGCGGAGACCGCGCAGCAGACGTTGGCGGCGACCACGTGGGGCGGCAGCCCGCGCACCGGGCGGCCACGGACGTCCAACAGGCCGGTCTGGCGCGCCAGCGCCTCGCCGTCCTTCACCACCCGTACGATGAAGTGGCTGCCCTTGCGCAGCCCACCCGAGGCGAGCACGTGGATCTCGCTCGGATAGCCGTAGACCTCGGCGATCTCCCGGCGCAGCCGCCGGGCCACCGCGCCGGTGTCCAGCTCTGCCTCGACCACCACGCGCCCCGACACGATGTGCAGGCCGCCGGCGAAGCGCAGCAGTGCGGTCATCTCCGCCCGCCGGCAGCAGGGCTTGGGCACGTCAACCCGACTCAGCTCGTCCTTGACGGCAGCCGTCATCGCCATAGTGCGCCCCCTAACGGACCGGTTCCGGCGTGTCGCCGGTGATTACGTACGTGTCTAACGATCGGCGCCCAGGACAGGCACCAGCGCGGCACCCAGGGCGGCTGGATCATGACGGGGCGTGCCGTCGACGACGGCGACGGGGGCGAGGACCAGCCGGGCACCCAGCGATTCTGCCGCACGTTCGACCGCCAGCGGGTCAGCCACCGCCTTGGAGTCGGCCAGCACCACGTCCACCCTCAGCTCGGGCAGATAGCGTCGCAGGGTGTCCAGATGGTCGGCCAGGGAGAGCCCGAGGGTCTCCTTCTCGGCCACCAGGTTGAGCGTCACCAGTCGCCGTGCCGGACTGGAGACGATCGCGTCGGCCAGCTCCGGCACCAGCAGGTGCGGCAGCACGCTGGTGAACCAGCTGCCCGGCCCGAAGATCAGCCAGTCGGCCCCGCGTACCGCGGCCACCGCCTCGGCGCAGGCGGCCGGCGCGGCCGGGGTGAGCCG
Organism: Micromonospora sp. NPDC006766; assembly: GCF_040636055.1. Taxonomy (NCBI): domain Bacteria; kingdom Bacillati; phylum Actinomycetota; class Actinomycetes; order Micromonosporales; family Micromonosporaceae; genus Micromonospora; species Micromonospora sp. NPDC006766. Next base: position 5,999 of record NZ_JBEYIX010000056.1, on the reverse strand, counting down.
CAACGCCTCGACCCGGCCGGTGGTGACCGCCACCTGGTGCTGGCCGCGCAGCGCGCGTACCTCGTCGGGGTAGGCCGGGTCGGCGCCGCGCACCCGGGCCTCGATGTCGACCGGCTGGCAGGACATCGGCAGCACCCGGCCGACCGCGCCGAGCATCGCGCCGGCGTGGTCGAGCGCCGCCACCGGGTCGCCGGCCAGTTCCATCAGCCCGTGCAGCACCAGGTTGCCGACGGCGTGCCCGGCGAGCGGGTCGCCCGCACCCTCGCCGACCAGGCGCGCCGCCGCGGCGAAGCGGTGCTGGAACAGGCCGGCGGTGCGCCGGGTGGCCGGGTGGTCGCCGGCGAGCGCGACCAGCGCCTGCCGCAGATCTCCCGGCGGCAGTCCGCCGCGCTCTGCCCGCAGCCGGCCGCTGGAGCCGCCGTCGTCGCCCACGGTGACCACCGCGGTGATGTCCAGGTCCAGCTCGGGTACGCAGCGCCGCAGCGCCCGCAGGGAAGCCGACAGCCCGTGCCCGCCGCCGAAAGCGACCACCCTGGTCGCGATCATTCCCGCCCCAGGTCCCGGTGCTGGGCGTTCGCGGAGATGCCGGACTGGCGCAGCCGGACGGCCAACTCCTCGGCGATCGCGACGCTGCGGTGTTTGCCGCCGGTGCAGCCGACGGCGACGGTCAGATAGCGCTTCCCCTCCCGCTCGAAGCCGGCGGTGGTGGCGTTGACCAGGTCGGCGTACCCGGCCACGAAGGCGTCGGCGCCCTCCTGGCCCAGCACGTACGCGCTGACCGCCGCCTCACGCCCGGTGTGTTCGCGCAGCCCCGGCACCCAGTACGGGTTGGGCAGGAACCGGGCGTCCATCACGAAATCGGCGTCCGGGGGCAGGCCGTACTTGAAGCCGAACGAGAGCACGGTGATCCGCAGCCGGCGGGCGTCCTCCCCGCCGAACAGCTCCTCGACCCGGCGCCGCAGCTGGTTGACGTTGAGGTGGCTGGTGTCGATGATCACGTCGGCCTGGTCCCGGGCCTCTTCCAACAGGGCGCGCTCTATGGCGATCCCGTCGGCGAGCCGCCCTTCACCCTGCAGCGGGTGCGAGCGGCGGACGCTCTCGAACCGCCGGATCAGCACCTCGTCGTCGGCGTCGACGAAGACCACCTGGGGCTGGAAACCGCGCTCGTGCAGCTCCCGGATCGCCCCGGCCAGGTCGGTGGAGAAGGCGCGCGAGCGCACGTCCAGCACCATCGCCGTACGCCGGGCCGCGCCGCCGGCCTTGAACGCCAGCTCGGCCATGTCGAGCATGAGTGCCTGGGGCAGGTTGTCGACCACATAGAAGCCGACGTTCTCCAGCGCCCGGGCCACCGTGCTCCGGCCGCCGCCGGAAAGGCCGGTGACCACCACCAGGGTGGTGTCCGCCTCGGCCGGCGCCGGTCGGCTCAGGGCTGTCTCCGTACCGGTCGGCACCAGTTCTCCCGCCGTCCGCGCCTCGCTCACCACTACCCCCAAGCTGTGGCGCCGCGGCCACTCGGCCGCGCCTGGTCAATCAGCGACTCTAACGGCTGCGACCACACGGGGGATTCCATGGGTGGCGACGAGAAAGGGGAGTTGTCCGGTTTGCCGAGATTCGAGCACGACCGGCCTGCTCCAGGACTACGAAATCGACGGCGAACCACTACCGGTCGTGGGTGCCCGAGCGGCGGTGGTCGACTCGGCCGGTCGCCGGGTGGCGGTGATCGAACTGACCGAGGTGCGGGTCAGCCGGCTCGGCGACGTGGACCTCGACCATGCCCGCGACGAGGGCGAGGGGTACGACTCGGTCGCCGCCTGGCGAGCGGGTCACGAGGAGTTCTGGCACGGGCTGGACTACCGAGAGTGGCTGGGCGACCCGAGCTTCACCGTCGACGACGACACACCAGCCGTGCTGGAGCGGTTCCGCCTCGTCGCGACGCTGTGACCGCCCCACGACTGCGTGACCTCAGGACACCGACCATGGCAGAGCGGCCTCACCCAATGACTGCCGGTCAAGAAGCGTGCTGTCGCTGTCACGTACTCGGCGACATACCCCGTTGGCCCGCTGGAGACCGTTGCTCGACCCGGTCGCGCGCCTTGGCCCGCACCGCGACGAAGCCGCTGGCCCCGATCATCAGGTACAGCCCTCCGAACAGCCAGAAGGCCGCGAAGAGGAAGCCAAGCGCGACCATCGAGAAGATCATGACCAGCGCACCGCCCAGCGCGACCACCGCGTACGCGGCCCGGATTCCACGCGCGCACAGCACAGCGAGAACGAGCGGCCCGACGATCCACAGCACCACCCCGACCCAGTCGGTACCGAGTGTGCGGGTGACTATCGCGGACACGCCCAGCAGTCCGGGCAGGGCCACGAACACCGCGGCGGCGAGATGCCACGACCGTACGGCGACTCGGCCGAATCCACGCCGCATCGCCGACGGCACGATCGTCGCCGCCCAGAGCAGGAGCACGAGCGGGAAGTAGTACAGACCCATCTCGCCCGAGACGCACGTGAGCGCGGTGAGAACCGCCGCGCCGACGACCCCGGCCATACCGCGCGTCCTGACGGGCAGCGCGAACGGCACGGCCGCGATGAGCGCCGGCAGCAGGGTGAGCATCGCAAGCCCGGGCCCGTACCGCTCGACGATGCTCTGCTCGTCCGGACCGGCCTCGGTCAGATCCAGCGGCAGCAGTGCCGCCGACCGCAGCAGGAAGCTCACGCACACGGCCGTCAGCACGCCGACCGCCACGGCGACCGCCCGCAGGGTCCGGCCGGCCCGCGCGGCGTGGTCCAGACCACCATCGGCAAGTGCGAGTTCCTCACGCGCCTGCCCCGCCACGGCCTGCGGGCTGCCGAGACCGGCCAGCGCCTGGTCCATGGTCCGCCCGCTGTCCAGAGCGTCGGTGATGTGCGCGCGGACATCCTCGACGATCTCCCGCACCGTGTCGGGTGGCGCGTCCGACAACTCGACGCCGAGCGCGCGCAGGTAGGTCTCCGCCGCCTCGGGTAGGGCCTCGCTGGTCATGATTCCTCCGCTATCAGCTCATCCACGTGCGGCTGGATGTCGCGCCACACGGTCGCGAACACGCGCAACTGCGCCCGTCCCTGGGCCGTGATCGCGTAGTACCGCCGGGCATGCCCCTGCTCCGGGGTCAGCCAATGGGTTTCGACGCTGCCCGCCTGCCGCATGCGGGCGAGCAGCGGGTACAGGCTGCCCTCGCTCGCGGTCAGGCCGCGAGCGACAAGCCAGTCGGCCAGTTCCAGGCCGTACATGTCGCGCCGCGAGAGCAACGCGAGCACGCAGTACTCGAGTACGCCCTTGCGGATGTTGGTGGTGATCCGCTCACGCGGGTTGTCCATGAAAGCAAGATACCTTGCATAGCAAGACCTTAGGTAGCGGGGGGGTGGCAGGAGCCAGCCTCGGCCACCGTGATGAACTCGACGAGCCGGGCGGCCAGCTCACGGCGTCGCTGCCTCGATCGTTGACGCTGAAGCTGCGCGACACGCCGGGGCGACAGCAGCTGAGCCGCCAACGGTCGAGAAACCGCGTCGAGTCGGCGCCGCCGTCATCGGCGGGCTCTGCTGGGGCGACGGGGACGCGCCGTAGGCATCTTGTCCGAGCCCGCTCGTAGACTGCGCGGATGGTCTCTGCCACTGATCAGCGCACCGAGGACGCCCTGCGGGTGCTGCGCCGGGTGTTCGGCTACGACGCCTTCCGGGGCTTCCAGCAGGAGGTCGTCGAGCACGTGGTGGCCGGCGGTGACGCGCTGGTGCTGATGCCGACCGGGGGCGGCAAGTCGCTCTGCTACCAGATCCCCGCGCTGGTCCGGGACGGCGTCGCGGTGGTGGTCTCGCCGCTGATCGCGCTCATGCAGGACCAGGTCGACGCGCTCACCGCGGTCGGCGTACGCGCTGGGTTCCTCAACTCGACGCAGGATCTCGCCGAACGTCGCCGGGTGGAGGACGCCTTCCTCGCCGGCGAGCTGGACCTGCTCTACCTCGCCCCGGAGGCGCTCGCCGTCCGCGCCACCGTCGCCCTGTTGGAGCGCGGGCGGATCGCCCTGTTCGCGATCGACGAGGCGCACTGCGTCTCCCAGTGGGGGCACGACTTCCGCCCCGACTACCTCAACCTGTCGATGCTGCACGAACGCTGGCCGGGGGTGCCGCGCATCGCGCTCACCGCCACCGCGACCAACGCCACCCGCGCCGAGATCGCCACCCGGCTTCAACTGACCGACGCCCGGCACTTCGTGGCCAGCTTCGACCGACCCAACATCCAATACCGCATCGTGCCGAAACGGGAGCCCCGCAAGCAGCTGCTGAGCCTGCTGCGCGACGAGCACCCGGGCGACGCCGGGATCGTCTACTGCCTGTCCCGCGCCTCGGTGGAGAAGACCGCCGAGTTCCTGGTGGCCAACGGCGTTGCGGCGCTGCCCTACCACGCCGGGTTGGACGCGACCACCCGGGCGGCCAACCAGCAGCGCTTTCTGCGCGAGGACGGCCTCGTCATGGTCGCCACCATCGCGTTCGGCATGGGCATCGACAAGCCCGACGTACGGTTCGTCGCCCACCTCGACCTGCCCAAGTCGGTGGAGGGCTACTACCAGGAGACCGGCCGCGCCGGGCGGGACGGGCTGCCGTCGACCGCCTGGCTGGCGTACGGCCTGCAGGACGTCGTCCAGCAGCGCAAGATGATCGACACCTCGGAGGGCGACCTCGCGCACCGGCGCAACCTGGCCGCCCACCTCGACGCGATGCTGGCCCTCTGCGAGACCGTCCGCTGCCGCCGGGCACAGCTGCTCGAATACTTCGGCGAGACCGGCACGGCGGGCTGCGGCAACTGCGACACCTGCCTCACGCCGCCCGAGTCCTGGGACGGCACGGTCGCCGCGCAGAAACTGCTCTCCACCGTCTACCGGCTGGATCGGGAACGCAACCAACGGTTCGGCGCCGGGCACTGCGTCGACATCCTGCTCGGCAAGCGCACCGACAAGGTCGACCAGTACGGCCACGACTCACTGACCACCTTCGGCATCGGCACCGACCTGCGCGAGGCGGAGTGGCGGGGCGTGGTGCGGCAACTGCTCGCCGAGGGCCTGCTCGCCGTCGAGGGCGACTACGGCACGCTCGCCCTCACCGAGGCCAGCGCCGAGGTGCTGGGACGCCGGCGCACGGTCACCATGCGGCGGGAGCCGGAGAAGCCGGCGTCCGCCCGGCCGGCGAAGCCCCGGGGCGCGGCCAGCGTCGTCGCCGAGCTCACCCCCGAGGCGGCCCCGGTGTTCGAGCGGCTGCGGGCCTGGCGGGCAGCCACCGCCAAGGAGCAGGGCGTGCCCGCGTACGTCATCTTCCACGACGCCACCCTGCGGCAGATCGCCACCGAGGCGCCGGCCTCGCTGACCGACCTGTCCCAGGTCAGCGGCGTCGGCGAGAACAAGCTCGCCAAGTACGGCGAGCAGATCCTCGGCGTACTCGCGCAGGAGTGAGCGGACGCCGAAGGGCCCGACCCCCGTCCGGGGTCGGGCCCTTCGTCACTGCCTCAGGTCAGGAGCTGTAGCCACGGCTGGCGATCCAGTGCGCCAGGGTGTCCACGTCCATCCGGTACGAGGCCATGTTCGGGTTGGCCGAGTCGGCGATCGTCACGGTCTTCCCACCGTCGCGGTAGCCCACGACGCTGATGTAGTGGCCACCCTCGAAGGAGTGGGTGGTGCCGTCGGTGTCGGTGGCGGTGCCCGCGATGTTGGCCACCACGGCCCGGCCGTCGTCCACGGCCTTGACGATGTCGGCGCGCAGCTGCTCGACATGCGTGGCGTCGACCTTGTCGACCGGCATCTCGGTGCTGTGGTACGCGTTGCGGCCGGTTTCCTTGTTCAGGACGGGGGTGATGTCGTTGATGCTGTTGGTGCCGTCCTCGGTGGTGCCCATCTCCTTGGCCATGGCGTCGACGTTGATGTTCTTGCCCTGGACGGAGAGGGCGTTGCGGGTGGCGGCGGGGCCGCAGTAGT
>NZ_JBEYIX010000055.1:0-40093 GCF_040636055.1 Micromonospora sp. NPDC006766 | reverse complement strand
CTCCTCACCTCCCCTTCTTTTCTTGGGTGGTCTCGTTGTCGCTGTGTCCGGCGCGCCGGGGGCGGCCCCCCCCCCCCCGCCCGGCCCCCCCCCCCCACCGCACGGCGGTACGCCGGACCGGCATGCCCGGTCCGGCGGCGGGCATTCAACGCGGGCACGGAATCCAGCCAGGTGAGGTGGCGATGAGCAGGAAGGCACGCCCGGATAGGGGCGAGGGACGGGGACCGGAGGCGGCCGCTCCGTGGGGCACCACCGATGGCTACGGCGCCGATCCGCCCTGGGGCGCCGGCGAGGACGCGCCGATGGACGAGGGCAGCGAGGAACCCGCCGTGCCCGAGGGCCAGCGCGGTGAACGCCGGGCGGCCGGGGCGGCTCCGGGCGGGCCGGCCGCCGGTCGCCACGGTTTCGGCCCGGTGGAGCCCACCCGCGCCCCGGCGGCGGGACCGGGCGCGCCACCGGACCCGGCGCCGTCCGCACGGACCTTCCCCGACGACAGCGCCGAGGGGGACCTGCCGGACAACGCGCTGGAGGAGGCCACCGGCATGCATTCGGAGGGGGTCAGTTGGCGCGGCTGATTCCTCGGTTCGCGCACGCCTGAACCGTAAGCCCGTGCAGGGCGACAGGTGACATGGAGCGATATGCCTCTGGGTCAGACTTACGACCCAGAGGCATATCGCTCTGGCAACTTCGTCACGTCCAGGGAGTCCGCTGCCGTCGGTGCCGTGGTTCGAAGCGGGCTGCGGCTCAGCGCATCCGGGGGCGCCCGCCTCTGGTCCGCTCCCGCCCGTACGCGTCGGCGTGGCCCCAACGGCCCGGCACGTCCAGCAGTTCGATCCGGCCGTACCCCTCGGGGATGGTCGGGTCGACCAGCAGGTTGTCACCGCACGGGCGCAGCCCGAGCATGGTGGCGAGCAGCATCAGCAGCGCCCCGGACGACCACGACTGCGGCCGGCCGGCCATCGGCATCTGGACCGGATACTTGGTCAGCCGGCGCGGGTAGCCGGCGATCACCTCGGGCATCGAGCCGCCGAGCGTCTCCACCACGTCGAACATGGCGGCCGCGACCCGGGCCGCCTCGGTGTCGTACCCGTAGCGGCGCAGGCCGGCGGCGACGAGCGCGTTGTCCGACGGCCAGACAGCGCCCAGGTGCGCGCCGACCGGGTTGTACGGCCGCTGGTCGACGGCGTACGTCCGCACCCCCCAACCGGAGAAAAGTTCCGGTCCGCTCAGGTGTGCGACGAGCGCGGCGGCCCGTTCCGGCTCGACGATTCCGCTCCACATCAGGTGTCCGAGGTTGGAGGTGAGCGCGTCGACCGGCTCCCCGTCCGGGGTCAACGCGAAGGCGTAGTACTCCCGCTGCGGCAGCCAGAAGTCGCGGTTGAACCGCTCTCGCAGCGCCGCCGCCTCCGCCTCCAGGCGGTCGGCGTACGCCGGGTCGTTCCAGAATTCCCGGGCCAGCCGGGCGCCTCGGATCTTCGCGTCGTACGCGTACCCCTGCAGCTCTGAGGTGGCCCGGGGAAAGTCCGGCTGGCGGCCGTGCCGGTCCACGACGGCGTCCGGCGAGTTGCGCCACACCTGATTGGCCACCCCGTTGACGGTGTTGCGCGGCTGGTAGCGCAGGTAGCCGTCGCCGAGCGCACCGCCGTACTCGTCGATCCAGTCCAGCGCCATCCGGGCCGGGTGGCGCAGCTCCCGGACCAGGTCGACGTCGCCGCTCCAGCGCTCGTACTCGTCGAGCAGGATGACGAAGAGCGGGGTGGTGTCGGCGGCCCCGTAGTAGACCGCGGTGGGTTGCTCCTCGAAGGCGGCCGACTCGCCGTACCGCAGTTCGGACAGGATCTTGCCGGGTTCCTCGTCGTGCAGGTCGTCGAGTTGGCTGCCCTGCACCAGGGCCAGCATGCGCAGCGTGGCGGGGGCCAGCTCGGGGGTGAACGGCAACGTCTCCAGGCAGGTGACGAGGGCGTCCCGGCCGTACAGCGTCATAGCCCAGGGCAGCCCGCCCACGGGCACCCGCTCGCCGAACGACAGCGGCAGGTAGCGCAGTGCCGCCAGGTCGGTCAGTGCCTGCTCGTACGCCCGCACCAGGGACCGCTCGCCGGCGAGCTTTGGCGCCCGGTCGCGCCACCGCGCGAGGTCTTCGCGCATGCTCTGGCGTGCCCGATTGCGCTGGGCCTCCAGGCTGATTCGCAGGTCCCGGCCGCTGGCACCGTGGATGATCATGTCGACATGCAGGTCGGTGTGCCACTCGCCGGCCGGGTCGATTCGGATCCGGAAGGTCAAACCGCCCCGGTCGACGTCCACCGGGGCGGTGCTGGTGACGACGGTTTCCCGGGTGAACCGTTCGCGCTGGTAGCAGAGCCGCAACTGCCTGCGGGCCGAGTCGGCGGTGATCACTGGTCGGCGCGGCCCGGGCTGGCGGATCTCGGCGGTATCGGCGAAGTCGCTGGCGATCTCCATCCGCACGGTGAGTTCGGCGGGCTCCGCCGAGTGGTTGAGGACGGTGATCCGCTCGTGCAGACCGCCGCTGTCGATGGAACGGTGCCGGATCACCGACGCGTCGGCGTCCACGTAGTGGCTGGCCGCCCCGGGGACCACCACGAACCGGGTCTCGAAGTAGGACAGGTCGTCCCGGGACAGGGCGTGCAGTCGCTCCCCGTCGAGGGTGAGCACCCAGCGGGACAGGAATCGGGTGTCGAAGGAGAACAGGCCGGCCGGCACCCGCGGGTCGACCTCCATGTCACCTTCCGTGTCGCTGAGCGCGAACGCGTTGCCGGCGAGGACGTGCACCAGGTCACTCATCGTGCCTCCGTCCCGGACGGGGGCCGCGCCCCCGCGACCCGTTCGGGGGCGCGGGGGCGGTGGGCCCCGGGCGGGCCCGGGAAGAGCCGACGCAGCGTCAGCAGCAGCCGCACGTCACCCTGCACGGTGATGTCGTTGCGCAGCAGCGCCGCCACCAGCCGTGGGCTGCCGGTGGCGAGCCGCTCGAAGACGCCGCGGTCGGCGTGGACGACCATGTCGGCCTCGGCCGTGGAGCGCGCCACCTGGACGTCCTGGTGGTCGATCGCCAGGCGCCAGTGCTCGGTGGTCCCGCCGTCGTGCAGGTCGAGGCGGACCGTGCCGACCGTGTTCTCCGGAATCTCGGGATGCCGGCCGGCGACCTGCTCGATCAGGTGCTCCGCGATCGAACCGCCCATCCGTTCCCTCCCCGTGGCCAGTGGTTTCCGCAGGGTCCCCGGGCAACGGGTGAATCCAACTCACCCGATCGGGGTGAGTTGGGGAAACGCCGGTCACTCCCGCTCGATGAGTCCGCGCACGTACCCGGCCTGGCCGGCGTGCTGCAGGTCGTCCGCCAGCACGCTCAACAGCCGTACGCCGAGGGTGACCGGCGGGTCCCAGTTCGGGTCGACCACCCGGTCCAGGTCGGCGGGGCGCAGCCCGCGCAGGAACGCGAGCGTCCGGTCGAGCACCGCCCGGTGGTAGTCGACGAGCACCCGGCCGCTGTCCGGCCGTACCGCCGTGATCTGCTCGGGGCCGTGCCCGAAGCCGGTGTCGTGCGGGTCGGGGGTGAGCCCGAACCGGCCCGCCCAGTCGCCGCTGACCCAGAGCTGCTCCTCCCCCAGCAGGTCAGCGACGTGGTGGTCCTGGATCCGGGTCAGATGCCAGACCAGCCAGCCGACCGGGTTCGCCCCGGGTGCCGGTGCCTGGCGCAACCGCTGCGGGCTCAGCCCGGCGACCGCCGGCTCGACCAGTTCGGGCAGCCGGCCGTACGCCTCGGTCAGCAGGTCGTTCACGTCCACCGGTCCACGCTCCTCCACCGTCGGGGTCACCTGGGCAGTACCGCCCACCGCGCCGGCCAAACCTCGCTTCTAAAGTGATCGGGTGGTCGCGGCGCTGGAGCTGTATCTCGACACCGACGCCACCCGGCGGATCCGGGTGCTCTGGGACGCGTTGGAGTCCGAGGGCGTGCAGAGCATGCGGTCGCTGCTGGAGCAACGGCACCGCCCGCACGTCTCGCTCGCGGTGGCACCACGGTTCGACCCGGGCCGGGTGGCCGAGGCCCTCGCCGGGATGGTGGTGGCCGCCCCGCTGCGGCTGGAGTTCCAGCACGCCGGGCAGTTCGTCGGTCGGGTCCTGTGGCTCGGGCCGGCCCCCACCGTCGAATTGCTGGCCCACCACGCGGAGGTGCACCGCCGGCTGGCCCGGGCCGGCATCGACCTGGTCGAGCACTACCAGCCGGGGCGCTGGGTGCCGCACTGCACGCTCTCCATGCGGGTGCCGAACCGACTGATGGCGGCGGCGGTCCGCCGCTGCCTCGAGGTGCTGCCGCTGACCGCCGCCGTGGTCGGCGCGTCGGTCACCGACCACGCCCGGGGCATCTCCCACCCGCTGCCCTGACGCTTGGGCGTGACGCGCACAGAACTCGCGTCTTTCGCCATCTGCCGCCACCGATGACGATCTTGTGTCGCCGGCGCACGCTGGTAAATGCGCAGGTCAGAGCCATCCCTGGGCACCCGGTGGCGGGCGGCCCGGGGCGCTGGAGCGCACACCCCCGGAGGCTTCCATGGCCGCTCCCGTCATCCGTTCCGTGACCGTCGACCCCGCCGTCCTGCTGCCCGGAAAGTCCACCACCGTGGTGGTGGACGCCTACCACCCCGACTCACGGCACCTGACCTTCCCCGGCCAGGTCGGTGACCCCACCGGCGCCCTCTGGGACACCGCAGTCCAGATCGACCTGAGCGTGCCGCTGACCGTCCGGCTCACCAGCACGGCGCCGGGGGTGACCATCACGCCCAGCGCCACCGACCCCACCCGGTTCACGGTGACGGTGCTGTCCGGTCGGGGCACGATCCCCCTGACCGCCACCGCCCAGGACGCCGCCGGCGAGACCGCGACGGCCACCACCACGGTGACCGTGCCACTGCTGGTGGGAATGAGCGCCCCGCAGGGGGCTGCGACCGCGCAGATCGTGGCCGAGTATCCCAACCTCCGCTACATGCGGGACTACGGCGTGGACACCAACAGAAACGGTCTGCCGGACCTGCCCCCGCTGAACGCCGGCAAGTTCGTCGAAGCGCCCTCGGCCGTGATGCACGTGTCGTGGAAGGACAACGTCGAGGAACTCAGCACCTGGCTGACCGGTGTGCACCGGCCGGTCTACCTGACCTGGTACCACGAGCCGATGGGCAACGTGACCCCGGCGACGTACCGGGCCACGGCAACCCGGGTGTCGCAGATCGTCGCCACCCACCCCAACCGGCACTGGGTGCTCGGGCACGGGCCGATCGTCACCCGGTACTGGCTGGTCGAGGGCAAGGGCAACCCCACCGACTGGGGCTACCCGGGTATGACCCACTACGGCGTGGACACCTACTCGCAGGACGCCGGCAGCTACTGGCCGGCGTCGCGGATGTTCGGGACGGCCTTCGGCAAGGTACGCGCGGCGTACCCAGGCATCCGGTTGCTGGTGCCGGAGTACGGGCTGGTGCGGACCACAACGGACACCACCGGAACGGGCCGGGCGCAGACGATCACGGACCACGTCACCTGGCTGCGCCAACAGACCGACGTGGACGCTATCGCATACTGGAACAACTGGGCCGAATACCAGTTGGCCTACCCGTCGCCGGAGGCGACGGCCTGGCGGAATTTGTCGGCCGGTTGACCAGGTCGCCGGTGCCCCGCCGGCGAAGGGCCGGGGCGGGGCGGGGCCCACGCGGCGACGACGGTAGCGTTGCGCCTCATCATGCCCTGCCGGGCGGTCAATCCGTCGGCCCGGCGCTGGCGAACCTGACGGAGGATGGCGTATGGCCAACGGCGAGGAACCGTTCGCATCCCACGACGACGCGCGGCAGCGGTTCGCCCCGGCGCTGCGCGGCTACGACAAACGCCAGGTGGAGCGGTACGTCGAGCAGATGGACGGCGAGCTGTCCGTGCTGGCGGCCGAGCGGGACCGGGCGCACAAGCAGGTGCGGGAGCTGACCGCGCAGCTGCAGCGGATTCAGGCCGAGACGGCGGAGCTGCGGCAGCGACCCGCGCAGGTGGACCGGGCGTCCTTCCGGGACCTTGGGCCGATGGTCGACCAGATCCTCGACCTGGCCGAGAAGCAGGCCGGGCAGATCGCCGAGACCGCCACCAAGCGGGCCACCGACCTCCAGGCCCAGGCGGAGAAGGTGCTCGCCGCGGCGCGGGACGAGGCCGCCCGGGAGCTGCGAGAGTTGGAGGAGGAGCTGGCGTCGCGCCGCGCCGAGCAGGAGAGGGCGCACGAGGAGGCGCGGTCCGTCGCCCAGGCGGAACTCGCCTCGATCCGGGAGCTGGCGGAGAAGCTGCGGTCCGAGGGGCAGGCCGCCCACGATCGGGCGCAGCACGAGGCGAAGCGGATCACCGAGCAGAGCACCCAGCAGGTCGAGCAGGCCCGCTCCGCGTCGGAGGCGCTGGTGAAGGCCGCCCGTACGCAGATCCAGCAGGAGGTCCAGGCCACCCGGAGCAAGGCCCAGCAGGAGCTGGCCCAGTGGCAGGCCACCATGGCCCGCGAGCTGGACGAGCGCCGGGCCGCCGCCGAGCAGGAGCTGGCCGATCGGGCCGCCGCCGCTGAACGGGACATCGCCGCGCTGGTCGACGAGGCCCAGCAGTACGCCACCGAGGTCCGCGAGCGCGCCGACGAAGAAACGGCGGCGCACCAGGAGCAGCTGTCGACCGTGCAGCAGGAGCTCCAGCAGCGACAGGAGACCCTCGCGCAGCTCCAGGCCGAACTGGAGTCGGTCCGTCAGCAGCTGGAGCGCACCCGCCAGGAGATCAGCACGGTCGAACAGGACGGGGCCGCGCTGGAGGAGCGCCTCATCGAGGTGCGCCGGGAGCTGAACATCGAGACCAAGCGGCTGGACGACGCGCGCCGGGCGGCGGAGCTCGCCGAGCAGCACGCCAAGGAGACTCGCGCCCGGGTGCAGCGGGAGGCGAAGCGGGTGGCCGAGCAGGCCGCGGCGGCGGTCATGGCGGCTGCCGCAGGCGGCGGAGCGACGGCCGAGTACCCGCAGGTGGTGGCCCGTCCCGCCGGCGGCCCGGTTGACCGGACGCCCGCGGAGCGGCCCGAGCCCGCCTCCCCGGAACGGCCCGCGGGTGCCCCCGCCATCGACCGGGCGCCGCTGAACGGCCCGAGCTTCGACGCGTTCGCCGTCCGCCCGCCGGCGCAGCGGTCCGCCCCGGACTCGGAGCACACCGCCGACGAGCCGACGGCCGGGCCCGACGCCGACATTCCGGCCAACGTCTGACGGCCCCACCACTCCTGACCGGTGCCCGACGTGGGCGCCGGTCAGGAGCCGGGCAGGATGGGTCGGCATGACCGAGCCTGTCCTGTACCCGCCGATCGAGCCGTACGCCACCCACCGGATCGCCGTCGGAGACGGCCACGAGCTGTACGTGGAGGAGGTGGGCCGGCCGGACGGCGTGCCGGCGGTCTTCCTGCACGGCGGGCCCGGCGGCGGCCTGGTGCCGGCCGCGCGGCGGTTCTTCGACCCGGACCGCTACCGGGTCGTGCTGTTCGACCAGCGCGGCGCCGGCCGGAGCACCCCGTTCGGTGGGCTGCGCGCCAACACCACCGGGCACCTGGTCGACGACCTGGAGGTGATCCGCGCCCGGCTCGGTATCGACTCCTGGCTGGTGTTCGGCGGCTCGTGGGGCGTCACCCTCGGCCTGGCGTACGCGCAGGCCTACCCGGACCGGGTCACCGGCCTGATCCTGCGCGGGGTCCTGCTGATGCGGCGCAGTGAACGGGACTGGTTCTACCAGGGCGGCCTGCGCCACCTCCAGCCGGACGAGTGGGACCGGTTCATCGCCCCGATCCCGCCGGCCGAGCGGGACGACGTGCTCGCCGCGTACCACCGGCGGCTGCACGGCCCCGACGAGGCCGAGGCCCAGGCCTGCGCGGCAGCGTGGGGTCGGTGGGAGGCGGTGAACTCCTCGCTGCGCCCCGACCCGGGGCTGCTCGCCCACTTCACCGACGCCCGGCAGGCGCTGCCGATCGCGCGCATCCTGTCCCACTACGCGGTGCACGGCGGCTTCCTCGGCGACACGCAACTGCTCGACGGGGTGGACCGGATCCGCCACCTGCCCGCCGTGATCATCAACGGTCGCTACGACCTCTGCTGCCCGCCGGCGTCCGCGGTCGACCTGGCCCGCCGCTGGCCAGAGGCGGAGCTGCGGATCGTGCCCGACGCGGGACACTCCGCCGCCGAGCCCGGCATCACCCGGGAACTCCTGCGCGCCACCGACCACTTCGCCCATCTGCTCGCCGCGTGAGCTATCCCTACCCGCTGACCGATGGCAAGATCGACCGGGTGACGGGTTCGCTGTTCGCGGTCAGTGACCTCCATGTCTCGTACGACGAGAACCGCCGGGTCGTCGACGGCCTGCGGCCGGAGACGGACGACGACTGGCTGATCGTCGCCGGCGACGTGGGCGAGCTGTTCGGTGCCGTCGAAAAGACGTTGCGCCAGCTCCGCGACCGGTTCGCCACGGTGGTCTGGGTGCCCGGAAACCACGAGCTGTGGACACACCCGTCGGATCCGGTGACGCTGCGCGGCCGGGACCGCTACGACGCCCTGGTGCGGATGTGCCGGGACATCGACGTGCTGACCCCTGAGGACGCCTACCCGGTGTGGCACGGGGAGGGCGGGCCGGTCACCGTCGCGCCGCTGTTCCAGCTGTACGACTACTCGTTCCGCGCCCCCGGCACCAGCACCAAGGCGGAGTCGCTGCGCCGGGCGTACGACGCCGGGGTGGTCTGCACCGACGAGATGCTGCTGCACCCCGACCCGTACCCGGATCGGGAATCCTGGTGCTGGGCCCGGATCGCCGCGACCGAACGCCGGCTGGCCGCCACCGACCCGGCGCTGCCGACCGTGCTGGTCAGCCACTGGCCGCTTATCCGCCAGCCGACGGACGTGCTGTGGTACCCGGAGTTCGCCCAGTGGTGCGGCACCGAACGCACCGCCGACTGGCACGTCCGCCACCGCGCGGTCGTGGCCGTCTACGGGCACCTGCACATTCCGCGCACCACCCACCATGACGGGGTGCGCTTCGAGGAGGTGTCGCTGGGCTACCCCCGGGAGTGGGGTCGCCGGGGCGGCGAACCGCGGCCGATGCGGCGGATCCTCGGGGCGGCGGCATGATCGAGGCGCTGCTACCCCCGACGGTGGTGACCGTCAGGGCGTTCTCCGACCTTCCCGGCGAGGCCCCGTACCCCGGCGAGGAGGACCTCGTCGCGAGGGCGGTGGAGGGCCGCCGCCGGGAGTTCATCACCGCCCGCCGCTGCGCCCGGGAGGCGCTCGCCCAGCTCGGGTACGCCCCGACCCCGATCCGCCCCGGGCCGAGGCGGGAGCCGCGGTGGCCGGCGGGCGTGGTCGGCAGCATCACCCACTGTGCCGGCTACCGGGCCGCCGCGGTGGCCCGGGACACCGCGCTGGCCAGCCTCGGCATCGACGCCGAGCCGCACGGCGCGCTGCCCGACGGGGTCGGCGGGGTGGTGACCGTCGCCGGTGAGCCGGAACTGCTGCGCCGCCTCTCCCACACCGACCCCTCGGTGCACTGGGACCGGCTGCTGTTCAGCGCCAAGGAGTCGGTCTACAAGGCGTGGTACCCGGTGACGGGGCGCTGGCTCGGCTTCGAGGAGGCGGAACTGTTCATCGATCCCGCGCAGCGCACCTTCACCGCCCGGCTGCTCGTCGACGGCACCCGCACGGACGGCGGCCCGCCGCTGACCGCGCTGCACGGCCGGTACCTGGTCGCCGACGGCCTGGTGGTCACCGCCGTCGCGCTGCCGCCCTGACCGCACCGTCGTGAACCCGGCGGGTCGGGTCAGCGCAGCCGACGGGCGGCGAACCTGGCGGGCGGCTCGGCGATCGCGTCCTGGGCCGCGATCAGCTGGAGTTCCCTGGTGCCCGCCGCGAGGGTCGCCTCGAGTACGGCGAAGACGGAGGCGATGGTGCGTTCCAGCGCGGTCGCGGGCGAGCCCGTCGTGCACAGATGCGCGAGGTACAGCGCCGCCGTGACGTCGCCGCCGCCGTTCGGGTTGATTGGCAGCAGCGGCGTGGTCACCGCCCAGGCGCCCTCGTCGGAGACGGCCACCACCTCCAGTGACCCGGCCGGCAGGTCGCCGTGGAGCACGCTGGTGACCAGGACGTGCCGGGGCCCGGTCTCGCGCACCACGTCCGCCGCCGCCAGCACCTCCGCCAGCGAGTTCGTCGTACGGCCGGCGAGGAAATCCAGCTCGAACTGGTTCGGGGTGATGATGTCGGCGCGCGGCACGACGACGTCCCGCAGGTATTCCGGAATGCCGGGCCGGACGAACATGCCCCGACCGACGTCGCCCATCACCGGGTCGCAGCAGTACACCGCGTTCGGGTTGGCCGACTTGACCTGGTCCACCGCGTCGAGAATGACCGCGCCCATCGCCGGGTCACCCTGGTAGCCCGACAGCACCGCGTCGGCGGTGCCGAGGACCCCGCGGTCCGCGATGCCCGCGATCACCTCGGCCACGTCGGCCGGCGCCAGCAGCGGCCCGCGCCACGCGCCGTAACCGGTGTGGTTGGAGAAGTGCACGGTCAGTACGGGCCAGACCTCGTGGCCGAGCCGCTGCAGCGGAAAGACGGCCGCCGAGTTGCCGACGTGGCCGTAGGCGACCGAGGACTGGATGGACAGGATCTTCACGGGCTCATCATGACGGTTCCCGCCGGTGCCGCGTGATTCGGGCCTGGTACGAACGTGCGCCGTGACCGGAGGTCCGGTCACGGCGCACGCGGTCAACCGTTAGTTGTTAGGGGTTCTTCCGGATCGGCACCTCGGAGGTGACCACCGTGGTGCCGGCCACCGTCGTGGCGTTCATCTCGGTGGTGACCACACCCTTGCCGACCTCGAGGGCGGCGAGGTCCACCGTGTACGACACCGAACCGCCCGGGGTCGGCGCGCTGCTGGTGATCCGCAGGTCCCGGGTGGGCAGGGTGCCCGCCGGCAGCTGCTCGCCGCCGGTGCCGTTGACGTTCTCGGCGCCAACGAGGAAGGGCTGCCCGTTCGGGTCCTTCGGCAGGGCACGCGGGTCGTAGGCGAAGACGATGTCCTCTTCACCGTTGAGCCCGATCCAGATCTGGAAGTGCCGGTTGGAGGTGCTACCCCACACGTTCACGTTCCACTCGAGCACCAGCCAGTCGTCAACGCCGTTGCCCAGGATTCCGGCCCGGATGCCCTGTGCGCCGACACCGGTCAGGTCGGTCCAGAACGGCGCGAGCACGTTGTTGGGCCGCGCCGGGTCCGGGATCTGGTTCAGCTCGCAGCAGTTGTTGTCCTCGGAGGTGCCACCGCCGACGATCGCGTAGCCGTTGGAGTCGACGCCGATCGACGTGTACGTCTGGCCGCCGTAGACGAACGGCGGGACGTCGTAGTTGATGATCTCCTCGTCCCCGATCGCGTCCGGCGCGATGCCGAAGCCGGACAGCGGCAGGTAGCCGAAGGTCGTGCCGTACGACAGCGACGGCACACCCGGCACGGCGCCGTTGAGCGTGGCGCTCTTCGTCACCTTGCGCGGGCCGGCCTTCGTCGCCCCATTGACCCCGGCGACCTTCAGCCGCTCGTTGACGGTGGTCGTGAGGTCGATGTTCGCGTCACCGAACGAGTTGTTCGTCGCCGTGATCGTGCACGTGCCACCGCGGCCGAGCATGAACTTGTCGGGGCAGTTGCTGTTCAGCTTGACCTCGCCCTGCTTTGGCACGAAGGCCACCGGCAGGCGCAGGGTCGGCAGGTCGGACGCCGCCGCGTCGAGGATGATCTGACCGAAGTACTGAGCGGTCGGGGCCGTCGACGAGATGGTGATGGTGAGCGCCTTCGACTTGCCGGCGCCCAGGGTGAAGGTGTCCGGCGTGACCGTGATCTTGCTCTTGGCCGGCGCATTGACGTGCACCTTGTACGTCTGGCTGCTGCTGGTCACGTTCTTCACGGTACGGATCGTGGTGATCTTGCCGGCCAGGACCGGCACGTTCACCGACGGCAGGTTGAGGTGCACCGCGTTGAGCGGGTCGTTGCCGAACGCCGCCATCCGGGTCGCGGTCTCGTCGATCGTCAGGCCGGGCTTCTGCGCCTTCCTGAGGTCGATCCGACCGGCACCGACGTCGAACGGGTCAGCCGGAGTGACCCCGTCCTCCTTGACCACGGTCTGCACGGCCGTGGTCATCATCGCCGACTTGATCTGCCCCGGGCTCCAGCCCGGGTGCAGCGCCTTGAGCAGCGCCGCCGACCCGGCGATGTGCGGCGCCGACATCGAGGTGCCCGCGATCGCCTGGTAGTACTCGCCGGACGGGCCGTTGTCGGGCGACTCCGGGGTCGGCGTGTGACCGGCCAGGATCTGCACACCGGGAGCGGTGACGTCCGGCTTGATGCCGAGGCCGGCCGGGCCACGCGAGGAGAACGCGGCCAGCACGTCGCCCTGGCCGGCGTGCTTCTCACCGGCGGTGAAGGTGGCCGTCACGTTGGAGCGCCCGGCCATGAAGGTGGTGAACTGGGTGCCGTCGGCCAGGTGCACCGTGGGCAGCCAGTGGTTGTCGGTCTCCACGTCGGCGAGCGTCGGGTTGTAGAGGATCATCCCGACCGCGCCGCCCTGCTTGACGTTGTAGCCCTTGTTCACGCGCGCGTTCGTGCCCCGCTTGCAGGCCACGATCTTGCCGGTGAAGGCGCCCGCGGGCGCGGGCGTCGAGCACAGCGCGCTGTAGCCGGCACGCGACTCGGCCATCACGACCGGGGTGTCCGCGGTGACGCCCGCGGTGATCGAGGCACCCGTCAGGGTGATCGTGTCGGTACCGCTCTTGAGCACCAGGGTCGAGACGAACTCGCGCTCCTGGGTCGACGCCGCGACCGTGGTGACCCACGGCGAGACGTGGTTCGCGGTCGACGCGCCCGGGCCGTCGTTGCCCGCCGAGGCTGAGACGAAGACGCCGGCCGCGTACGCGTCGAGGAACGCCAGCTCCGCCGGGTCGGTGAACGGGTTGGTGCCACCGGAGATGGAGTAGTTGATGACGTCAACGCCGTCGAGGACCGCCTGGTCGATGGCGGCGGCCAGGTCGGAGCTGTAGCCGCCCAGCGCACCGAGCGCCTTGTAGACCGAGATCCAGGCGCCGGGCGCGATGCCCTGCACCGGACCGCGCTCCACGCCGAACACCTTGGCCGACTTGACCACGTTGCCGGCGGTGGTGGAGGCGGTGTGCGTCCCGTGCCCGTTGCTGTCCCGCGCCGTCACATACCGCTCGCCAGTGTTGTAGGCCAGGTACGTGTCGAGGAACGCGGCCCCACCGATCAGCTTGTTGTTGCACTTGAAGGCGCCCGACTGGGGAGCCAGCGGGTTGACGCCGAAGTCGCACGTGCGGGGAGTGCGGTCGCGCTTGGTCGGCGGCGTGTTCAGGTTGCCGTTGTCGGCGAACGAGGGGTGCTCGGGCCACGCGCCGGTGTCGATGACACCGACGATGATGCCGGCACCGGCGTTCGCCTTGCCGCCCAGCGCCGGGTAGGTGCTGTTGGCGTTGATGAACTGGGCGCTGGAGTCGGTGAGCGGCTGACGCAGCTCGTCCCGCTGCACGGCGACCACGCCGTCGACCTTCAGCAGGTCGCGGATCTTGTTCGCCGGCACGCTGGCCGCGACGCCGCCGTACACGTTGCGCAGGTGCTGGCGGACGGTGACGCTGGGAACGGCCTTCGCCACGTCGGCGGCGAACTTGCCCTCACGCTGGGTCACGTGCCTGAGGTAGGCGCTCTCGGCGTCGCTCTTGCCGAGCTTCTCCCCGGTCTTGCCCGGGCTGGTGGCGGCCAGGCCCGCGATGCCACCGTTGTAGGTGGCGACCGAGTCGTAGTCGAGCTTGATCAGGACCGGGATCCGCGTGGAATCCGTGCGGCTGAGCAGCGCCGGGTCGGTCTGGGCCATGCGGCTGGTGGGCGTCTTGTCGGCGACCACCCGCGTGGCAGGCGCGACCGCGGTGGCGCTGAGGTCACCAGCGGCCGACGCCGAACCGGCCCAGGTTACGGTCGTCAACGGAAGAACGAGAGCGACCGCGAATCCAGCGTGCAGCCACCTTGGTTGTCGCATCCGATTTCCTTTCGAAGGAGAATCCACCGGCACTCGCCACGACGCGGATGACGCAGTCAGAGGCGAGTCGGCGTTTGCGGGTGTCGGCATCGTTTCACGCGGTCGCCCCTAGCACCAGAGCGTGGCCGACAAAGGATTCCAAACGAGACGGTCCCGCCCTCCCCCAACCGGCCTACTGGGCATCGCATGGACGACCGTTGGCTAGTCGGCGAAAGGGG
Source organism: Micromonospora sp. NPDC006766 (assembly GCF_040636055.1). NCBI lineage: Bacteria > Bacillati > Actinomycetota > Actinomycetes > Micromonosporales > Micromonosporaceae > Micromonospora > Micromonospora sp. NPDC006766. Next base: position 25,762 of record NZ_JBEYIX010000055.1, on the reverse strand, counting down.
TGATCGATACAGGTCAGCGGGCTCTCGCGAGTCGGTATCGGCGAGCACTTCGGACCCGGTGAGCCTTTCACCGACCGGCAGCCAATCCGCATCCACTCGTAAGGCCAGAGTTACTAACTGCTAATTACCGCCCTGACCTGCGGATACAGACCAGCAGACTGCCGTTCGGAGTCGTCGAGTGCATTTTCGCGCCGTTCACCGCAGCCCACCCCGATACCAACGCCAACCAACAGGCCCGGTCAGCTGGCCCTACCTGAAGCGTCGAGCGGCTTGCGCCAGACCGACACGTGGCTCTCACTGTCGGAGGTGAAGGGCGCCCCGTCCCAGCCGGCAACCCGCTGTTCCAGCGTCAAGCCGGCCAGCCGCGCCATGAGGTCACACTCGGCGGGCCAGATGTAGCGAAAATTGTGGTCGCCATAGCGGACGCTCCCGTCGTCCAGCCGACGAAAGTGGTGGGAGGTGGCCTGCTGCGTGACCATGTCGTACGTGTCGAAGCCGACATGCCGGTCGGTCACCTCGAACGGCACCGCCGACTGTCCCGGCGGGAACCGCCGGATAGCTGGCACCCCCAGTTCGATGACGAAGCGACCACCCGGCGCCAGGTGCCGGGCCGCGTTGCGGAAGCACTGCACCTGCTCGTCCTGCGTACGCAGGTTTCCGATGGTGTTGAACACGACGTACACAAGGGAAAACCGGCCGGGGACGGTCGTGGTGGCCATGTCACCGACGACGACCGGCAACTGCTCCGCGGGCACCTTGCGCCGCAGCTGGTCGACCATCGGCTGCGACAGCTCGATCCCGGTCACGGCGATGCCTCGGGCGGCGAGCGGGATCGCCACCCGCCCGGTGCCGACCGCGAACTCCAACACCGGACCGCCATCCGCCAGCCGGGCCAGAAACTCCACTGCGGGCTCAAGCACCTCGGGCGCGAACATCTCGGCCGAGAACTCGTCGTACCGCGCCGCGGTGTCCTCGTCCCACAGGTCGCTGCTCGTCATGGTTTCGCAGCCTGCTCGCTCGGCCGCGCTCACGCCAGCGATTAATGATGGCTTCGGCGGTCGCTGCCCATGTCGCACCCCTGTGATGAAGTGCCTGCCATGGGTGTGCTGTATGACTACTTCCGGGCGAAGGATGACGCCACCGCCGTCAAACTGATGGACGGGCTGAGCGGTGGGCCGGCAGTCGCCGGTAGAGGCGATGGGTCCGTCGATGCGATCGACCTCAAGGGCATCGAGCCGTCGGTGACCCTCGGCAACCTCGTGAGTCTCGTTCGAGGTGTCGACTGGGAGGTGAACCTGGTCGGTCTTCAGCTGCTGTGGAGCGCGAACGAGCAGGAAGGGCCATGGTTGATGTCCCTCGACCGCGCCACGCGGGACACCCTCGCCTCGATCAACGACGCGCAGCTGCTTGAGTTGTCGGCGCGATGGGGCCGGAGCGAGGAGCTGGCGTGGGACGGCCCATTGCCCGAGGACCAGATGCTGCCGGTCATCAGAGAGATTGCCGCGCTTGCCCAGCGCGCGCGGAACGCGGGCGAGGACCTCTACTGTTGGTGCTGCCTGTGACCTGTCAGAGGCCTGGGCAGCACGGACAAGGGAGCTACCTCGTGCAGATCACCTACACACCCCGGGACCTCCGGCCCACCTGCCTCTGACTATGCGTACATCCCATCGAAAGACGCTGCCGGTCGACTGGGATCGGCTCGGACACGCGTACGGCCGGGCGTCCGACACGCCCGCTCATTTAAACGCGCTGGAGTCCGGCGACGCCGACGCCCGAGCCGCCGCGCTGGACCACCTCGACATCGCGGTGCTGCACCAGGGTTTCCCCGAGACGGCGACCGCGCCGGCCGTCCGGGCCGTGACCGAGCTGCTCGCCGAGGGGCGGGCCCACCCGGACACCGTCGAACCGCTCCTGGAGTTTTTGGGCGACGCCGCGCTGAGCGTGACCCGCCTCGCCGACGACCGCTACTTCGCCGAGCTACTGCCGGACCTCGCCGAGTCCGTGGCGCAGGCGTACCCGGTGGTGTTTTCGCTGCTCACGACCTCCCCGTCGGACCGGGCCCTGTTCCGCGCGGAGAATCTCGTGGCGATCGCGCAGCTGCCGTCCCTCGCCGACCGGCGAGAAGATGTGGCGGTCCTCGTCCTGGAATGGTCGGAGCGAGGCACCGGGTCGCAGGCGGAGTGGCTGGACTGCCTCGGCCGGCTCGGCGGCGACCTGCGCGACCGGCTCACCGACCCAGATCCGGCCGTGCGGCTCCGGGCCGCGCTGACTCACGAGGACGATCCCCGGAGCCGAACGCTGATTCTGGCGGCGCTAGCGGATTCACCACCCCCGGACCTGCACCAGTTCGAGCTCGTCGCCGCGGCGATCCGGGTCGCCGCCGACTTCACCGAGATCGCCACGGCTGCCTGCGAGGTGGCCCGTCGGGACAGCTGGGCCGGCTTCGACGACGGCTGGGGCGCGTTGGTGCGCTTCGCCTTCCCCAAGCCGTACGGGAAACGCCGGCCGCTGACCGATGCGCAGCGTGCCCTGCTTCGGGCGTTGGTCGCAAACGACTCCCTCTGGAATCCGAAGAACGGGAGCTGCGGTCTCGTCTTCACGCAGGCCGGGCTACCGCACAGCCGGAACGCCTGCCGCCGCCTCGCTGGATGACCGCAGATTAACGCCGTTCCCGTCCGCTGGCGGGCTCGCCAGAGACGAGGAAACGGCCGTCACGTGGACCTGCCGTACCGGGCGAGGACCGCGGCGCCGACCTGCCCGGCCGACAGGCAGTCCAGGTACGCGGGTGGGCCGCCGGCGGGAAAGAGCCGCTGGCCGACGCCGAGGACGGTGGGGAAGGTCAGCAGCCGGTACTCGTCGACCAGGTCCTCGGCGCCTCCACCGCCGCCGCTGACATGAGTGGCGTGTCTCGTGCGGGCGGCGCCCCATCTCGAAGCGATATGCCGCTAAGACATATTCATGCCTCAGCGGCACATCACTTTTGGCCCATCTTCCAAAAGCCAGCACCGGCAGTGACTGAGAGCGCCCTGATAGGAAAGAATGAAGCCCTGTTGTCGAACGGGGGCACGATGAGCGAGTCAGGCATTCCCAACACCCTCGGCACTTCCACCGGCCTCAATGAGACCATCCTCCAAGCGCTCCGCCGCTCCGTGGGGACGCGGTCGCGCCGGTTTCTGCTCGCGGTCACCCTGCTGCTGGGGCTGCTGGCCGCCGCCGGGCTTGCTCTGGCCGGGCCGCCTGATGATCGCACCTTCGCCAAGCTCTCCGAGGCGGCACAGAGCCTGATGTCCGTCATCGTGCCGGCCTTCGGCGTCCTGCTCGCCCGCGACCTGAAGCGGGCGACCGGGACCACCCGCCTCGCCCCCACCCTGCTGGCCGCGACGCTGCTCGCCGCCGCCGTGGGCCTGTTCGGCTTCCTGGTGTGCGCCACGGCCCTCACCGTCACCACGTCGACTGCTCCGGACCCGTGGCGGCACGTCGAAACCATCGCGGTAGGTGGCGTTCTCATCCAGGTGGTGGCCCAGCTGGTGGGCACCGGGCTCGGTCTGCTGATACGGCGTCCCGCCGTCGCTTACATCGCCACCATCGTCCTGCCGCTCGGCCTGTGGTTCCTGCTGGGCGCCATCGACGTCCTCAAGCCGGTCCAAGCCTTGACTCCGTATGCCACCGTCCGGCACCTGCTCTCCGGTGAAATGAGCGCACTGAACTGGGTCCAGTGGCTCGCCGTACTCCTCATCTGGGGTGTGGGGTTGAACGCCCTTGGCGCGGCGCGGCCGTTCCGCACTGCTCAGACCACCCCGAGCGCTATGGCGAGCTGAGAGATCGTCGCCGGGGCGTCCGGGTCGCGGGCGACCTGGGCGACCACCTCCCGTACCGCTGGCCGGTGCCGAATCTCGGCGGGCGCGATCCTGTCGGCCCGCATCAGCAACCGGGCCGCGTTGGCGCAGTCGTCGGCCTGGAGGTAGGCGCGGGCCGCGTCGACCAGGTGCGCGGCCCGATGTTCGACCGGCAGCCACCGCCATCCGTCCCGCTCGGTCACGTGCTCGTGCCGGGCGACCGCTTCCGGCCCGTCGCCCAACTCGACGGCGGCGGCCACTCGGGCCAGCTCGACGGCGGTCGGCCCGAAGGCGGTCCGATGATGGTCGTGTCCGTCGCCGACCCGGGCGGCCAGCTCGGCGGCCTCGTCCAGCAGGTCGCCAGTTGCCCGGTCGTTGCCGGAGCTGGCCGCTATCAGGGCGGCCTGCACCAGCAGCGACCCGCACAGCGACAACTCCTGCGGCCTACCGGCATCGAGGTCGGGCGGGGCGATCTGGTAGGCGGCGGTCAGCATCACCGCTCTCGCCCGTGTCGACGCCCGGAGCACGTGACCGAGTTGCACGGCTGCGGCGGCCACCAGCACGCGGTCACCGGTGGCGGCCGACATCGCCCGGTCGGCGGCCAGCCACGCGAGGTTCACCTCGTCCAGCTTCACCAGCAGCGCCGCCGTCACCCGGTACGCCTCCACCACCGCCACCCGACCCGCCTCCGGGTGCACGGCGTGGGCGCGTTGAACAGTGGTCAACAGCGTCGGCAACTGCTCGACCAGCTGCGGATACCGGGCGTGCTGGTAGGTGATCCACGCGTACCCCACCTCTTGGGCAAGCCGATCGGGTGACGCCACCTCGCGGCGTACCGCCGTACGACCAAGCGCCATCTCGTACGTCGACAGCGCCGCCCTGATCCGCGCGATGCCCTCACCGCACTCGGCCAGCTCGGCGGGCCGGGCGTCGTGTCCGAGCAGTGTCGCGGTATCGACCCGTAGGACAGCGGCGATGTCCCGGAGGGTCGACACCCGATCCAACGAGCGGACCCCGCGCTCGACCTTGTCCACCCAACTCTTCGACTTCCCCAGCCGATCAGCGAACGACTGCTGCGACAGCTTCCGCCGAGCCCGCAGGTAGGCGACCCGCCGCCCGATCGGCAGAACATCACCGCTCACGACGCCACCGCCGATCCGGCACCGCCCGAGTCGTCTCCTCGACCGGTATTCGCTCCGCCTCGGCCTGCGCGAGAATCCGCTGCTTCGCCGCCTCCCGCTCCGCCGCTTCCGCCTGCTCGCCCCGGCTCGCCCCTCGATCGCGCTGCGTATCGCCCACGAACTGCCCCTTCGGAAAGGGCACGGCGGTGGGCTCGGAAAACATCGCCACCGTCGCGCCGTCGGTCACCACTTGCCGTCCCCAGGCCAGTGGCCGCGATTGATCGGAATCCGGTGCCGGGCATGACACGGCAGCTCCGCTCCGCACCGGCAGACCCGCCGCCACCGCCGCCAGCACCACACCGGCCGATGCCGTCGGGCGAGGGTCATCGCGGTGGCGAGCAGGTACTCCTCGTACGAGACCCGCCGTCGGTCGGAATGGGGTGGGTCGGTGTACCGCTCGACCATGCGGGGCTCCTCAACCGGAGGTGCGGGTGGACCGGGACGAGCCGCGAGGGCGACCCGTCCCGGGCATGACCTCAGATTCCCGTCGCCGAACGGAGAACCCCGGGGGTCACGCAACGCAGCCTAGTTGCCATTGGTACCAAAGACAACGAAGAGGTTGAAGAAATGTCACTGGGCGTGATCAAATCGGGGTGCCGAACGGAGAACACCATGCCTATCCCGATGGGGTATCGGCGCATCGCCGATGACCTACGCGCCCGCATCGCCGCCGGCGAGTACCAGCCCGGCACCCGCCTGCCCACCTACCGCGAGCTGGCCGAGATCTACTCGGCTGGCGTCTCGACCGTTCAGAAGGCCGTCCTGCTACTGCAGTCAGAGGGTGTCGTCGTCGGCGTCCAGGGTGCGGGGCTGTACGTCGCCGAGGGGTAGCAGCCAGCTTGCTTGTAGGTTTCTGGGCGCTCCGTCGGACGGTTCGAGTGCCCGCAGGTAGGCGGCCCACGATCGGCAGGTAACCGCTCACGACGCTACCGCCGATCCGGCACCGCCCGGTCGTCTCCTCGACTGGTATCCGATCGGCCTCGGCCTGCGCAAGAATCCGCTGCTTGGCAGCCTCCCGCTCGGACGCTTCGACCTGCTCGCCCCGGCTCGCTGCTGACTCCTTACCCTGCATTCCCACCGCCTTCATCGGTCGCCGGCGGTAGGTCTCGGAAGAGTCCCTATCACCGTCCACGTACTCCTGATGTCAGCGAAGCCGACCGCCGATCGACGGACCAGATGGCGGGTGATGTGGCCGATTGCGTTGTCCTGTTGCGGTGTTGCGCACTGTTGCGCAGGCCCCCACAGCACTGCGGTGCGGCATAGGCTCGTCACTATTGGTAGCCACTCGGAAGCTGGAGGCGCATCCATGGTGCGGCCGGTCACGAACGCAGCGTTCGAGGCGCTGCTGCGCGCCGCCGGCTACGGCAGCGCTCACGGTGCCTTCGCCCGCCAGCTCAATCACGCTGGCCGCGTCCACGGCAACTGGCGCTACGACGCCGCCAGCGTCTACTGGTGGCTCCGCGGACGCCGCCCTGCCGAGTACGTCCAGGCCGCGATGGCCGAGGCGTTCGCCCGCAAGCTCGGTCGCCCCGTCACCGTCACCGAACTCGGCTTCACCACCACCGATGTCCCGGCGAACGCCGGCTACCCCGCATCCGCCCGCCACGCGATCGACGCCGCCGAGCAGCTGTGGACAATGCTCGCCAGCCAGCTCGAGCCTCGGCCCAACGGGTCGTACCAGAGCGGCGCAGCCCTACAGGCTGCGCTCGCATGGCGGTACGACCTGGCCGACGAGGCGGTAAGCGCCAGCGGCCGGCAGTCTGTCACGCCAGCCGATATCCAGTCGCTATACGTACTCGCCGAGCACTTCACCGACCTCGACCGCCGCCAGGGCGGTGGCTCTCCGCGCACCCGGACACTCATGGCCGATTTCCTGATGCGCCAGGTGACTCCCATGCTGAGCGGCAGCTACACAGACAGCATCGGCCGCGATCTCATGCGCGCCACCGCGATGCTGTCCGGCCAGCTCGCCTTCATGTCATACGACGCGGGCGAGCACGGCATCGCGCAACATCACTTCACCATCGCCCTACGGCTCGCCAAGGCCGCCGACGATCGCCTGTGCGGCGCCCACCTGTTGGCCAACCTCGCCACCCAGGCCGTCTACCTTGGGCACGCCCAGGATGCGGCTCGGCTCGCCGAGGCTGCCATCGACGGGGCAGGCCGTGCCCCGGCCGCTGTCCGCGCCCGCCTTTACACCACGGCCGCCAGCGCCTACGGCCGATTGGGGGACAGACATGCTTGCCAGGTCGCACTCACCAAGGCCCAGCGTGCCCTCGATCGAACCAACCCGGACAGCAGCCCACGCTGGGTCAGCTACTTCAGCCCTGCCCACTTCGCCGGCACAGCGCTGAAATGCCTGGGCGACCTACGCCTCTACACACAGGCGCTGCGGCACGCCCCCGACGCGATCACTCTCGCCAGCCAGAACGCCCGGACGCGCGCCCTGCACACCGCCCTCATCGCAACGACCCATGCCCGCGCGGGGGACATCGACGCCGCCTGCGGCTGGGGCCGGGAGTTGGCGCAGCACACGCTCGACGTTCACTCTGCCCGCTTGAACCACCGCGTTAGCGAACTCGCCACCACGCTGAGCCCTCATCAAGCAATACCCCAGGTCAAGGAGCTTCTACTTACCCTTCCGGCTACGCCCCCGAGCACGTGAGAGACACCGCATCGAGGCACGTCGGCTAGCGTCAGCGACGTGACCTGGACGGAGCCCGCCACCTGGTACGCCAACCTGCCCGCCTTCTATGCCGCCGCAGCCGCCTTCATCACCGACCCGGCCGGCAACGTGCTGCTGGTCAAGCCCACCTACAGTGACCACTGGGCCTTCCCAGGCGGATACGTGGAAGAAGACGAATATCCGCATGATGCCTGCGCTCGGGAGGTCCACGAAGAGCTGGGTATCTCGGCATCGGTGGGTGACCTGCTCGTCGTGGACTGGGCACCTTCCGCCGGAAACCGACCACGAGCGATCATCAGCTTCACATTCGACTGTGGCACCATTCCCGGCCCGGACAGCTTCGTCCTGCCTCGCCAAGAGCTTGAAAACGTCGCCTACTTCTCCCCGGAAGCGGCCGAGCAGCGCCTTCCCAACAATGTCGCCCCACGGGTACGTGCAGCCGTACGTGCCCGGGCTCGACACGCCCCGGTGTACCTCGCTGGCGGCTCTCCTCGCCGGTTGGGTGTCACCCTGCCCCCACCATGACGCCGCCATGTCGCTGGGCGTAACGGCATAGCGGCGCGGTAAACCGGTCACATAAGAGGCGACGACCTCACATCGCCGATGTCCAGCCTGGCCACGCCCGGGCCTCGGCCGACGCGGCATCGCGGTGGCCGCTGATTACCTGATCCGTAGCTCCAGGCGATGCGATCCCCTACGGCCGTCGCCGACGTTGAACAGCTCCTGGTCGCCGCCTGGTAGCTCTTGCGGCTCGATCGATTGCTGCATATCGCTGCTGTACTGTTGTTCCCGCTCCCGGAGTCGGGCAAGGCCCGCCGGAGCCCGCCGACCAGCCCGCGGTTGGACTGGCGCGGCAGGTGAAGGGGCCCGGCCACGCGACAAGATCACCCACATGCACCTGCCCATTGACAGCGGTTGGTAACATCACCCGAAGCACAGTTCAGCAGTCTGAACTTAAGGCGGAGCCTTGTTCAAAGAAGTAACGGAGGCGGTCAGCGGACGCAAAACAATAAACCCTAGAACCGTTCTCGGCTTCTATGCTACCGTTTTAGGCATTGGGTTCACGGCGGCAATCGCGACGATAGGAATCCTAGCGTCAACTGAGGTCGCGATATTTTTGATCCCTTGGATCCTTGGGTTTGTCGGCGCATTGCTCCTCCTTCTCCTGGGTGCCGTTTTCGTAGTGACGCTACACGACCCATCGAAGCTCATGCTTGGCCAAATAACAGGCGTTCGAAGCGTACGGCGTCGACGGCGTCGGGTTCCACCGTCAACCGGTAGCCGTCCGGCTGCCCCTCAATCAACCCTTCCGGCAGCGCTTTCCGCAGCCGGGAAACCAGGCGTTGCAGGGCGTTCGCCGCGTCAGCGGGTGAGTGTTCACCCCAGATCCAGTCGACGAGGGTCGCTTTCGGGACCACGCGACCAGGTTCGAGCGCGAGGGCGACCAGCAGCCCGCGCAACCGCGCCCGGCACGTCGACCAGGACGCCGCCGTCCGTGCGAACCTCGAACGATCCGAGCATCCCGATCTGCACCCAGCAAATCTTGCCACGGGCGATCGATCGGCTTTCAACTGCTGGCGCGGCCGACCCGTCACTCTCGGCAAACCCGACGCCGGACACCTCATCGCCCGCGCCGCGAGAGCGTCACTCCAAGCCGTACCGCCGGGCGAGCAGCTCGACAGCATCCTTGGCGTCCTTCAGCCCGACCTGGGTCGCGTCCCGGTACACCTTGATCGCCTGAAGCTTGCGCCCGGCCATCAGCTCTTCGAGGACCCTGGCGGGGGCACCGGGCTCGGGCTCGCGGATACCGAGGTGGTCCATGATGAGATTGAGCTTCCGCTCCACCGCCGCCAGTTGGCGCGCCTGACGGTCGGCAGCCGCGCGCCGGCCGCTGCCGCTGACCATCAACTGCACCAGTACCGCCAGCAGCACCAGTAGTGAGATCCATTCCATATCCACATTGAACCCCGACGCTCAGGAGAGCCGCCGTGCCGCCCCGCAGAACCCGCGTCCTCTACGTCACCGATCTGGCCTACGAGGCGCGTGGGCGTCGCTACTGCGACGAGGACATCTTCCTGTCTGCCCGGCTGCGAAAGCACTTCGACATCGCCCTGTGCCACCCGGTCGACGCGGTGGAGTTGATGGACTCCTTTGATGTGGTCGTGGTTCGCAACAGCGGCCCCGCCGTGTACTACCAGGAGCAGCACGACGAGTTCCGCGCCCGCGCGAGGCAGGCGGGTGTGCGAGTCTTCGCCGAGTTGACCGGCAAGGCCGACATGGCCGGCAAGCAGTACCTGCTGGATCTGTACGCGGCCGGCTACCCCGTCATCCCCACCGTCGACCGGTTCCAGGACATCGACCGCCTGCCACCGGCCACCCAGTACGTGGCCAAGCCGAAGTTCGGCGCTGATTCCGTTGGCCTGCAGTTCGTTCAGCGTGAGCAACTCCAAGACCTGAAATACGACAACCTGCTGGTCCAGCCGCGCGTCGATTTCGCGTACGAAGTCTCGTTCTACTTCGTCGACCACACCTTCGAGTACGCGCTGTACGCGCCGCATACCGACCAACGATGGCTGCTCGAACCGTACGAACCGACCGAAGTCGATGTGGCGTTCGCTCAACGGTTCGTCGACTGGAACGACATCACCCACGGCATTCAACGCGTCGACGCGTGCCGCACGCGAGCTGGCGAACTCCTCCTCGTTGAACTTGAGGACCTCAACCCCTACCTCTCCCTGGACCGCGTTGCTGCTCCGACCAGAGATGCCTTCGTCAGGGACATGACGGCATCCATCGCGGCCCTGGCCGAGAAGAGCCCACCAACTCACTGACCCGGCCGCCCCACCACACCGCAACTGGACTGCACGATTGACGGCCCGGTCAAGTCGGTGTGGACCGGAGTGCGTCGGCGACCGGTCAGTCGGGTGGCACCGGGCGTTGTTTCTGCAGGATGATCTCGGACTCAACCGGCACGAAGCCGAGTTCGTGGTTGATGGCGCGCATCCAGACGTTCTGGTCGTCGCTGCTGGTCCGCACCTGCCGGCAGGTTGTCCTGTCCCGGGCGACGAGAAGAGACGCGACCTTGACAGCACGGCCGAGACGTTGGCCACGGTGCTCGGCGAGGACCATGGTGCCTTCGATCTGTGCCGGACGGGCGGGGTCGGCGGACACAACCAGGCAGGTCCAGGCGACGACGTCACCGTCCGGGCCGAGTGCGATCGCTTCGACGGCCGTACGTCCCTGCGCCTGCCAGAGTGAGATCTCCTCCTGGTACTCCCGGGCGGTGACCGGAGTGGGCTCCCACCCGAGCTCGCCGTTGGGTGCCTCCGCGTCGACCAGCCCCTTGAGCACACCGACCTGGGCACGCAGCCGGTCGGGGACACCATTGAGGTACGTCGAAACTGCGTATCCGTCCGCCGGCGGGTACGCGGGAAGGTCGGCACCGGCCAGATCGAGCTCGACCACGGTCTCGCTGGTGGCAGCGGCGTAGCCGAGGGGCCTGGCGAACCTGCTGGCCAGGCCTTCGATCTCGGGAACGGTGGCGCGGTAGGCGCTGGCAACGAATCGGCGCGCGCTTCCGGGGCTCGCGTTCTCCGCAGCGCCCACGAGCTGGGTGCCGACACCCCGACGTTGGTGCTGCGGAAGCACGGCAACATTCACCCAGGACGTACCGGGTGTGTCGTGGGCCGTCTCGGAGCTGGCGAAACCAACCAAACTGTCGCCCTCGAAGGCACCGACCAGGCGACGCGTCCACCCGTTCTCGGCACGCCATGCCGCGATTCGCGCCGCCGCTCCGAGCGGCACCCACCCCGGCCGGGCCTGGGCGGTCGCCTCGCACTCCACCGCGTACGCATCCGCCAACGCGGACTGGTCGTCGAGATCCAGCGGCCAAATGTCCACCGCGAGAACCATGTGATGAACCCCCGTTTCGCGTGACCTCAGTTCCTGAGGCGGCGGCGCAGTTCGTGCCGCAGCTCGTCGGGCAGGCCCTCGGTCTCCACCAGCGCGGGCAGCAACTCAGGCTCGGTCAGGTAGGCGCGGAAGGCATCCGCGATCGTCACGCCGTGCGCCGGACGGTGCACCACCGTCACCGGGTCTCCAGCTTGGACGTCTCCCGGCTCGACGACGCGCAAGTAGGCGCCCGGCCGGTTCTCCCGGGTGAACGTTTTCACCCACTGCGGCTCCGCCATCTTGGCCTGGAACGTGACGCACGGAATGCGCCCGAACGTCGGCTGTAGCACCAGTTTGTCGCCGACAAGCCACGTCTCGCCGATCACCGCACCGTTCACGTCGACGCCCACCGTGGTCAGGTTCTCGCCGAACACACCGCCCGGCAGCACCCGGTCAAGTTGGGCCTCCCACCAGTCGTAGTCCTCCCGGGCGTATGCGTACACGGCCTGGTCATCACCGCCGTGGTGCTCGATGTCGAAAATCTGGTCGCCCACCAGACCACTGTGCAGCCCGGTGGTCTTCGGCCCGGGGGCGCGGACTGTCACCGGCCCGTCGACCGGTTGTTTGTTGATGCCGGTGATGCCGACTCGCTTCGCGGTGCTGGGCTCCGGCACGGCCAGGTTGACAGAGAGGATGCGGCCCATGGGCTGCAACCTATCGGCTTCAGGAGTCGCCGCGCCGCCTAATTCTCACCGTCTGCGGCCACCAGGCAAGGTAGCCGTCACGCCGGCTCCCTGAGCTCGATCGCACTCATTCGCAGCGATCTTCGGACCCTCGGCCGTATAGCTCGCAGCAGTCGGAGCGATGGCGGTACACACGAAGATCGCGACCGTGACGGTGGCCGTACTCGCGGGTGATCTCGTACAGGCAGGCTCGCCACACGACGGTCTCCCCACCGCCGGGCACCACCTGCCCGTCGCCCGGCCCGCCGCGCAGCAGCACGTCCACCCTCCGACCGTACGCGCACAACGAGCCCTGGGACGCGGCGTGGGAGACTCTGCCGCCCCGACCGATCCGGCGGGCACTCCGCCGGGCCGGTATGGTGCCCGTTTGACGGCGGACGGGTGCACTGGGCGGTTCGGGCTGATGAGTGAATATCAGTACTACGAGTTCCTGGCGGTCGATCGGCCACTGACCGCCGGTCAGATCGACGACCTGCGAAAGCTGTCCAGCCGGGCCCGGATCACCTCGACGAGCATGGTCAACACCTACCACTGGGGCGACTTCAAGGGCGACCCGGAGCGGCTGGTGGCAGCATACTTCGACGCTTTTCTCTACCTGGCCAACTGGGGCACCCGGCAGCTCATGATCCGGCTCCCCCACGGTTCGCTGGATCTGGACACCGCGCAGCGCTACTGCGACACCGAGTCGGCAGCCGCGTGGGCCGTCGGTGACCAGGTCGTCATCGACCTCACCGATGAGGACGAGGAGAGCGAGTGGACGGACGAGGACGGGGAGGGCCGGCTCGCTGCGATCATTCCGGCCCGTGCCGACCTGGCCGGCGGTGACCTGCGGCTGCTCTACCTGGCCTGGCTGTTCGCCGTGGGCCGGCATGAGATCGACGACGACGAACCGGAGCCGCCCGTCCCGCCGGGCCTGGGCACGCTGACCGCACCGCTGCAGAGCCTGGTGGAATTCCTACGCATCGACGTCGACCTGCTCGCCGTCGCCGCCGAGGCGAGCGCGCCGCTGTCCCGCTCGGCGCCGTCAACGGCGAAGCTGCGAGGCTGGCTGCGGGGCCTGCCGGCCGACGAGAAGGACGAACTGCTGCTGTCGGTCCTGCGGGACGGGGACGTACCCGTGCGGGCCGAGCTGCGGCGGCGGTTCCGGGCCGCGCAGCCCGACCACGACGCGGCGGAGGCCGCGCCCGGCGGTCGGACTGCGGGGCAGCTCAGGAAGGCCGCCGGGGCGCGGTGGGTCGAACGCCAGCAGCGCTGACGCTTCGGTCACAGCCGCAAGGACCTCGGCGCTCGCCGCCGAACCGAGTGCGTGGTCGCTTTTCGTCACCAGCACCGAGCAGGAGAGGTTCGGCGCCTGCCGACCTGATGACGCGAACGATTCAGGCGTCCGGGCGCTGGTGCTTTCCGTCGGCCGGGCAACGCCAGCCGGGGCCGCCGAGTCTGGGTGCACTAGTTGCTGCTGGAGAGCGACAAGAAACGCACCCGAACAACTCGAGCAAGACGATGCTGGGGCCGGTCCGAGGACCGGCCCCAGCAGGGTCAAGCTGCTGCGTCAGCTGCCGCAGTTGTCGTACCTGTCCCGGACGCCGAAATAGAGGTCCGAGCCGGACTTCACGTAACCCTCGTACCTGACGCAGCGGCCGGCCGCCTTGTACTTCACCGCGGCGTAGTACTTGTTGTCGCCGTAGTCATTAAAGAAGCCCTCTACGGCGTAGACATACAGGTTCGCGCCCACCCGGGTGTTCGAGCCGACGGAGATCCGCTTGATCGTGGCGACGCAGTTTTCGCCGGTCGCGCTGTTGTACGTCAGGTAGACGTCGCCGATCGTCTCGGAGCCCTTCTTGATCGCCCGGTGCCCGTCGCTCACGTTGGTCCAGGAGCCCTTGAAGTCGTTGGCGCAGGCGCTGGTCCCGGTGTAGGGATTGGTTGCTGCCTGGGCCGGAGCGGCGGAGATCCCGACTACCACCGCAGCCGATGTGACCAGGACTGCCAACCTTCGAGCAAAGCTTCGTATTCGCCCTCCTTGTTCTAGGAATGTGGCTTCATGCTAGACCTCTACTTTGGATGCTGATCATGGGGCCAGTAGCGGGAGAGGGACGGCGACCCGGCCACTCAGCCGCCCAGGCGAGCCAGTCAAACCGATCCGAGCGTGGGAGCACCCCGGATCGGGCAGCCGATCGCGGGTTCGGGGCTGTTGGGGCGATCCCACCGGTCGGTAGGGTCGTCCGCGTGGATCTGGACGACATCGCCGCCCGGCTCGGGGTGCCCGTCGAGGACATCGACCGCGTGCACCGGCTCGCCGGCGACCGACCATCGGCTCCGCTGCCCGCCAAGGCCGACGCGCCCGCGATCCTCGACCGACTCGCGGTACGGCCGGACGACGCCGCCGAGATCATGGCGGGCTGGCCCGACCCGGATTCTCCGCTGTGGACCCCCGAACTGCGCTGGCTGCTCGATCGCTCGATCGCCCTGGTCCGCGCCGACCTCGGGGGCCACGACTGGCTGCCGCCCGGTCCGGCGCTGCCACGTGAACGCGGCCCCGCCTGGCGGCACCTCTACGTGTACGCGTACCTGGCCCTGGTCGACGTCGTCACGGGCTACCACCGCGACCACGGCATCGCCGAGGCCGTGACGTGGGCGACCCTCGCGGACCTGGGCCGCAACCTCGCGATCGACCGGCGGATGCACCGCGAGGGCTGGCCGGTCATGCAGAGCTGGCTCACGCTGCACGCGCGCGGCGGCCTCTACGAGTTGGGCCGGCTGCAGCACCAGCGCGGCGACACCACCATCGACCTGCACGTACCCGAGGCGGGGCCGCTGACCCCGGACGCGGTCGCGGCGTCGCTCGACCAGGCCCGCGCGTTCTTCCCGCGCCACTTCCCCGACGAGCGCTACACGGCGTTCGCCTGCGGCTCGTGGCTGCTCGACCCGCAGCTCCTGGAGTATCTGCCCGAAGACTCCAACATCGTACGGTTCCAGCGGAGGTTCGAGCTGGAACCCTACGAGGAGCCGGAAGGGCTGGACGCCGACGTCGAGGTGCTGCGGTTCGCGTTCCGCACCCTGACCACGCCGCTCGACCAACTGCCGCGCCGTACCGTGCTCCAGCGCGCGGTCGTCGACCACCTGACGGCTGGCCGCCACTGGCAGTGGCGCCGCGGCCGCTTCCCGATCTAGTGCCGCGGCATAACGACGACCAGTGGTCTTCCCGGAACGGGTATCGCGGGCATATCGAGAAACGCATACGCCTCCGCAACAGGCGTCCGTTTTTAGTGGAGGCATGAACTCCAACGCATCTCCGCCAGCGCCAGGTTTGTCGACTGGGAAAGGAGCGTGATCATGAACTCGGATTCCGTACGTGGTATCGACCGGCGGCGGCTGTTCAGATGGGGCGGTATGGCGGCCACCGGCGTGGTGGCGGCCGGCGTGCCATTGGTGAACGCCGGGATCGGTCACGCCGACGCGGCCCCGACCGGCTCGTCCGGGCACAACCGGATCCCGCGCGACACGCTGCCCGGCGGAGCCTACGACCGGTACGTGGCGAAGCTGGCCGCCGCGGGCAAGTTCTCCGGCGTGGTGATGTTGTCATACCAGGGCCGGACGGTGCTGTCCCGCAGCTACGGCATGGCCGACAAGGAAAGAGGAATCCGCAACCACGAGGGCATCGCGTTCACCCTCAGCTCGGCGGGCAAACCGTTCAAGGCGGTAGCCCTCCTGCAACTGGCGCAGCAGGGCAAGCCGCACCTGTCGGACCCGGTGGGCAAACACCTGACGGGCTTCGCCAGTGACATCGCCGATCGGGTGACCATCCACCACATGCTCTCCGGCTTCTCCGGCATGAACACCCCCGAAGAGGACATCCAGCGCGTCTTCCGGAGCCGGGTGGAGGTCCACGAGTACTGGGAGCGGTGGGCCCGGCAGTCGAAGCTGGTGGGCATCCCCGGCCTCCCCAACGCATTTCACGCCGGCGCCGAAACCGTCATCCCCGCCCTGATCGTGGAGGCCGTGACCGGCAAGACGTACTGGGATTACGTCGAGGAGAACATTTTCAAGCGCTGCGGCATGACCGGCTCGGCGTTCTACACCAGGCCCCAGTGGCTCACCGACAAGCACCTCGCGCACCCATACATGACACTGGCCGACGGCAGCGTGGTGGATGCCGTTCGGAACCTCGACAAGGGCAGCCCCTACCCGCACATCCTGGGTAGGAACCCGGGTCGCGCCTTCATCGATGAACCCGGAGACGGTGGCTTCGCCACCGCACCGGACCTGATCCGGTTCGCCCGCGCGCTGGGCGACGGCACGCTACTGGACCAGCCCTGGGCCGACGTATTCACCGCAGCCAAGATCCCCCTGGGCCCGGCCTCCTTCGGCACGTACGGGCCTTCGGCCGAGGTCGTCGGCGGCCAGTGGGCGATCCAGCGTGCCGGTGGCAACCCGGGTGTCGGCGCCAACTGGAGCATCTACCCGGACACCGGCTGGGTCGGCGTCATCCTCGGCAACTGCGACGGCGTGCCGCTGGTGGAGATGATCGGGCGGGAGATGCAGGCCATCACCGGGGCTTCGCCCGACGGCGGGGGTGGTGGCTGACGCCCTGGCTGCCGGGCTACGACGCCGGGTACCCGGGTATCGCGGACGTATCCAAAACCGCATACGCCACCGCAACATCCCTCCGTTTCTAATAGGGGGCATGAGTCAGAATGCGTCCCCGTCAGCACCGCCCCGCCGTACGCGCAGGATCGTGCTCGTCAGTCTGGTGATCCTCGGCCTGGCGAGCGCGGCCTTCGCCGTGCGGCGGCCGCTCTTGATGGCCGCTCCGAGGTGCATGGCCGGGCGGTGGCACGGCTGCTACGACACGTTCAACGGTGTGGTGCTCATGATGCTGGTCGGGCTGCCGTTGGCCGCTGTGGTGGTGTGGGCTCTGACGCTCTGTCGGCGTGCCGACGGCGGCACGTCGGCGTGGCGAATGTCGCTGGCCGAGGTGGGCATGGTCTACGGGACGGTGCCAATGGTGTGGCTGACCATGATGCCGGGGCCGGGGGCCGGCGTCGTCCCCGGCCGGGTGAGCCTGGTCCCGCTGCAGGACCTGGTCACGATGGGGCCGGTCGGGATCGGCGGCAACCTGCTGATCTTCGCGGCGTTGGGGTTCTTCGCTCCGATGCGTTTCGCGGCCTTGGCGTCCGTGCCGCGGATCCTGGCGCTCGGGGCGGGCTGCTCGGCCCTGGTCGAAACCGCACAGTACGTCCTGCGGCTGGACCGGGTGTCCTCCGTCGATGACGTACTGGTCAACGCCGCCGGGGCCGTGCTGGCCGGGCTGGCGTCGCGCCGCTGGTGGCGCACTACGGCGGAGGTGTCTTCGGACCAGCCTCGCCCGGCGCTGGCAGCGGCAGACTGAGTCGCATGTCCGGTATACCAATATCAGCGATAATTTGTGCCGACATAGGGTTCAGGCATGCGCGTATTGATCGTGGAGGACGAGCCCTACCTGGCCGAAGCCGTCCGTGACGGTCTGCGGCTGGAGGCGATCGCCGCCGACATCGCCGGCGACGGCGATGCCGCCTTGGAACTGCTCAGCGTCAACTCCTACGACCTCGCGGTCCTCGACCGTGACATTCCCGGCCCCTCCGGCGACGAGGTCGCCCGGCGCATCGTCGCCACCGGCAGCGGCATCCCGATCCTCATGCTCACCGCCGCCGACCGGATCGACGACAAGGCTTCCGGGTTCGAGCTCGGCGCCGACGACTACCTCACCAAACCGTTCGAGCTGCGGGAGCTCGTCCTGCGGCTGAGGGCGCTCGACCGCAGACGCGGGTACGCCCGGCCCCCGGTCCGCGAGATCGCGGGCCTGCGGCTCGACCCCTTCCGCCGGGAGGTCTTCCGCGACGGACGCCACGTCGCGCTCACCCGCAAGCAGTTCGCCGTGCTGGAAGTCCTCGTCGCCGCCGAAGGCGGGGTCGTCAGCGCCGAAGAGCTGCTGGAACGGGCCTGGGACGAGCACGCCAACCCCCTCACCAACGCCGTACGCATCACCGTCTCCGCACTGCGCAAACGGCTCGGCGAGCCATGGATCATCGCCACCGTGCCCGGCGTCGGCTACCGCATCGACACCGGGCGTGAGGGAGGAGACCGTGGATAGAACGCCCGGTTTGAGCGTCCGCCTCAAACTGACCCTCAGCTATGCCGGATTCGTCATGCTGGCAGGTGGCTTGCTCCTCGTCACCGTGTGGGTGTTCCTGCTGCGTTACGTACCCGAGGTAATCAACAACCCCCAGCTGCCCGAACCCAACCGCTTCCGCCTCCACGCCCCCGTGATGTTCGTACCGAACCGCTCCGACCTGCTCCACGCCTTCGCCCCGAGAGCAGCCGTAGTGCTGGCCTTTCTGCTGATATTCGGCCTGTTGGGCGGATGGATCCTCGCCGGCCGGATGCTCGCGCCACTGACTCGCATCACCAACGCGACACGCGTGGCCTTGGACGGATCACTGTCCCACCGGATTCGGATGGAGGGCCGCAAAGACGAGTTCCGTGAACTATCCGACGCGTTCGACTCAATGCTCGCGCAGCTCGAAGCAAACGTCGCCGAGCAGCAGAGGTTCGCCGCCAACGCGTCCCACGAACTGCGCACCCCATTGGCGATCTCGCGGACGCTCCTCGACGTCGCCCGCCAGGACCCCACGCGGGACCGGGGCGAACTCATCGAACGCCTGCACGCCGTCAATGAACGGGCGATCGACCTCACCGAGGCCCTCCTACTGCTCAGCCGCGGCGACCGCTTCACCCGCGAGCACGTTGATCTCTCTCTCATCGCCGAAGAAGCCGCCGAAACGCTGCTTCCCCTCGCCGAACAGCGCCGGATCACGCTGGACGTCACCGGCGGAGCGACCCGGACCAGCGGCTCCGCCGAACTCCTGTCGCGGATGGTGACGAACCTCGTCCAGAACGCCATCGTCCACAACCTCCCCGCCGACGGCACCGTAACGGTCCACACGGCAGCGCACGGCGACACCAGCGTGCTGCAGGTCAAGAACACAGGCCAACGGCTCCCACCAGACCTGGTACCGACCCTCACCGAACCCTTCCAGCGCGGAACAGAACGCGTACGCACCGACGAACACGCCGGCGTCGGCCTCGGCCTGGCCATCGTGCACAGCATCGTCCGCGCCCACGACGGGACCCTCGACCTCGTCCCCGGCCCCGCCGGCGGTCTCCTGGTCACGGTCCGGCTTCCCGGCACGCCCGAGGATCCTTCCGAGCGGGAGTGCGTTCGGGGAGGTGCCGTTCTTGGCAATCCGGTCGAGCAGGGCAGATGAAGCGCGTGCCAGCTACAGCCTGATGCCGTCCAGTCCTCGAACGTGCACCGCAAGGATCATCTGCTCCTGCCCGTCGTTCACTGCTCCCCCTCCCCCGGCCAATGGCCACGATTGATCGGAATCCGATGCCGGGCGCGACACGGCAGTTCGGCTCCACACCGGCAGACCCGCCGCCACTTCCGCCATGACCAGACCGGCCGGTGCCGGCGCGCGATAGTCAGCGCGACACAGATAGGTGCGGCAAAACCTGACAGCGCCACGTACCGGTGGCCCGGTCGGGTCCCGCCTGCGCACTCGGTCCTAGGGTGGTCGCCATGGCCGACATCGAGCTCACTACGCCGCCGACGCTCCCGCAGCCCAACGGCTACAGCCATGTAGCCACCATTGGCCCGGGCCGTCGGCTGGTCTGGACGTCGGGTCAGGTGCCCATCGCCGCAGACGGCACCCCAGCGCCCGCTGACGACTGGGAGGCCCAAACCCGCCAGGCCATGCACAATGTCGGTGCCGCCCTAGCCGCCGCAGGCGCAACCTGGGACGACGTCTTCAAGCTCACCATCTACGTCGTAGACACCTCTGCGCTGGCGATCGTACGAGCAGTACGGGACGAGTTCATCAACATCGAACGGCCACCGACGAGCTCACTTGTCCAAGTAGCAGGTCTGTTCCGACCGGATCTGCTGATCGAGATCGAGGCAGTCGCAGCAATCGCCGACCGCTGAATCCTACGACCGGGACCATGCCGGCGGCAGAATCCGGCGTACAGGTCGACTCGTCCGTCGCCCACCAGGTCAGCCGCTCTCACATGGCGGCTGACCTGCTGTTTCTCCGGGTGCTGCTGGTCGTCCTCGGTCGTCGTTGGTCGGCGCTTGACGGCCCAGCGACGGCCCAGACGGCCCGAAGACGAACACACCTCCACCACGTTGCTGAGCTACCCCGTCTGCGGCGGCCCAGGGCTTCCCGCTCTCCGCGCCAGCCGCCGGGCGTGTTGCGTGGCCGGCGTGGAGCGACAGCGGAGCGTCGGACGCGCGTCCAGGCGGCGGCGCGTGCGGTCCGTTCAGGGCCGCCTTGAAGACGTACAGAAAGTCCTCTCACATCGGCCGGCTGCCGGTGTACTCCGATTGACCCATGACGGTTTGACTTCACATGATGGGCGACATGATCAGTTGGCGTCGGCGTAGGCCGGCCTCCAGTGCCTCGGCGGCGCAGCGCGACGTATGTCGACGCTTCGCGGTCGAGTCAACGCCGCCCGGTCAGGGGACGATGGTCGGCTTCGCGCTGTCGCGTCCACGCGAGCTGGAACCGCTCAACGCCCTGCGGCACCCGATCCAAGGCAACGGCAACGGCTGGTTCGTATGGCGAGGCCCTGAGATCCCTCAGGAAGATGATCAGTTCTTCACTGCCTTGCATGTTGAGCACCTGGACGAATACGCCCCGGAGCTTGAGCCGTACCTTGCACTCCCACCAGGCTGGGGCGTGGTGCTCGCACCCGACTACGAGGACGTCTGGTACGACGAGACTCTCCTCGACGTCTGACCTCCGCACTACACCAGTCCCGCCGGTAGGTCAGCCCTAGCCGATCATGTAATGCATCATCCGACACAAATCCGTCACGCATCAACTGGAGCCCGACACGGCCGGCAGCCGGCCGTCCGGTTTGCCAGCGTCCGCTGCTGTTCGGCGGCTTGGCTGCTCCGATGGCTGCTCGGCCCAAGTGCCGCCCAGCCAGGGGCCGGCGTAGGTGATGCGGTGAAGGTTCAGTCAAGCGCCCTGTACTCAGCCGGCGGTTCAACAAGTTCCGGGCGCTGGATCCAGTACCCCTCCCCGTAGATCTTCAGCATTGCCCAGTGCCATGCTTCGTCATGGAAGACGAGTCCTCGGTACGGTGCATCGCTGGCCTCGAAGGGGTACCGCTGCACGGCCGCTGCCTCAGCTTGGGTTGCGTTGAGACCCCCGTAGCGCTGCATCACCCACGCAAAGCGTCGGCGCTCGTCTTGCAGGTACTGGACATACTCGTCCTCGCTCCAGTCCGGCCAGTCCGCCATGTCTTTAGCCTAGAATCCCCGAACTCGGAGTCTTTGAGCCATAGCCCCACCTTGAGCTGCTCAACGGGGTGGGACTCCACCTGGTCCTCATCGTCCATCACGCGCGGGGGTGGCTCACACCCACTCGACAGCTGAGCGCGACCGCCGGGTACTGAAGCCCTTTGCTGCCTTCTCGCTGCCTCCGGGCAACGACTGATCTTCAGGTACGAGTCAAGGCCCCTCAATCGAGGGGCCTTGAGCTTGCCTTACTCATGGTGGGCGATACTGGGATCGAACCAGTGACCTCTTCGGTGTGAACTCTCGGCAGGCCGGTCGGATCAGGTGTCGTCCGAGGTCATCCGGCTTGCTGGGGGTTCGTCGCGGTCGGGTGTGGTCGGCTCGGTTGCTGTACTCCGCTGCTGTACTTCCTCGGCCCCGTTGATGACATTGCGGGCGGCGGCCGCTACGGGGCAGTCCGGTGTGCGGCAGACCCGGCAGCGGCCGTCCGGTCCGGTCCGATGGTCGCGGAGAATCGCTCGGGCGGTGAGGATGAGCCGGTTGCGGATCTGTGTCAGGGACAGGAAGGGCCCGGTCATGCTCAGGTCACCCCGAGGGCGGCGGCGAGTTGGATGATCGTGGCCGGGGCGTGGGGGTCGCGGGCCACCTGGGCGAGCACTTCCCGGGCGGCGGGTCGCTGGCGTACCTCGGCCGGTGCTGTGCGGTCGGCGTCGATCAGCACCCGGCCCGCGCTGGTCGGGTCGTCCGCTTGGAGATAGGCACGGGCGGCGTCGAGCAGGTGGGCGGCGCGGTGTTCGACCGGTAGCCACCGCCAGGCGTTCTGCTTGGTGGCCTTCTCGTGCCAGGCGACCGCGTCGGGTGCGTTGCCCAGTTCGAGAGCTGCGGCGACCCGGGCCAGGTCCACGGTTGTCGGCCCGAACGCAGTCCGGTGGTGATCGTGGCCGTCCCCTACCCGGGCCGCCATGCCGGCGGCCTCGCCGATCAGGTCGGCGGTGGTCCGGTCGTCGCCGCAACGGGCCGCCGCCAGGGCGGCCTGCACGAGCAGCGTCCCGCACAGCGACAGCTCGGCGGTGGTGCCGTCGTCCGGGTCGGGTGGGGCGATCCGGTACGCGGCAGTCAGTGTCGTCGACAGGGCCGCCCGCGCTTTCCCTGAGGCGCGGAGCACCTGGCCGAGTTGCACGGTGACGGCGGCCACCAACATGGGGTCGCCGGTCGCGGTGGCCATGGCCCGGTCGGCGGCCAGCCAGCCCAGGTCGGCCTCGCCGAGCTTCACCAGCAGCGACGCGGTCACCCGGTACGCCTCCACCAGCAGTGGGCGGCCCCGCCCGGGGTCGTCAGCGTGGACGCGCTGCGCGCCGGTCAGCAGGTCCGGCACCAGGGCGATCACCTGCGGGTACCGGGCGTGCTGGAACATGATCCACGCGTGTTCGACGTTGCGGACCAACCGGTCGGCCGGCAGCAGGACGCGGCGGATCGGCGGCCGACCCAGGGCGATCTCGTACGTCGACAGGGCCGCACTGATCCCCTCGATTCCATCGGCCCGCTCGGTCACCGCGGCGGGTTGGGCGTCTCGGCCGAGCAGCACGGAGGTGTCGATGCGCAGGACGGCGGCGATGTCCTGGAGCGTAGACACCTTGTCGAGGGAGCGGACTCCCCGCTCGACCTTGTCGACCCAGCTCTTGGACTTGCCGAGCCGGTCGGCGAACACCTGCTGCGACAGTTTCCGTCGCCCCCGCCAGTACGCCACTCGCCGACCGACCGGCAGGAGCTCACTGCTGTCCACGACGCCACCGCCGGTCGGGCACTGCCCGGGTCGTCTCCTCGGCGGGTATCCGATCCGCCTCGGCCTGCGCGAGGATCCGCCGCCTAGCGGCTTCCCGTTCCGCTGCCTGAACCTGCTCGCCTCTGCCCTTGACCGGGTCAGCGTCGCTCATCCCCACCTCCATTGGTAGAGGCGCGGCGGCGTGCTCTTGGAAGGACCGACACCGCCGCGCCCGGCTGGTGACGCGACCAGACCTCACATCCACCCCAGCCGCGCTGGCCGCGCCTGGGCTCTACTCTTGTGATCGGACGACTACGCTCGGAAGCACCTCGATGCTTTCAAGACCTTTCATCGGGGGTTCGATGGATGACCTCGGCGCACAACTGAGGCACGCTCGCATCGAGGCGGGCGTGACGCTGGCCTCCATCGCGGCCCGCACCTGCTATTCGGCCTCGCACTTGAGCAACGTCGAGGCAGGACGCCGGACCGCGACGCCGGACATCGTGCTCGCCTATGCGCGAGCGTTGGGAGACGCGGACGTGAGACGCAGAGACCTCCTCGCCGCCGCCACCATCGGCCCGATCGCCGCCAACGAACTGATCCGATCCGGCTTCACCGCTGCCCTGGCCGGGCGGCGAGACAGTGAGGACCGCTGGCGAGACCGGGTCGACCAGTACGGCCGCGACTACATGGAGATCGGGGCCGAGTCCCTACAGACCCGACTCGCTGGGGATCTCGTCGTCATGCAGCAGCAACTCGACTCTCCGACGATGTGGGCGACCGCCGCCCGCGCCCTCACCACGTACGGCAAGACCACCAAGGACCCCGCCGAGGCGATCGGCTGGTACGACACCGCCCGGATCGCCGCCGACCGCTCCGGCGACCTCGCCGTCCGGGTCTGGGTACGCGGCCGGGCCGCCATAGCACTGGCCTACGAGGGCGCCGCCCTGCCCGTCGCCACCCGCTACGCCGACGAGGCCATCGCCCTATCCGACCGGCCCTCACTGGGCCGCCTTCAGGCGCTGATGGCCCGCGCACACATCGCCGCCGGCCGGAAAGACATCGCCGGAGCCATCGCCGCCGACGAAGATGCACGACGCGTCTTCGACCTCACCGGCTCACCCGACGGCGAGATCTCCGACGCCGCCGTGCCCGCCTGGCGGATGGCTACCTTCCGGTCGATGCTCTACGCCCGACTCGGCATGGTCGCCCCCGGCGAGCAAGCCCAGACAGACGCCGACCGGCTCCGACCGGCCTCGCTGACCAGATTCGCCACACATATCGAACTGCACCGCGCACTCATGATGACCAGGGCCGGCGACTGCGCGGGAGGACTGACGTACGCCCGACGCGCCTGGACAACGCTGCCGGCAGACCGCCGGTCGCAGACCCTTGGCTTGGTGCTGCGTGAGGTCGAACGAGCGGCGCGACAGTCTTACTGACTCGGCCGGAAAGCGACCCCTCGTTTGTAAGTTCTGGGCGCTCTGTCCGGCGGGGTCCGTCGGCGTCCCTGGCCTCGGGTCACCGTCCGGCGTCGTTCCTTACTGGGTGGCTCCGTCCACGCCGGTTGCTGTCGCCGTTGCTGTCGACATCTACGGCAGGCTTCCGATCGTGCCCTCTGTGTGCCCCAGGCAGAGCCGCGCGCCGACCAAGGGTGATCGACCTGGCAGGATCAGCCCGGTGATGAGTTCCGTCAGGCTGCTGCGCTGCGAAGCGATTGCATGGGTCGACGAAGACTGGCAGCCGGGGTGGGTCCGTGTGCGCCTGGTCGACGCCGACGGACGAACGTGGTTCTTCGTCGACAAGATCCCGATCTTCTTCGACGACGACATCCCTCCTGGTGCTTCTCTCCCCCGGCCGGCGTTCGTGAGGTGCTATGTCGTCGGACAGCAGGAGGATCAGATCCTCGTGGTTAGCACAGTGCCGGACCACGTCAAAGCTGAGGACGGAACCACCCAATTCCGGGTCCGGCCCAACCAACTAGAGCAGCGAGCGTGCCCCGATCAACTTGAACTTGCGAGGAGGGTCGTCCATGGCGTTGGCCAAGAAGGGCTCTCGGCTCATCACGGTTGACGGGATTACCTACAGGTGGCGAGTGCGCGGCAGACCAAGCTATGCCCAAGCGCTGTGTGAGCTACCACTAGCTGTCGCTGTCGAACAGGTGAGGTTCCCCCGGTAGCTCGGAGACTTTCGATCGTGGTCTGATAGGCCCTGACCAGGAGGTTTTCGTGCCTGCCCCTCGTAAGTACCCGGATGAGCTGCGCCAGCGTGCGGTGCGGCTGTATCGGGAGTCCGACCCCAAACCGGTGATCAAGCGTCT
>NZ_JBEYIX010000054.1:0-40621 GCF_040636055.1 Micromonospora sp. NPDC006766 | reverse complement strand
AGGCACCGCTGCTCCCTTCGGGGGTTGGACAGGACAGCACGAAGCGCCGATCCACGACCGCCGCAGCGGCCCGCCATGCTGCTCCGCGGGCGCCCGCCCGGCATTCACGCTCAGTAGCCAGACCGGTGCGGGGTGAATTGCATCGACGCTACGGTGTGCTCTACGGGCCGATCATCCGACGAGTGGCGGAATATTCCGAGCAGGAACTCCTACGCCTGTCGCGGTTCGGGCACCCGGACCATATTGAACGTCGTGATGCGACGATATGATGCCGGATCGATGCCGGGCCAGGCCGGGCGTCGCCAATGTCAGGGTCGTCCTCAGTAGGAGGTGCTCGTGCGGCAAGGTGACGAGATTGTGGCAGAGCAGCACCAGTCGGCATCGCCCGAGATTGATGCCAGCTTGCCGCACTCGGCGAGGATCTACGACTACTGGCTCGGCGGCAAGGACAACTTCGCGGCCGACCGAGCGGTGGCGGAGGCGCTGGCCGCAGCGATCCCCACGATCCGGGCCATGGCCGCGGAGAACCGTCACTTCGTGCACCGGATGGCACGCCACCTCGTCGTGAAGGCGGGCGTGCGGCAGTTTCTCGACATCGGCACGGGCATCCCGACCCGGCCGAACCTGCACGAGGTCGCCCAGCAGATCGCGCCCGAGACGCGGGTGGTCTACGTCGACAACGACCCGATCGTGCTGGTCCACGCGCGTGCTCTGATGATCAGCACCGAGCAGGGCCGCAGTGAATACCTCCACGCCGACCTGCGTGAGCCGGAGAAGATCCTCCAGGATCCCGCGCTGACCGGCACACTCGACCTCGATCAGCCGGTCGCCCTGAGCTTGATCGCGATCCTGATGCTGCTGAAGGACGCCGATGACCCCTGGGGCAAGGTGCGGGTGCTGATGGATGCTCTGCCCTCGGGCAGCTACGTGGCGATCACTCACCCGACGGCAGACTTCGACCCGGAAGCGATGGCCGCAGCGGTTTCCTCGGCAACTCAAGGCGGCATGACCCTGGTGCCCCGGAGCGAGGCCGAGGTGGCTCGCTTCTTCGAGGGCTGGGAGCTGATCGAGCCCGGGATCGTGCCCGTAATGGCCTGGCAGCCCGACGGCGGAGGGCCGAGCGACCCGCACGCTGCCTACTACTGGGCCGGCGTCGCCCGCAAGCCCTGAGGCCCCGCCCCGGGGCCCCGCGAGGGATCTGAGGATGCCGGCCGCCGTTCGCCGACGGCCGGCATCCCGTACGTCAGTCCGCCGCGATGGTGGCGGCGGGTCGACGTCGCCAGGCCAGGAGGCCGAAGGCCAGGCCGGCCAGGCCGGCGACCAGGCCGGCGATGCCGAAGGTGAGGGCCCAGCCGGTGCGGGCGTCGTCGGTGTCGGTGGCGTCGCTGGCCTCGACCGTGGCGACATTGTTCGCGCCAGCTGCCGGGGTGGCGGCAGCCCCGTGGGCCGAACCC
The DNA here is from genome assembly GCF_040636055.1 of Micromonospora sp. NPDC006766. Taxonomy (NCBI): domain Bacteria; kingdom Bacillati; phylum Actinomycetota; class Actinomycetes; order Micromonosporales; family Micromonosporaceae; genus Micromonospora; species Micromonospora sp. NPDC006766. The sequence continues at coordinate 39,167 of NZ_JBEYIX010000054.1, read as the reverse complement.
GCGGCCTTGGCGAGCTTCAGGACCGGGGCCGGGTGCTCAACCTCGGAGCCGTCGGTGCTGGGCTCCTCGATCCACCGGACGACCTCGCCGCTGGAGTAGGTCTGCAGCGCCTTGAAGATCATCGTGTCGACCTCGGGCAGTGGGCCGGCAGAGATCTCGAACTCCTGGAACTGGCCCGGCTTGACCATGTTGCCGTCGCCCTCGGCCGTCCACGTGATCTTCGACGGCGCCTCGGTCACCTTGCTGCCGTGCATCTCGAGCGGCTTCGCGAGCGTGGTCTTCTCGACCTGCACGGACCACCCCGTCATCGGCCGCACCGACACCGACGCCACCGGCGTGTCGGCCGGCAGGGTCACTTCCACCTTGGTCGTGCCGGCATTGTCCCGCTCGTTCGGCACCCGGAAAGCGAGCTTCGCGTAGCCGCCCTGGGTCGCCTCCCGCGGGTTGACCGTGACGTGCGCAGACGCCACTCCGACTCCGACGGTCGTCGCGGCGAGCGTTCCGGCCACGGTTGCGGCCAGCAGCCTGGCCACCGATCGTGCACGCATCAACAAAGCTCCTCGATCAACATGTCCGTCCGAGCGGCTACGCCGCCCGCACGCGGTCGCCGCACGGCCACCACTCGTGTTGGTCGTACCCGGGGGCTGCTGAGTTCCCGCAGTTTCCAGGAGAACTGCCCTCGCACCGCATTCCCGTCCAGGACTGCGGGCCGGGCGCGGCCCGATCGCGGCGGTCGCACCGGAAAGGGGCGCCCCGGCCGCGCTCACCGCGGTAGGGGCACGGTGATGACGGACTTTCCGGTCGCGTGGCCGCCCTTGAGCTGACGGATGGCGTCGGGTACGCCGGCCAGCGGCCAGGTACGGTCGACCACGGGGGTGATCTGGCCGGTCTCGATGAGCGCGGTCAGCGCCATCAGGTTTTCGGTGCTCTCCTTGTTCATCAGCGGCACCAGGCGTTGCCCGACCACCGGTGACAGGGCCAGTGCCCGCAACTGCCGGTCAAAACCCTGCAACCACCTCCCGCCGTGCGCTTCGCCCCCGACGAGGACGAGGACGCCCGCCGGGGTCAGGGCCCGACGCAGCCGGGACAGCGACCGGTTGCCGGCGGTGTCGATGACGGCGTCGTAGCGGTGCTCGGGCAGGTCGACGTGGGTGTAGTCGACCACCTCGTCGGCGCCGAGGCGGCGTACCAGGTCGAGCTTGGTCGGCCCGCAGAGGCCGGTGACGTGCGCACCGGCGGCCCGGGCGAGCTGGACGGTGTACGAGCCGACGCCGCCGCCGGCGCCGATGACCAGGACGCGGTGCCCGGGGCGTACCCGGGCGGCGTCGCGGACGGCGGCGAGCGCGGTCTGCCCGGAGATCGGGACGGCGGCGGCCTGTTCGAAGCTGAGGGTGGCGGGTTTCGGGGCGAGCCGGCCGGCGGACGCGACGGTGTACTCGGCGAAGGAGCCGACGCCGGTGCCGTACACCTCGTCGCCGGGGATGAGCCCGGTGACTCCGGGCCCGACGGCGGTGACCACGCCGGCCAGGTCCATGCCGCGGACGCGGTCGCGGGGCCGGCGCAACCCGTAGCCGAGGCGTACGACATAGGGCAAGCCGGTCATCAGGTGCCAGACGCCCGGGTCGACGCCGGCGGCGCGGACCTGGACCAGCACCTGGCCGGCGCCCGGCGACGGCACGTCGATGTCGGCGAGGCGAAGAACGTCGGCCGAGCCGTACCGGTCCTGCACGATCGCTTTCACGATTCCTCCTGCGGGTACTCGAACACGTCGGTGAGAGGCACGCCGAACACGGCGGCGATCTGGAAGGCCATCTCCAGCGACGGCGAGTAGCGGCCCTGCTCGATGGCGATGACGGTCTGCCGGGTGACACCGACCCGCCGGGCCAGCTCGGCCTGGGTCATCTCGTCGTGCGCGAACCGCAGCGCGCGGATGGAGTTGGTGATCCGGGTCGGCTTCACCACGACTGGAACCCCCGCCGGTAGGCGACGATCTTCGCGGCCGAGCCGACCACCGCGGAGAGCACGAAGCCCAGGTAGATGACGTTGGCGATCCAGAACTGGTCCCAGTCGGCGAGCGCCATGGCCAGCGCCGCGACGCCGCCGATCACCAGGAACGACTGGCCGATGTGGTCGCCGAGCCGGTGGATCTCCCGGTCCCGCTGGTCCTTCTCGTTGGCGCCCTCGGGCGAGACGATCGAGACGACGATGTTCAGCGTGATCGACGCCACGATCGACCCGCCTATCGTCGCCAGCAGCGGGCCCGCGTAGGAGACGTCCGCGAGCGGGCCGCCGTCCGCGCGCCCGAGCACGATCACCACGTACGCGGCATAGGCGGCGACCGCCACCAGCCCCATGATCCAGGCGCGCTTCTCCTCGAATGCCATCGGACCCTCCCCAAGTAAAGAATTCTTGACACCATCGAGTGTCAAGCACGGCCGACACCATGTCAAGCATTCTTTACTTCGGCGCAGACCACGCCACCCACCGACGGGCCGCCCGCTGCCCGAAGGCCATAGCCGTCTTCGACTCGCATCGCCAACCGCACCGCTCGCCTGCGCCGGATACGATGAAGGGCCTCCCCGTCAGTCATCGTGGCAACACCAATTCCGAGTCGGCGACCACAGCGCGGACGGCGGTGAACCATGCGGATACAGCCACGTCAGGAGATCCTCGACATCTGGCGGGCCACGGTGCGCAGTTGCTGGCAGAACGGTGAATGGCGCTGGGGCGGCCGAAGCGGCAGCAACTCCATCAGCGACGCCGAACAACTGCTGACCCTGCTGCTGCCGGCGACCAAGGTCCCGGTGCTGACGGTCGACGACCCGGACCGCACCGACGAGGAGGTCCTCGATGCGCTCAGCTCGGTCGGTGGAGCGATCGAGATTCCCCGTCGGCTGGTCGATGTGATGACCGACTATTTCGTCCGATACACCGACGACACCGGCACCCCGGTCTTCAGCGGGGGCGGTTATCTCAACACGGTAGACGGCGGCCCGGACCTCACCGAGGAGCAACGGTCCCTCGACATCGTCGACTCGTTCGCGGTGTCCGTGACGCTCACCCTGGCGACAATCGGTTTCGTCAAGGTCTATCGCGGCTCGACCCAGCGGCGCGATCTGCTGGCCCGGCTGGACGCGCTGGAGGCGATGGCCAGCACACGGCTCAGTGCGGCCATGGTGGGACTGCTGCGCAGCTTCAGCACCTCGGTCTTCACAGCGACGGGCGAGTACGGCGTCCGGCTGTGCGACATGGTCAACCAGGATGCGGTGCCGCGCCGCGAACTCGTGGCGGCGCTGCGCGAGCGACTGCAGGACACCATGGCCAGCCTGCGCAGCGTGCTGATCGGTTCCGGCCGCGTGACCGAGGACCTGGACAACAGCGAAATGCTGTTCGAGTGCGGCTGGTCCTGGGGGATCATCGCCGGGGCCGAGGAGGTGCCGACCACCGAGCCGATCGGCCGCCAGCGCGAGGGCTCGGCGGAGAACGCCCCCTCCCTCTACTTCACGGTCATCGCGATGGACTCCATCGAAGACCTGAACTCCGAGCGCACCCGGCTGCTCGGGCTGCTCAACGAGGAGCAGCAGCGGCTGTCCCGGGCACTGCAGGTGCGCTGGGAGCTGACCCGCACCTACTGGGCGATGGTGGCAACCTTCGACAACCGGCGGCGATGGCCCATCGAGGACGTGCCGTGGCGCACCACCGACGGCGACCGGACCGATTACCACACGCTGCAGGTCACCTCGCTGGCGGTGAAGGGTCTGCTCGCCAGCGGGCGCGGCGCCGACGAGGAGCTCGGGCGTATCGCCGCCGTACTGGTGGAGTTGGCACAGCGGGCGCGGATCACCCGGCGGGCCTCGCCCGGCGAGCCGGGGTTGCTCGTGCACGCGCCGGGTAAGCGGGTCACCCTGACCGACCAGACGTCGAAGCCGATCATGACCTGGAACGTCAGCGAGTTTTCCACCGTGCTGCTGCAGCGGGCAACCACCGTCGCGGGTCTGCTCAGCAACGCCCGGCAGCGCAGCGAGTTACTCGAACTGGCCGACGAGGTGTGGGATCACCTGCTCCTACGGCGCATCCCCGATGGCCAGCACGCAGGGCTGTGGGATCACGTCGGCGGCGCCTTCCCCGGGCTGGCGACGGTGCCGGAGGCACCCTCCTGGTATCTGACCGAGCGGGTGGTTCAGGCGCTGGTCAGCGCCGGCCAGTTGCTCTGGGACCGGCCGTTCCCCCGAGCCGGCCGGCTCGCCGCGTACGCTCAGGACCTCATCGACGAGGCCGAGTACCTGTTCGACCGGGAGCTGATGCGCGGCACGTTCGCCGGTACGACGATGCAACGCAGCATGCGCAGCATCCGGTCCAGCCTGCGCCAGGCGCAACTGCTGGTGGACGATCGCCCCGGCACGGCGGCCGCCCTGGCGAATTCTGTGTTGCTGCTGCTCAACGACGTCGCCACCGTGCAACTGAAGGCCAGCGAGGGGATGTGAATGCTGGTTTTGATCACGTCTCACAAGGGCGGCACCGGGCGCTCGGTGACCGCGGCGAACATCGCCTACCGCAGCGCGCTGTCCGGCCGCCCCACCTGCTATCTGGACTACGACTTCGGCTCGCCGACGGCCGGCATCACGTTTCAGATCCCACAGGCGACCAACGAGGTGGAGGGCGCCGGGCCGAACGGCGGCGGCCTGCACCGCTATCTGCGCGGGGAGATCCCGTCCCCGGAGCGGCTGGACGTGTGGCACACCTCGGAGCGGGCCAGTCTGCGCCAGCGCCCGGCCGGGTCCGGCCCGCTGGTGCTGCTGCCCGGGCAACGCAACGGCAGCGATTTCGGCTTCACCAACGACATCGCCAAGCGCTGCGCCGAGTTGTTCCTCCGGTTGGAGGAGGAGTTCGACCTCACCCTGGTGGATCTCAGCGCCGGCCGGTCCTACGCCAGTCAGATCGTCCTGGCCGCCACCGCCACCCCGACCATGCGCAAGGTGGCCGCCCGCTGGCTGGTCTTCCACCGGTGGACCCCCCAGCACGTCACCGCAGCCGCGGACCTCGCCTTCGAGGCCGGCGGAATCCTGGCCATGGGCAAGGAGTACGGCCACGAGCCGGACCGGCTGCGGGAGTCGCTCCGGTTCGTCCGCACTGCGGTGATCAATCCGCGTGGCCCCGGGATCGGTCATCTCGACCTCGCGCAACAGGCCTTCCTGCGCAAGTGCGACGCGGAGCTGTCTGAGCTGGCCCGGCGACGCGGTGCCGGGCGCACCATGCTGCTCGGCACGGTACCGCTGGACCCGTTGCTGCAGTGGCGCGAGCAGCTGATCTCGGACCACGATGTGCAGGCCAGAATCGCCAACGCCAGTACCGTGGACGCCTTCGTGGACCTCACCGAGAAGGTCTTCGACGACACCGCATGGGAGACCGTGTGATGACCGTGGACGTCAGATTCCAGGAGGCGGCAGTCCACGCCGGTGCGGATGTCGGGCGAGACCGCGTACAGCGACGGGCGCCGGGAGGTCAACACGGCCTCGCCCTCCACCAGGTCGAGCGCCTCGGAGCTCTGTTCCTGGGTCAGCGCCGTGCTGTGCTGAAGCAGGCTCGTGTGCACCTCACCCAGCGTGAGCATGGCGTCCTCCCCGTTACGTCGTTCTCTCGGCTCAGCGTCGAATCTGCCAGCGGCGATCGCCCGTGGTCAGGGACGCCTCATCGCCTCGATGAAAGAGGTAGATAACGGACTGCATGGTGAGCGCAAGGGCGACCGCGGCGGTCCAGGCCCAGGTGAACCAGGCCGGCAGGAGCCGTATCACCACCGCCCCGGATACCGGTGCGGCCGCGATGGCGATGGACAGTAGTCGGGTCCACCTGCTCTGCCGAAACCGCGTGGAGATCGCGAACACCGAGCGGTCATACAACGCGAGCGCGGCCGAGAACAGCAGCGCGGTCAACAGCGCAGCCCACACCGACGGGGTGACCTGCGCGAAGGTGACGGGCAGTGAGACCAGGAACGGGAAGACGCCACCAAACTCCGACAACACGTTGCCCCATTTGGCGTACCGCCCGAAGCTGTTGGTCCGTAGTCGCGCCAGCTCGCCAGAGGTGTTCGCGTAGATGATCAAGGATGCTGTGGTCGCCAATGCGGCTCCCATCAGCAGGATGCGCACCGCGTCGGAAAAATTGGCCGAGGTGAAGGATAGGCCAAGGAGGAACGTTATCGAGGCGAGGATCCCGCCGGAAAACGCCAAACTCGCGGATGTCTCTTCCGCCTGCAACGCCCCCAGGTCGTCCTTCTCGAACCGAGAGATTTCGAAGGCAGGACCACTGGGCAGCTGCACGAGGGCGGTGATGTGGTAGGCCTCCGACGCAAGCAGACTCGACCACTGTGCGCCACCACCGACCGGAACGATGAAGCGGTCGTCGGGGTCGACGTACTCGGTCCGGGACTTGAACTGACAATAGAACCGGTCCTGGCCCGGCCCGAAATAGTCCCGCATCATGGTTCGCACCACGAATCCTCGGGACAGAAGCAGGCCGAGCATCTCCAGGTTCTGCGGGCTGGTGACGGTGGACACGGATCGCCCGCTTCGGCTCTGCTCGGTTCGGTCAGCCTTGAGCAGGTCTTCGAGAAGGGCCGCCGCGAGTCCGCGGCCACGAAACTGCGGATGCACGGCCAGCGCACCGATGTAGAGATGATGGGCGGACGGCAACTCCTGTTGCAGAAAGCCGACGATCTCGTCGTCGACGCGAGCGACTCGGACCCGGCCCTCGCGTACGGCGTCCTCGATCTCGTTCGGGGCAGCAGGCTTCCGGGTCTCGTCGTCGGCCGGGAAGCAAATGCCGTCCAGCGCAAGAAGAGCGGGGATGTCCGCCTCCGTCGCATCGTTCATCGTTGCCGGCCGTGAACCAGCCAACCACTGCGCGTCACTCGCGTCCACTCGATCATTGTGAATGGGATGGTCAAGCCACTCAGCCGCAGCTGCGTGGCGCACCTGATCCACGGCTCCGCCGGTCAGCCCGTGCCGAAGCAGACGAAGGCCGCCGCGGTGGCCCGGGTCGGGCCGTCGCCGGCCGCACCGAACGCCCGCTGAGCGTCGGCAAGGGCCAGCGCGGGACGGGCACCCGCCCGCATCCGCCGGTGCAGGTCCAGCACCAGCGCGGTGGTGGGCCCGGCCGGCACCGGCAGCACGGTCGCGATCAGGCACCGGGTGCCGAGCGCCAGCAGCACCGCGGTGAACCCCAGGACCTCGTCGCCCGGGCGCACCCCGGTCAGGCCCGAGTCGCAGGCGGAGAGCACCACGCATCCGGGAGGGCGGGAAACCCGCTCCCACTCGTACGCGAACAGCGGCCCGTCGGCCAGCTCCAGGCTGGAGAACTGCGGGTTGTCCGCGCGGAAGGTGCCGTGGGCGGCGATGTGCACCAGCCCGGCCCCGTCCAGCGCGGCGGTCAACGCCGTGGCGGTGGCGGCGGAGCCGGTGAGCAGCCGCGCGCCCGGCAGTACCTGCGCGAGCCGGCGTACCTCGGCGTGTGCGGCCGGCAGGCGCGGTCCGGCGGCCAGGACCGGCGGCCCGGTCGGCGGCTCCCGCCGGTCCGCCGCGAGCCAGACGGTGGCCGACGGGGCAACCGTCACGGCCCGCCCCGCGCAGGTCGCCAGCCCCGACCAGGGCACGGCGTGCAGCGCGCCGACCGGGACGATCACCAGAGCCCGATCGGCCAGGCGTCGCCGCAACGGGTCGAACAGTTGACGGTCCAGCGCCGCCGCGGCGTGTGCCGCCCCGGCCCGCGCGGCGGCCCCGTCGCCGGTGGTGACCAGCCGGCGCAGGGCGAACCGGTGTCGCCGGGCCAGCTCCACCGCCTCGGCGAGCGGACCGAGGTCGTGCAGGCTGACCCGCCCCTCGCGGACCAGCACCGCCCGGAGCCGGTCGCCGTGGGCCACCAGTTCCACCAGCACCCGGGAGCCGAGCCGCGCGGCCAGCGCGCCCACGCCGGGCGGGGCGATCACGGCACCGCCCCCGGACGCCCGCCGGGCCAGGTCCCGGATGCGCTGCTCCAGGCGGGCCTGCCGGCCCCGCAGGGCGCGCGCCGGCCGTCCGGCCAGCACCTCGTCCTCGATCAGGCCGCTGACCAGTCGAAGTTCGGCGAGCGCCGCCACCAGGTCGGGATCGTCGGGTGGCCGCCCCGGCCGGGTCCGCAGCCCGTTGGCCCGCCACCGCTCCGCCCAGCTGAGCACCCGCGCCGGGGCACCCGCCCGGACCGCGATGTCCAGGCCTTCGGCTGCCAACTCCTGCCCGTACGTGCCGCTGTGGGCTCGCAGCTCGGTGGCGCCGAGCGACGTGCGGTGCCGGTCGAGCACGGTCAACCCTCGGCGCAGCGCCCGGGCCGCCCCGGGGTCGTTCCCGGCAAGTCGCTGCGACAGGGCAAGGGCGTACCAGCCCTGCGCGCGCCGGTCGGCGGTGCCCCGGCGGCGGGCCCGGGCGGCCACCGCCAGCAGGTCCCGGGCCTGGTCGGCGCGTCCGAGCGCGGCGGCCAGCAGGCCGGCCTCGATCCGGGTGGTCAGCGCCGGGCCGGGCCACCCGGTGGTGTCGAGCTGGTCGGCGGTACGCGACATCGCGTTGAGCAGCGGAGCGGACCGGTTCCCCCGGCGGTACGCGGCGCGCAGCTCGACGTGTCGGGCGAAGACGGCCCAGGTGCGGCGTCCCTGGCGCTGGAATCGGGACCGGGCCGCAGCGGCGGCTCCAGTCGCGGTGTCCAGGTCACCGGCGAGCAGCGCGGCCCGGGCCCGCGCCAGCAGCGCCTCGGCGAGGTCGGAGGCCATGCCCCGGCTGCTCAGCTCCCGCACCGCCGTGCTCGCGACCTCGATCGCCTCGTCGACCAGCGGCACCGACAGCAGCAGCTCGAACCGGTCCAGCAGCAGCGCCGGCCGGGGAACGCCGAGCCGCCGGTACTCCTCGTCGACGGCGGCGAAGCAGCGCAGCGCAGCGGCGATGTCGCCCCGCCGGCCGGCCGCGATCCCGCCGTTCCAGCGGGCGTCCGCCGCCGCCAGGTCCAGCCCGAGCCGCTGGAAGGCGGCCGCCGCACGCGACAGGTCGTCGGTGCCGCCCGCCGCGCGCCGGTGGGCGTTGAGCAGCCCCCGGTTGTTGCGGGACCGGGCCTCCAGCAGCAGGTCGCCCTCGCGCTGCGCGATCTCGATGGCCAGTCCGTAGTCGCGCACCGCCTCGTCGTAGCGCCCGCGGTAGTGCAGCACCACGCCCCGCTGCATCCGGGCCCGGCCCGCGTCGGCGCCGTTGAGCCGGGGCAGCGCCGCGGTCACGGCGCGCAGGGCCGCGCCGGTGCGGCCGGCGTTGGCCAGCACGTAGCCGAGGCTCATCCGGGCCAGGGCCCGGGTCCGGGGCGTTGCGGCGACCCGTACCGCCCGCCGCAGGTGGTGCAGCGCGCCGGGCAGGTCGTTGAGCTCCCGCAGAGCCAGCCCCACGGCCCGTTCGGCGGTGGACCGCTCGTCGGCGGCGACGAGCGACCCGGCGGCCAGCACCTGCTGGGCGATCGCGATCGCCTCGTGTGGATAGCGCTGGACGGCGTCGAGCGCTGCCTGGGCCGTGCCGGCACCGGAACCGGTGCTGTCGGGCATGTCTCACAGAGTCCCCAACTTATTCACTCCCGTCAATCACCTCCCACGTGCGTGTCGGGCATCAGGCATGTCATTGACATACGGCGATGCTTTGGCAGAATCGTGGTCGTCCGGGATTGTGTCCACGCCGGCCCGTTGGCGGGCGCTTCTGTCGACTGCGTGGAGGACCCGTGTCGTCTGACCAACCCGCCGCGCCGCGCCCGGCCGGCCGACTGTCCCGACGGCGGCTGCTGGCCGCGTCCGCGCTCGCCGCAGCGGCGTCGCTCGGTTCCGGCGCCCGCCCGAGCCCGGCCCGCGCCGACAATGCCGACGACGCCGCCTACCAGCGGGCGTTCGACGAGGCGCTCGCCGCCGACCAGAACGTCCGCCGGCACACCGTCCCGGGCCGGGAGTTCCTCTACCGACCCCGGCAACTGCTGGCCGCTGACGCCGACGCCCAGCGCGTCACCGCCTGGCTGCGTGCCCGGGGCTACGCGGTGGCCCCCGAGAAGCGCTTCGCCGGCGTCACCCCGTTGCTGTTCGACCGGGAGACCGAGGTCCCCGCGGTCGTGACGAAGCTGCGCGACCCCGAACAGTGGCCCGGGCAGCCGGTGCCGGCGGTCCAGCCGCACCACGTGTTGCTGGGCCTGGGCAACATTATGGGCAACCCGAACAGCCCACCCGCCGCGGTCGCCGGGCTGGCGCCGCCGGACCCGGCCCGGCTCGGTGAGGGCGCGGGGGTGACGGTCGGCATCTGCGACACCGGCATCTGGCAGCAGGCCGGCAGCTACCACCCGCAGTGGCTCGGCGGGGCGTACGTGCCGGAGATCGACGACGAGGACCCGTTGTACGTGCACACCGACGTGCTCGCCCCGCAGGGCGGGCACGGCACCTTCGTCGCCGGGGTGGTACGGCAGGCCGCGCCGGGCGTACGCCTCGACCCGGAGCAGGCGTTGAACGCCACCGGCGTCGGCGACGAGGCGTCGGTGGTGGCCGCCATGAGTCGGCTCGGGCCGGAGGTGTCCGTGATCAACCTGTCCCTGGGTGGGTTCACCCAGGACGACCAGCCGTCGCTGCCTCTGGCCAACGCCGTGGCCGCGCTGCCCAAGACCAGCGCCGTGGTCGCGGCGGCGGGCAACGCCGGCAGCAGTCGACGGGTCTGGCCGGCCGCGCTGGCCCGGGTCGTCGCGGTGGCGGCGGTGAGCCGGGGCTCCGGTGGCGTGACGCCGGCCGCCTACAGCGGGTTCGGGCCCTGGGTCGACGCCTGTGCGGTCGGCGCGCGCGACAGCACGTACGTCGAGGGCCGGCTGCCCCTGGCCGGCCGGCCGACCCGGGTGTTCCACGGCTTCGCCTCCTGGGTGGGCACCTCGTTCGCCACGGCGTACGTCTCCGGCCGGCTCGCCGCCCTGATGACCGCCGGCGGACTGAGTGCCGACGCGGCGCGGCTGGCGCTGCTCGCGGCGCCGCGCTGGCACCCCGACTACGGCGTGCTCGTCCCGTGAACCGCAGCCGCACGGTGTCGTCGTGACCGGCCGGAGCACGACCAGCCTGGTGGCCGCCGCGGCGGGCGGGGACGAGTCCGCGTGGACGGAACTGGTCCGTCAGTACACTCCGCTCGTCTACTCGGTGATCCGGGCACAGGACCTGAGCCGGGCCGACGCCGCCGACGTCAACCAGACCGTCTGGCTGCGCCTCGTGGAACACCTGAGCCGGGTGCGGGATCCGCAGTCCCTCGCCGCCTGGCTGGCCACCACGACCCGGCGCGAGTGTTACCGGCTGTCCCGCCTCGGCCGGCGCACCCAGCCCTTCGACCCGTGCGACGAGGCGCTCGACGCGTACCACGGCTTCGCCCGCACCGCGGAGGCGGCAGCCCCCGACGAGGAGTTGCTGCACGCGGAGCGGCGGCAGGCGCTGCGGGAGGGCTTCGCGCAGCTGCCGCCGCGCTGCCAGGAGTTGCTGTCGCTGCTGACCGCCGATCCGCCACCCAGCTACCGGGAGATCGCCGAACGGTTGGGCATGCCGGTCGGCAGCATCGGGCCGGCCCAGGCCCGCTGTCTGCGCCGGCTGCGCGGCTGCCCGGCGCTCGCCGCGTTCCTCGGGGCATCGACGACCCACACGAACGGAGGTGACCGCGATGGAGCCGTGGCCGCCGGCCGGTGACGATGCCCTGACGGCCGAGCTGGGCGCGGCGCTGTGGAACGCCGGGCCGGTCCCGGAGGAGTTCCTCACCGCGGCGCAGGCAGCGTTCGCCTGGCGGAACGTGGACACCGACCTGGCCCTGGCCGAGCTGACCTTCGACTCGGCCAGCGACGTGGAACCGGCGGGACTGACCCGGTCGGCCGGCTCGGCGCGGACGCTGTCGTTCCGTACCGGCCCGATCTTGCTGGACATCGAGGTGACCGACGCCGGGATCGTCGGTCAGCTCTCCCCGGCCGCGGGTGGACGGGTCAGCGCGCAGACCGCCTCCGGCACGTACGACGAGGCGCCGGTCGACGCGGTGGGCTTCTTCTCGCTGAGCGCTCCCCCGCCGGGCCCGGTCCGGCTTCGCGCCCGCACCGGCGACTACGAGGTGGCCACCACGTGGGTGTTGCTGCGCTGACGTCGTCGCTGGCTGAACCTGACCGGCGGGTGCGACCGCGACGGGGTCGCGAGCCGAAAGGGCCGCGACCCCGCATGGCGGATCAGTCCTTCCCTGCGCTGATCAGATATTCCACACCACCGAGATCGGTCCGCTGGGCCCCGCTGGTGTCGGGGCCGAACTGGGTCACGTCGAGCGCGAACTCCCGGTCAGTGGCGGCGGCGGCCGAGAAGAGCAGCGAGAACTCGATCCGCTCACCGGGATTCAGCAGCAGGTTGCCGAGGCTACCCTTGCTCAGGTCCACGATCTCCAGTTGGGTCTTGCCCACCTCACGCACGCCCGTGCCGACCTTGCCGCCGGCCTGCCAGCGCTCGAAGAGGGTCTGGCCGAGGTCGACCACGACCCGACCGCCGATGCTCTGGAGTCCGCCCTCCTTGGGCTGGGTGAAGACCAGGTCGTTCTTCGTCGGCACGGCGAGCGAGTTGCCGATGGCGAACGGCCGGATAATCGGCGGGCCGCCCAGGATGAACCGCACCGAGTCGACGTTGCGCCAGGCGATGTTGTTGTTGTAGCGGGTGTTGATGCCGATGTCCGGCCCTTCGAAGTTCATCGGGTCGGTCGGGGACTCCCACCGGGCCAGCAGACAGAAGTGCCCGGGCCCGGGCACCCCGGTCCACGGGATGGTCACCGTCGTGGTGCCCGCGGGGGCGATCACGCTCGTCGCGCCGATCTGGGTCCAGTGTGTCGGCCAGACCGCACCGCCGCCCGGCGTCGTCCGGTAGACCTTCAGCACGCCGGTGGAGGTGCCCGAGCCGTACGGGCCGGGGTTACGCAGCTTCACGAAGATGTAGTTGGTGACGCCGACGATCGGGTTCTGGCTGACGGCGCACTCGACGGCGGTGTGGCAGACCTTGATGTCGGGGCTCTGCCACAGCGGGTCGTACGAGTGCGGCTGGAGGCCGACGTCGGCGGCGACGTCCCGGATGTAGACGTCGGTGCGGGCCGCCGCAGCGGTCTTCTCCTGCGGCTGCGCCGCGCCGGCCGAGGTGACCGTCAGCAGGGCGGCCAGCGCCGCGCCGGTGAGCGCGGCCAGCACGCGTCTCCCTACCTTGCCCATAACAGGCTCTCCCATCGTTCGGGGACCACCGGCCCGGCCTTGTCGCACCGGGTCGACGGCGATGACGGTGTTCAGGAGTGCGCTGCCACGCGCTTGATGCACCGGGACCGGTCACCGCCAGATGGCGTCAGGAGCGACGAACACGACAAGCGCCGCCGATGCGAGAATGCCGCCCTATATCGAGATTGACGAATTGGGCGACCACGGCCAGGGCACGTCGTGGAAGGCCGCTTCGACCAGTAACGCCTCGACATCCCGTAGGAGCCGCTCGGCCCGCTCCGCTGGGAGGTAACGGGTGTCGGCGGTGACGACCAGCTCGACCGCACCCGGGGCGTCGAACACCTGGAGGCGGCAACGCCAGGGAAACCCCGCCAGCTCCGGCAGCCAGCGGAACGCGCCGCGGGCCGCCATCGCCCGCAGTGCGGCCTCGTCCGGGCCCGCGGCGCCGATGCCAACGTCGGGCGAGGACCGGACGTCGTTGAGATAGCAGAACGGTGCCAGGGCGGTCCGGTGGTCGTGGCCCAGGTCGGTGAGGGCGCGCTCCAGCGCGGTCGGGTCGTAGTAGGCGTGCCGATAGGCGTCCAGCGCCGCACGCCGGGCGCGGGACAGCAACTCGGCGAAGCCGGGCTGGTCGGCCAAATCGAGCCGGCAGAGCCCGATCTGGTTGAGCGTGCCGACCGCGAGGTCGTACCCGGGCTGGAAACGGTTGTTCGCCATGACGATCACCCCGCAGCTGTCCCGGGTGCGCGCCGCGCTCGTGACGGCGACGGTCGCCGCCAGCAGGACGGTGGCGGTGGTGACTCCGTGCCGGGTCGCGACCAACCGCGCCGCGTGGTGGACCGCCGGAGAGACCAGCGCACCGCGCCGGTGACGGGGTGCCGCGCCGGGCCCGGCCGGGTCGGCCAGGCTCGCCGTGAGGCAGGCGAGCTGCCGGACCCAGTACGCCACCGCTCGCTCCGAGCGTCGCACCTCGGCGCGGCGCTCCCGCTCGGCGAGATCCAGCGACTGAAGACCGGGCGGGGTGTCCAGTGACCCGCGCAGCAGCATCCGCAGATCACGCAGCACGGTCTCGGCGGTGTGGAAGTCGACGGTGGAGTGGCTGAACACCACCACGACCTGCCGTACCCGGTCGGCCACGGTCACCAGCGCGACCCGCAGCGGCCACTCGGCGACGAGGTCGAAGCGCCTCTCGTCGAGCCGCGCGGCCAGGTCCGCCGCGGCGGACCGGCCGTCGGGGTCGTCCCGCGGTCGCGGCACCGCGTGCACGAGGACGGGCAGCCGACCCGTTGCCGCCGCCTCCTGGTGCAGCTCCCCGTCCCGCTGACGAATCCGGGTGCGCAGCGACTCGTGTCGGGCGACCAGCGCGCCGACCGCCCGCAGCGCCCTCGGCACGGCCACGTCGGCCCGTACGGGGACGGCCAAGGTACGGGGCAGGCTCAGCACCCGGTACGTGGCGGGGGACTCGAACTCCTCGCCGGTCCGCCACATCGCCCGCTGCCCCCAGGTCAGCGGCCCGCTCGCGGCCCGTCCACCATGGAACTGCGCGTACGCCACCTCCTCGACGCCCGCAGGCGTCACCGGGACGGGAGCGGCCACGGATGCCCCGCCGGCGGGCGACCACGGCCAGGGCACCTCGGCGAAGGCCGCCTCCACCAGCAACTCCTCCAGCCCGCGCAGGAACGGCTCGACGGTGTCCAGCGCGACGTGCCGGGTGTCGACAGTGAGCGTGACACCCAGCCCGGCCGGCTCGTCGACCACATGGGTCAGCAGGTGCCAGGCCGCCTGGTTCAGCCCGGCGGTCCAGGAAAAGGTGCTGCCCGCCATGGCGGCCCGCAGCTCGCCCCGGGTCGCCGCCGGCACCGGGTCAGGCCCGCCGACGGGCAGCCGGACATCGTTGAAATAGTAGTGCGGCAGAAACGCCGAAGCCTGGTCGACGCCCAGTTCCTCGAATGCGCGGCGCAGCGCCGAAGGATTGTAATAGGCGTGCCGCAGGCCGTCCAGCGAGGTCGTCCAGACACGGGACAGCAGTTCGGTGAAATCGGGGCGTCCCGCCAAATCCAGCACACCGAAACCGATCTGGCCGAGATTCGCGACAGCATTCGCGTACCCGGCGCGGAACCGGTTGTGCGCCATCGGAAATAGGCCGCAGATCCGTCGCTCGGTGCCGCCGGCGGCCAGCGCCGTCACGCCGGCCAGCAGCACTGCGGAGACGCTGACCCGATGCCGGACGGCGATCAGCCGGGCGGCCGTGTCGGCGGCCGAGGAGACCAGCACCCCACGGCGCAGCGGCGGCTCCAGCCCCGGGCCGGTCGGGGACCACGGCTCGGACGGCAGTCGGCCGAGCTCCCGCAGCCAGTACGCCACCGCCCGCTCCGAACGGCCCCCGTCGGGCCCGTGCTGCAACCGGGCCACGTCCACCGACTGGGGGCCGGGCGGTGCCGGCAGGCCACCGCGCAGCAGGATCAGCCGCAGGTCCCGCAACACCACCTCGGCGGCGTGCGCGTCCACGGTGGAGTGACTGAACACCACCACGATCTGCCGTACCCGGTCGTCAACCGTCACCAGCGCGACGCGCAGCGGCCACTCCTCGGCGTGGTCGAACGCCACGTCGCCGAGGTTGCCGGCGGCGGCCCGGGCGGCCTCGGCGCCGTCGCCCGCGCCCGCGCGGACCAGCAGCGGCAGCACTCCGGCCGTCGCCGTTTCCTGGCGCGGCTCGCCGTCGACCTCCCGGACGCGGGTGCGCAACGACCCGTGCCGGCTCATCAGCGCGCCCACCGCCCGGGCCACGGCGGTCACGTCCGCGCCGGCCCGCGCGGACACCGGCACCGTACGCCGCAGGTTGAGGAAGACGTGGTTCGAGCCGTACCGGGCGATAGATCGCCACATCACCTGTTGGGCCCAGGTCAGCGGCGCGGACCCGGCCCCCGCACCGGAGAACTCGGCGTGGACAAGGGTCTCCGAGGCCCATTCGGCGGGCACCACCACGTCAGCGAATCGCATTCCCGACCGTACGACGAAACCGTTCGGCGCCAGTTCGCTCGATCGTGTTCTCCATAGTGGACCATTCAGCCGATCCAGCACCTCGTGCGCGGCGTGCACACTACTGGCTTCCGTACGCCACCGTAGTGAGAAGGCACCGCGTGACCAACGTTGACGTACCGACGCGGGCCGCCCCCATCCCGCCGAATTCGACCATTTCCCGCAGCACCGGAAATCCTCGGCTGTCATTCGGGCAGGAACGGATCTGGTTCACCGAGCAGCTCACCCCCGGCACCGCCGCGTACGTCGTCCACGCCACCGTGCGGCTGCGTGGGCCGCTGGACGTCGACCTGCTGCGCGCCGCCCTCGACGCCACCGCCGCCCGGCACGACAGCCTGCGCATGCGGTTCACCGAGAACGCCGACGGCGAACCCGTGGTGGAGGTGCTGCCCGAGGTGCGGGTGCCGGTCACCGTCACCGCCGCGCCAGCCGAGCCCGACGCCCACGAGCTGGTGGCGGTCAGCGTCCACACCCCGTTCGGCCTCGGCGTCGCTCCCCTGTTGCGGGTGCTGGTCGTCCGGCGGTCCGACGAGGACCACATCCTGCACCTCGCGATGCACCACATCATCAGCGACGGCTGGACGCTGGACCTGCTTCTCGGTGAGGTCGCCGCCACGTACGCCGCCCTACGCGACGGGGGTCTGCCGCCCCCGGCCCCGGCGACCACCTACGCGGACTACGCCGCCTGGCAGCGGAACCGGCTCGACGGGCCGGCCACCGGAGACGGCTTCGCCTACTGGGCCACCGCGCTCGCCGGCGTGCCCCCGCTGGAACTGCCCACCGACCGGCCCCGCCCGGCCGTGCAGACGTACGCCGGCGACACCCACCGCTTCACCATCGACGCCGACCTCACCGACGGGCTGCGCCGGCTGAGCCGCGCCCACCGGGCCACCCTCTACATGACTCTTCTCACCGGTCTGCAGGCCGTGCTGTTCCGCCACAGCGGCCAGCGGGACTTCGCCATCGGCTCCCCCGTCGCCGGGCGAATGGTGCCGGAGCTGGAGAACCTCATCGGCCTGTTCGTCAACACCCTGGCCCTGCGCGCCGACATTCACCCGGTCGGGCCGGCGGGTGCCGAGCCCAGCTTCGCGGACCTGCTGCGGCGCACCCGGACCACCGTCGTACGCGCCCTGGCTTACCAGGAGATCCCGTTCGAACGCCTGGTCAAGGAGCTCAACGTCGCCCGGGACGTCAGCCGCGCCCCGGTGTTCCAGGTGCTGTTCGCGCTGCAGAACTACGCCCGCGGCGACAGCCGGTGGCCGGAGGACCTGCGCGCCGAGGGCGTCGGCACAGATGCCGCTACCGCCCGTTTCGACCTGTCGCTGTACGTCGGCGAGACCGCCGACGGCCTGCGCGGCATGTTCGTCTACCACACCGACCTGTTCGACGAGGCCACCGTACGCCGGCTGGCGGAGAGCCTCACGGCGCTGCTGCGCGCCGCGGTCGCCCGGCCGGACCTGCCCGTCGCCGACCTGGACCTGCTCGACGCGGGCGAACGGGACCGGCTGCTGGCCCTCGCCCGGCCCGACCACGACGGCTCGGCCGCCGGAGTCACCGGCACGGCGGTCACCCTGGCCGATCTCGTCGGTCCGCACGTCGCCGCCACGCCCGACGCCCCGGCCGTGGTCTGTGGGCCGGACACGGTCAGCTACCGGGAGCTGGACCGGCGGGCCAACCGGCTCGCCCACTGGCTGCGCGCCCGCGGCGTCGGCCCGGACCGGCTGGTCGGGGTGCTGCTGGAACAGTCGGTCGAGCTGGCCGTGACGCTGCTCGGGGTGTTGCGGGCCGGCGGGGCGTACCTGCCGCTGGACCCGGAACAGCCCGCCGCCCGGCTGGGGCTGATGCTTGCCGACGCCCTGCCGATCGTGGTGCTGACCAGCTCCGACCTGCGCGACCGGTTGCCCGCCGAGGTGGCGGCGACCGCCCTGGACGAGATCGCCGCCGAGGTCGCCGCCCGGCCCGACACCCCGCCCGTGACCGGGACGACCGGCGGGCACCTCGCGTACGTCATCTACACCTCCGGCTCCACCGGCACCCCGAAGGGGGTGGCCGTCGCGCACCGGCAGGTGTTGCGCTACCTGGACGGGGTGGCCGACCGGTTCGCGGTCGCCCCGGCCGCCCGGTACGGGCTGCTGCAGTCGATGTCGTTCGACTTCAGCGTCACCGTCTTCTACCTGGCGCTGGCCACCGGCGGCGCGGTGCACCTGCTGCCCCGCCGGTGCACCGGCGCCGAACTCGCGCAGCGACTACGCGACCATCGCATCGACTACCTGAAGATCACGCCGTCGCACCTGACGGCGCTAGCCGCCGACACCGAACCCGACGGCCTGCTGCCGGCCCGCGCGCTGGTGCTCGGCGGCGAGGCGTCCGACCTGGCCCGGGTCGCCCCGCTCGCGGCGACCGGCCCGGCCCGGATGTTCAACCACTACGGCCCCACCGAGGCCACCGTCGGCGTCGCCACGTACGAAGTGACGGCCGACGGGCCGGGCAGCGGCCCGGTGCCCACCGGCCGGCCGCTGCCGCACGCCCGGGTGTACGTGCTCGACGAGCGGATGCGGCCGGTGCCGGTCGGGGTGCCCGGGGAGCTGTACCTCGGTGGGAACCGGCTCGCCCGCGGCTACCTGAACCGGCCCGGCCTGACCGCCGAGCGGTTCGTGCCCGACCCGTACGGGCCACCCGGGGCCCGGCTCTACCGCACCGGCGACCTGGGCCGCTGGCGCTCCGACGGACAGCTGATGTTCCTCGGCCGCCGCGACCACCAGGTGAAGATCCGCGGCTACCGGGTCGAACCGGGCGAGGTCGAGGCCGCGCTGCGCGACTGCCCCGGGGTGCGGCAGGCCGCCGTGCTGCTGCGCGGCGACCGGCTGGTGGCCTACCTGGAGCCGACGCCCGGCGCGGTCGTGCCCGACCCAGCCGAGCTGCGCCGGGCCCTCGCCGACCGGCTGCCCGAGCACATGATTCCGAGCCGCTGGGTACGCCTGGACCGGCTGCCGCTGCAGGAGCACGGGAAGGTGGACCGGCGGGCCCTGCCCGAGCCGACCGACGACGGGCCGACCGGCGAGCGGGTGGCGCCGGCCGGGCCGGTGGAGACCCTGATCGCCGAGACCTGGCGGGCCGTGCTCGGGGTGACCGAGGTCGGCGCCACCGACGACTTCTTCGACCTGGGCGGGCACTCCCTGCTGGCCACCCAGGTGGTGGCCCGGCTGCGCCGGGAACTGCCCACCGTCGCCGGCGACGACGCGACGACGGTCAGCGTGATGGACCTGTTCCGCCACCGCACCGTACGCGAGCTGGCCCGCCTCGTCGTGGGGGCCGATGCCGGGGCCGGTGGGCTGCTGTACGAGCTGACCCCGCCGGTGCCCGAGGCCGAGCGGGTCGCCACCCTGGTCTGCGTCCCGTACGGCGGCGGCAGCGCGGTGGTGTACCAGCCCCTCGCCGATGCGCTGCCACCCGGCTACCGGCTGCTGTCGGTGGCCGTGCCCGGGCACGACATCGGCATCGCCGACGAACCCGCGCCCATCGAGGACGTCGCCGCCGACGTCGCCGCAGAGATCCTGGCCCGGGTGACGGGCCCGCTGATCCTGTACGGACACTGTGGCCCCGGCGGCGCGCTGGCGGTGGAGGTCGCTCGCCGACTGGAGGCCGCCGGCCGGGACCTGCTGGCGGTGTACCTCGGCGCGGTCTTCCCGTTCGGCCGGCCCGCCAGCGGGCTGCTCGGCCCACTGCTGCGGCTGCGGCTGGCCGAACGCCTGCGCAGCGACCGGATCTACCGCACCTGGCTGCAGGCGCAGGGCACCGCCGTCGGGTCGCTCTCCCCCGACGAGGTCCGCTTCCTGATCCGCGCGATGCGGCACGACGCCCGGGTCTCCGAGGACTATTTCACCGAGCTGATGCGCCAGCGGGTCAACCCGCTGCGCGCCCCGGTCGTCTCCGTGGTCGGCGAACGCGACCGCAGCACCGACTATCACGAGGAACGCTACCGGGAGTGGCACTTCCTCACCGACCGCACCGCGCTGGCCGTGATCGACGAGGGCGGCCACTACTTCCTCAAGTACCGGGCCGGTGAGCTGGCCGAGATCGTCACCGGCGTACACCGGCGGCTCGACGCCCCGGCCGTCCCGGCCGGGCCCGACGCCGTGGCGCCCGCCTGGCGGCTCGCCGGCGTCTCCGACCGGCCCGTCGACCCGGCGCTCGCCGGCGTCTCCCACCGGCCGGCCGAGCCGATGGCGGGCGCGCCGACCCCGGCGGCCACCGCGCCGGAGCCGAGCATGCGCCGCTTCGGCCTGGTCGCGGCCGGTCAGATCGTCTCCGGCATGGGTACCGCGCTGACCACCTTCGCGATCCCATTGTGGATTTACACCCAGACCGGGTCGCTCGCCCGGTTCGCGCTCTTCGCCGTGCTCGGCCTGCTGCCTGGTCTGCTCGCCGCGCCGCTGGCCGGGGCGCTGATCGACCGTACCAGCCGGCGGCGCGTGCTGCTGCTCGCCGGCGGTGCCGCCGGCGGCGCGAACCTGGTGATGGCCGGGCTGGTGCTGGCCGACCGGGCGCAGGTGTGGCACTTCTACCCGCTCGTCGCCTGGCTGTCCGTGGCGCTGGCCTGCCAACGCCTCGCGTTCGTCTCGGCGGTGCCGCAACTGGCGCCCAAACGCTTCCTGGGCCACGCCAACGGGATCACCCAGACCGCCGTGGGCCTCACCCAGTTCACCGTGCCGCTGCTCGCCGTGGCGCTGCTGGAGGCCGTCGGGCTGCGGGGCATCCTGCTCCTCGACGTGGCGTCGTACGCGTTCGCGATCGGGGTGCTGGCGCTCGTCCGATTCCCTCGCACGCTGGCCCTGCAACGCCGCGAGGGCCTCGGCGCGGAGATCGTCGCCGGACTGCGCTACGCACTGCGGCGCCGGGAGTTCCGCGCCATGCTGGGGTTCTTCGCCGCGCTGAACTTCTTTCTCTTCCCCGCGCTGTTCCTGCTCTCCCCGCTCGTGCTCGGCTTCGCCGACCTGGCCGACGTGGCGCACGTCGCGCTGACCGGCGGGGTCGGCGCGGCCACCGGCGGCCTGGTGATGCTGATCTGGGGCGGTCCCCGGCACCGCCGGATGCGGGCGGTGCTGCTGGGCACCCTCGGCATCGCCGTGGCCGCCGTGCTGACCGGGCTGCGGCCGAACCTGCTGCTCGTCGGCGCCGGCGCGTTCGGCATGTACCTGGCGCTGGGCATCGTCAACGGCGTCTACAACACGATCATCCAGACCAAGGTGCCGCCCCGGCTGCACGGCCGGGTCTTCGCGCTCAACCAGATGGTCGCCCAATCCACCCTGCCGTTGGGCTGGGGCCTGGTCGCGCCGTTCGCCGCCCGGATGGTCGAGCCGCTGCTACGGCCCGACGGCGCGCTGGCCGACACCGTGGGCGCGGTGATCGGCGTCGGTCCCGGTCGGGGCTACGGGCTGCTGTACGTGCTGTTCGGGGTGTCGATCGCGCTGACGGCGCTGGTGTCGCTGGCCACGCCCGTCCTCGCCCGGTTCGACGACGTGGTGCCCGACGCGCCGCCGGACGACCTGGTCGGCATCGAGGACCGCCGGGCCAGGACGGCCGGCGCCGAGGAACACCGGGCGCGGACCGTCGCGGCCGGACGGAAAGCGGGTTGAGTTGACCATCGAAGTCCCCCGGACGGTGCCCGAGCTGCTGGACTGGCGTACCGCCCTGCATCCGGAGCGGGTGGCGGTCGAGGTGCACGGCGTGGCGACGCTGACCTTCGCCGAGTGGTCCGCCGGCGCAGCCGCCGTCGCCGACGCGCTGCTGCGCAGAGGCCTGCGTCGGGGCGACCGCGTCGGCCTGGTCTTCAACGCCCGCGACTGGACCCGGTTCGCCGTGGCCTACTGCGGGGTGCTGCGGGCCGGCGGCGTCGCCGTGCCGCTGTCCGACCGGCTCGCCGCCGGGCAGCTCGGTCACGCGCTGACTCACTGCGCGGCCGCCGCCGTCGTGCACGGCGACGACACCCCCGTACCGCCGGTCCCGCCCGGCCTGCCGGTGTGGATCTACGGTGACCTGCTCGCCAAACCCGGCACCCCGCCCGACCAAGCCGCCGCCGACGCCTCCGCCGCCCGCCCCGGCGACCTGGCGCAGATCCTCTACACCTCCGGCACGACCGGCCGCCCCAAGGGCGTGGCGGCCAGCCACGCCAACCTCACCGCGGGCGCGCCCCAGCACCCCCGCCGGCTGGCCCTGGCCCACTCGGAACGGTTCCTGCACGCCTTCGCCATCGGCACCAACGCCGGGCAGACCATGCTGCTCAACGCGCTCACCGCGAAGGCCGCCGCGCTCACCCTGCCCCGCTTCACCCCGGTCCGGTTCGCCCGCCTGGTCGAGGCGCCGGGCACCGGGACCGTGTTCGTCGTCCCGTCCATCGCCGTCGAGCTGCTCGACTCCGGGGCGCTGCACGGCCGGGACACCGCCGGCGTACACCTGATCGGGTCCACCGCCGCGCCGCTGGCCCCGGCGGTCGCGGCCCGGCTGGCCACGGCCTTCCCGCAGGCCACCATCGTCAACTACTACACCTCCACCGAGGCGGCCCCGGCGCAGACCACCATGATCTACGACCCGGCGCGGCGGGACGCGGTCGGCCGGCCGGTCGGCGGCCGGCTGATGGTCGCCGACGCCGACGGCAACCCGCTGCCCGCCGGGACGACCGGCGACGTGTGGCTGCGCGCCCCGTACCCCCGCGCCTACTACCGCGACGAGGCGGCCAACCGGGCCACCTTCCGCGACGGGTGGGTACGGATGGGCGACGTGGGCCGCATCGACGCCGACGGCTACCTGTACCTCACCGACCGGCACCAGGACGTGATCAAGACCGGCGCGTTCAAGGTGTCCACCCTCGAGGTCGAGGCGGCGCTGCACGACCACCCCTTGGTCGCCGAGGCGGCCGTCGTCGGCGTGCCGCACCCGGTGCTCGGCTCGGCGGTGGCCGCCGCCGTCGTGCCCCGACCGCCGGCCGGCCCGGACGGGCTGACCCTGCCGGTGCTGCGCGGCTTCCTCGCCGACCGGCTGGCCGACTACCAGCTGCCCGCCCGGCTCCTGCTGCTGGACCAGCTGCCCCGCAACGAGGGCGGCAAGGTGCTCAAGCGGCAGCTCACCAGCCTGTTCGACAACTGACCGATCAGCACGACCATGGGAGCACATGTGGGCACCGCCGAGGCGACACACGCGCAGCACGCCGTCTGGTTCACCGAGCAGGCCGGGGTCGCCGGCACGGCGTACCACATGGCGCTGGGCGTACGGTTCGCCGCCGAACTCGACCGTCCGGCTCTCGTCGCGGCGTGCGCCGCGGTGGTCGAACAGCACCCGGTCCTGGCCGCCCGGATCGTCACCGACGACGAGGGCACCCCTCGGCTGGAGCCGGCCGACACCCGTCCGGCGGTCACCTTCGGCGAGCTGACCGATGCCCGGATCGCCGAGGAGATCGCCCGTCCGCACGACCTGCGGGCCGGGCCGCTGGCCCGGTTCACCCTGCTGACCGGCGCCGACGGGGCGTACCTGCTGCTCGTCACCGCCCACCACCTGGCCTTCGACGGGATGTCCAAGGACGTGCTCGTCCGGGACCTGGCCGCCGCGTACAGCGCCGAGCGCGGTGGCCAGATCGACCCCGCGCCGCGCGCCGACGGGTACGCGGGCCTCGCGGCGGCCGAACAGCAGCGTGTCGCCGTCGGCCTGCCCGCCGCCCGCGCCTACTGGGCACGACACTGGTCCGGCGCCGGCGACGTCGTGCTGCCCGGCCTGCGCCGGGTGCCCACCGGCGCGGAGCCGGGCGTCGCCGTGACCGTCGACCTGCCCGCCGACCTGGTCGACGGCGTCGAGCGGGCCGCGCGGGCGCTCGGGGTGACCCGGTTCGAGCTGCTGTTCGCCGCGCTGCACGCGGTACTCGCGCGGTACGGCAACCGGGGCACGCCCGTCGGGGTGGCCCTGTCCACCCGCACCCCGGACCAGGCCGACCGGGTCGGGCTGTTCGTCAACGAGCTGCCCGTCGCCGCCGACCCGGCCGACGGAACGTTCCGCGAGCATGCCCGCGCCGTCCGGGCCCGGCTGCGTGAGGCGTACCGACACCGGGCCGTGCCGCTGGCCCACGCGGTGTCCGGCCTGCGGCCCGCACCGGCGTTGACCCCGATCAGCATCGGCTACCGGCGGCGCGGGGCCGAGCCGGTCTTTGCGGGGGTGGACAGCGCGGTCGACTGGACGCTGTTCAGCGGTACCGCCCGCAACGTCCTGCACGTGCAGATCGTGGACGCCCCCACCGGCGTCACGGTCAGCCTCCAGCACAGCCCGGCGGCCATCGACACCGACGCGGTACGCCGGATCGGCGGGCACCTGCGCACCATGCTGGCCGCCGCCGTCGCCGACCCCGACCGGCCGGTGGCGGACCTGCCGGTGCTGCCCGCCGACGAGCTCGACCGGGTCACCCGCGCCTGGAACGACACCGCCCGGGCGTACCCCGCCGGGGCGACCGTGCCCGCCCTGTTCGCCGCCCGCGTCGCCGCCGACCCGGACGCGCCGGCCGTGGTCGACGGCGACCGGACGCTGAGCTACGCCCAGCTCGACGCCGCCGCCGCGCGGCTCGTCGTGCTGCTACGGCAGCGGGGCGTCGGCCCCGGGACGCTCGTCGCGGTCGCCCTCGACCGGTCCTGGCAGGCGGTGGTGGCCATGCTGGCGGTGCTGCGCTGCCGCGCCGCGTACCTGCCGATCGACCCCGGCCACCCGCCGGCCCGGCAGGAACTCGTCCTCGCCGACGCCGCCCCGGCGCTGATCGTGACGTCCGCGGCGACCCAGGCGGCCCGGCCCACGCTGGCCCTCGACTCGGTCGACCTTCTCGGTGGCCCCGATCCGGGCGAGCCGGCCGGCTTGCCGGCGGCCGATGACCTGGCATACGTGCTCTACACTTCCGGCTCGACCGGCCGGCCCAAGGGTGTGGCGGTGCGGCACGGGGCGCTGGCCAACCTGCTGCTGGGCGTCCGGGACCTGTTGGACAGCGACCCCCGGCACCGCTGGCTGCAGCTGACCTCCCTGTCGTTCGACATCTCCGCCGTGGAGGTCTTCCTGCCGCTGATCACCGGCGGTCGGGTGGTCGTCGCGTCGGCCGTCAGCGCCTTGGAGGGCGCGGCCGTGCTGCGGCTGATCCGCGACGCCGGGGTGACCCACGCCCAGGCCACCCCGTCGGGCTGGCGGGTGCTGCTGGAGGCCGGCCTCGGCGCGCCCGCCCCGGGCACCGCCGGGGTCACCCCGCAGCCGCTGGTCGCGGTCGCCGCCGGCGAGGCGCTGCCGGTCGCCCTCGCCCGGGACCTGCGCGCCCGCACCGCCCGCCTGGTCAACGGGTACGGGCCGACGGAGGCGACCGTGTACGCGACGATGGCCGACCTTTCCGCCGACCCGGGCGAGGTCACGATCGGGCGGCCGCTGCCAAACGTGCGCGGGTACGTGCTGGACGAGGCGCGCCGGCCCGCGCCGGTCGGGGTGCCCGGCGAGCTGTACCTGGCCGGCGCCGGGCTGGCCGCCGGCTACCTGGGGCGGGACGACCTCACCGCCGAGCGGTTCGTGCCGGACCCGTTCGGGCGGCCCGGTGAGCGGCTCTACCGCACCGGCGACCGCTGCCGTTGGCTGCCGGACGGGCGGATCGACTTCCTCGGCCGCACCGACGACCAGGTCAAGATCCGAGGCCACCGGATCGAGCTGGGTGAGATCGACGCCCGACTCCTCGACCATCCCGGCGTGGCCGCGGCGGCGACGGTGCTACGCCCGGACGCCGACGAGCCCCGGCTCGTCGCGTACGTGGTGGCCGCCACGGGCACCGCGCCGGAACCGGCGGAGCTGCGCCGGCACCTGGCGCTGAGCCTGCCCCAGGCCGTGCTGCCGACCGACTTCGTGGCGCTCGACCGGCTGCCGCTGGGCCCGAACGGCAAGGTTGACCGGGCCGCGCTGCCCTCGACGGCGTCCCGGGACACCGTCGAGGGCGCAACGGCCACGGATCCCGTCGACGACGACCCGGTGGTGGCGCAGCTGCGGCTGATCTGGCAGGAGGTGCTGCGGATCCCCGACATCGGCGTGCACGAGGACCTGTTCGACCTGGGCGGCCACTCACTGACCATCACCCGGATCAGCGGCCGGATCCAGCAGCGGCTCGGCGTCGAGGTGCCGCTCGACGCCTTCTTCGACACCCCGACCATCGCGGAGATCGCCGCGATCGTCTGGCAGTCCGGAAAGGAATTCTGATGGGTGACACCGCACTGCGCGAGCGGATCGCGGAGCTGGTCAGCGAGGCCACGGGAGGCGAGGTGTCGGCGGTCGACGTGCTCGCCGGTGCTTCCATGATCGCCCTCGGCGTCGACTCGCTCGGGCTGCTGCGCCTGGTCGACGCGATCGAACTGGAGTACGGCGTCGAGATCGAGCTGAATCGGCCCGGCCATCCGCTGGACACCCTCGACGACCTGGTGGCGTTGCTGGCAGCCGCCCAGGGTTGACCGGTCGACGGGGGCGGCGGCTGTTCCGGCTCCGCCGTCCCCATCCTGAGCCCCGGCGTTCACCGCGCTCACGGTCACCGCCGGAACGGATCAGTCGCGGACGGCTGGCTCGGCCGGCACGGTGGCACCAGCATGACCTGGTTCGCGGTCAGCCGATTCGACCGGCGCCGGGCCGGTGGCGCTGGCGGGCTTCCCGGCCCGGAGCCGCCGAACGTCTCGGCTGGCCAGCATGCCGAGGACGGAGAGCACCACCAGCGCCGCGAGGAGGAGCAGGGTCTCGCGGGTGCCGATCGCCGCGGCGACTGGCCCGACCGCCACCTGGCCGAGCGGGATGGCGACGAAGGACCCCAACATGTCGTACGAGTAGACGCGGGCCAGCCGGTCGGCCGGGATGTGCTGCGCGATCGACGTCTCCCAGGCCACCGCGAACTGTTCGACGGCCAGCCCGACCGCGACCCCCGCCGTGACCAGCACGGCGATGGTCGGCGCGAGGGCCAGCCCCAGCAGCAGGAACGACTCGGCGAACATGCAGGTCACCCCGAGCAGCAGCAGCCGGCGTACCCGGATCCGCAGGGCGATCAGGCCGCCGACGACCATTCCGGCGGTCTCCGCCGCCAGGACCACGCCCCAGGCGCTGCGGCCGATGGTCTCGTCCGCGACCGCCGGGCCGAGCACGTTCACGCCGCCGGCGAGCGCCGCGTTGAGGATCATGAAGCCGAGCACCACCACCCAGACCCAGGCCCGCGCGGTGAACTCGGTCCAGCCCTCCCGGAGGTCGGCCACGATGCTCGCGCCGGTCCTCGTTGTCTGCGGGGCGGCGACCCGTACGCCGGTGAACGCGACGGCCGCGGCGGCGAAGGTGAGCGCGTCGATGCCGAGGCCCCACCCGGGTCCGACGGCGGCCACCAGGAGGCCACCGAGGGCGGCGCCGCCGATCATGCTGGCGTTCATGCCGAGCCGGATGAGCGCGCTCGCGGGCTGGATCAGCTCCGCCGGCACGGTCTGCGGCGTCGCGGCGGCCGAAGCCGGCTGGGACAGCGCGCTCACGATGCCGTTGGCCGCGCTCAGCGCCAGCAGCAGCGGGATCGTCGCCGTGTCGGTGAGCACCAGGGCGGCCACCGCCGCCTGGGTCAGCGCACCGAGCAGGTTGGAGCCGACGAGCACCACCCGGCGCGGGATCCGATCGGCCACCACCCCGCCGAAGAGCACGAACAGGACATTCATCAGCGATCTCGCGCCCACCACCAGGCCCAGGTCGCCTACCGAGCCGGTCAGGTCGAGCACGGCGAAGGCGAGCGCGATGGGAGCCACCCCGTTGCCCAGCGTGTTCACCATCCGGCCGGCGGCCAGGTAACGGAACGCGGCGTATCGCAGCGGAGCGAACATCCAGCCTCCATCCAAAACAGGGCTACGTTACCGCCGAAATGGATCGCGCCGAGGTCGGGCGCAGCCCGCAGCGCCCGGGTCTCACCTCAGCCGTTGACAACGATCCGGCACCGGGCTCCCATCGCGCGCCGCGGGCAAGTACTCTCCCCGAGGAGAGGAACGCCATGATCAGTCGACGAAAATTGATCGCCACCAGCCTGGGCGTCACAGCCGGCCTGGTGACGGCAGGTTGCAAGCAAGGGCCCTCATCCGATGCCGCGTGGTCGCAGCCCGGATCGGCGGAGGAGGCGAGTCCGCCCGCGGAGGAGGTGCGGGTGACCGTCACACCGGCCGCCGATGCCACGAAGGTGTCGCCGCTCGACCAGATCGTGGTGGCGGCCGAGGGCGGCACGCTGAAGGACGTCTCGGTGGCCACAGGGAGCAAGACCGTCGCCGGCAAGCTCGGCGACGACGAGACCTGGCGGTCGACCGGCAAGCTGGCCTACGGCAAGACCTACACGGTCACCGTGTCGGTAGCCGACTCCGCCGGCGCGCTCACCGAGCACAAGAGCAGCTTCAGCACGGTCAAGCCGTCCGGGGTCGCTTCCGTCACCTTCCAGGCAAACGCGCTGGCCGCCCTGCAGTCCGGCGGCACGTACGGGGTCGGCCAGCCGGTCATGGTGAACTTCGCCAAGCCGGTCAAGAACCGCGCCGCGGCCGAGAAGGCGATGGTGGTGGAGACCACGCCGGCCGTCGAGGGGCGCTGGCGCTGGATCGACGGCCAGAACGCCCACTGGCGGCCGGCGAAGTACTGGACTCCGGGCACGAAGATCTCGGTGAAGGTCAACCTCTTCGGCCAGAACCTCGGCAAGGGTGTCTATGGCGGCGCCAACGCCAGCGCGAACTTCACCATCGGCCCGTCCCGGATCGCCATCGCCGACGCCAACACCAAGCGGATGAAGGTCTACATCGACGGCAAGATGGTGCGGGACATCCCGATCAGCATGGGCAAGGGCGGCACCACCACGGGCTCGAGCGGGGAAATCATCGACTTCTGGACCCGCTCCGGCCCGCATGTGGTGGTGACGCGCGAGCCGACGCACCGGATGACCTCGGCGAGCTTCGGGATCAAGGACCCCAAGGATCCCAACTTCTACGACGAGGTCATCAATCTCTGTCTGCGGATCTCGTACTCCGGCGAGTACGTGCACATGGCGGACTGGAACATCGGCGCGCACGGTAACCGGAACACCTCGCACGGCTGCATCAACGTCGGGCCGGCCCACGCCCGATGGTTCTACGACACGTTCCGGCTCGGTGACGTGGTCGACGTGCGCAACACCCCTAAGCAGCTGAGTCTCACTGACGGGCTGGGTGACTGGACCATCCCGTGGGAGAAGTGGTGACCGGAGGTATCACCTCCGCCCAGTGAGCTCGAAGTCGGTCGGGCGGCCGGGGCCGGTCCAGAGGCGGACCGGCCCCGGCCGCCGGGGGCTGACACCGATCGCTCAGAATCCCGTCAGTCCGGCACCGTACGGATAGAGCGGGTTACCGTACGTCGTCGCCGGTGGCTGGCCTGCGTCGATGCTGGCCCTGATCTGGTTGCGTTCGGCCGCGGTGGCCCCCAGGTCGTACGGCAGGTCCCAGGCCTCCACGGCGTCGGCCGGCACGTCGGTGCCGCCGGGCCGGAGCACCTGGTCCGGGCTGCGTGGCAGCTGCCACGGCAGCTTGCCGCTCGGCGTGTAGTCACCGAAGAGCAGACTCGCCAACGCCGGGCCCATCTCCTCGCCACCCCGGTAGGTGACGACGATGGCGTTGGCCAGGTCACGCCATTCGGTGATGACGTACGGCCGGGGCAGGACCAGCGCCACGACCACCGGGATCCCCCGCGACCGGAAGCTCTGGATCAGCGCGAGCTGGTCCGGCGGCAGGTAGGGCTGTTCCTTGGGCCAGTTGGTGGCGTGCGTGTAGGAGGACTCCCCCACCGCCACGACGGCCAGCTTCGGGTTCGGCCCGTCGCCCGGGTAGACGTTCACCCCGTTCTTCGTGGCCCGGCTCCGGATCGCGTCCAGGATGGTCTGCGAGCCGTACTCCTGATGGAAGAAGCTGGTCCAGACGCAGCAGCCGGCGGGGTCGGCCGCCCGTGGCCCGGCCACCACGATGTTGTCGCCGGGGCTCAGCCGGATCGGCAGCACCCCACCGTCGTTCTTCAGCAACGTCATCGCCTCGCGCGACGCCTGGTTGGCCAGCGCGGCGTAGGCCGGCTGGTGGAACCGGTACGGGCCGTTGACCGGGTCGCCGTACGGGCTCTCGAAGATGCCGAGCTGGAACTTGATGCGCAGCACCCGCCGTACCGCGTCGTCGATCCGCGCGGCCGGCACGTTCGCGGTGAAGGTGGCCATCGAGAAGCCGGCCGCCCCGGGGTCCGCGCCGCCCATGACGTCGGATCCGGCCTTCGCCGCGCCGACCCACGAGCCGGACGGCAGCCAGTCGGTGGTGATCAGACCCTGGTAGCCGAGGTTCTGGCGCAGGTACGCGAGGATCGGCGCGCTGTCGCCGGCGCCCGGTCCGCCCGGGTCGAGGTAGGAGCTGCCCGCGTACCCGGGCATGATGTTGACCGCACCGGCCTCCATCGCCGCGCGGAACGGGATCAGGTGGTACTTGATGGTGACCGCGTCGTAAACGATCAGCGCCTCGCCGCCGGCGCCTTCACCGGGCCAGTGTTTCACGGTCGCGAGAACCGACTGGGGGTTCAACTCAGGGCCGCCCTGCAGCCCGGCGACCAGCGCCCGCACCTGGGCGGCGGCCACCTGCGCGTTCTCGCCGTTGCCCTCCTGGATACGCGGGTAGATCACCTTGGTGCCGACCTCGGCGAGCGGCCCGAGCACCCCGCGCGTGCCGACCTCGAGCTGTTCCCGCCGCTGCAGGTCGCCGAGCTTGTAGTCCAGCGGATAGTCCTTCGCGGCCGCCAGGGCGCTCTGCATGGGATAGGTCGTCTGGTAGCCGTGGATGGTGTCGCCCGCCGAGACGAACGGGATCCCCAGCCGGGTGCCGGCCGCCGCGAGGAGCTGGCTGTGCAGGTCCTGCGCCTGCGCCGGGCCGAAGTGCCAGCCCGAACGCGGGTACGCCTGGGCGTTGTAGAACAGTTGGTACGCCTTCTCCTCGGCCGTCATCCGGCTCAGGAGGTCGTTCACCCGGGTCTCGACCGGCAGCCGCCAATCCTCGTACGGCTCGATGGTGCCGTTCTTGTTGAGGTCCCGGCTGCCGGCGACGATGTTGACGCCGTCGGCGACGGTTTCGAGGGTGGGCAGATAGATGCTGAACCGGCGGATGTTCGAGGTGGTCGTGGTGGCGCCGATCGCGGTGACGTACCACTTGTAGGTCCAGCGGTCCGGCAGGTCCCAGGTCGGCGTGTAGGAGGTACCGGTCGGCTCGGCGACCTTGGTGTAGAGGTCGATGAGGTTGCCGGACGCGGTGAAGTCGTAGTCGGTGCGGCTGATGTTGATCCACACCTGGTAGCGGGTGGCCCCGGCCACGGCGGCCCAGGAGAGGGCAGGCCGGCGGGTGGTGGTGATCATGGCGGCGTCCGTGGGTGCGGTCAGCGCGAACTGGTTGAGCGTGCCGGGCGGCTTCGTGGGGCCGGAGAGCAGGGGCGCCGTGGCCGACGCATTGTCGACGGTGCCGTAGACCTGGAACTCCCAGAGCGAGTAGCCGTAGCCGGTGGCCCGAGCCGTGCCGTTGAACCGCAGGTAGCGGCCGGTGCCGGCGACGGTGAGCTGCTCGACGCCGCCGCGCCCGGTGGTGGTGGAATAGATGCTCGTCCAGGTGTTCCCGTCGTTGGATGTCTCCAGCCGGTAGCCGGTGGCGTACGCGGCCTCCCAGTTCAGGACGACCCGGTTCACCGTGGCGACACCGCCGAAGTCGACGCTGAGCCACTGCGGGTCACTGAACTCGCTCGACCAGCGGGTGGTCGTCCGGCCGTCGACCGCGGCGGCGGGCGCGTTGCCACCCTCCCAGGAGGACGCGGCGACCTTCTTGAACTCTGAGATCGGCTGGCCACCGGGGGGCGGGCCCGAACTGCCGGTGGTGCCGTAGACCTTGAACTCCCAGAGCGAGTAGCCGTAGCCGGTGGCGCGGGCGGTGCCGTACATCCGCACGTAGCGGCCGGTGCCGGCGACGGCCAGCGTCTGGGTGCCACCGGTCCCGGTGGTGGTGCTGTAGATCGTCTGCCAGGAGCCGGACGCGTTGTCTGAGATCTGGATCTGGAAGGCCCGCGCATACGCGGCCTCCCAGACCAGTTGCACCTGGTCGATGGTGGCGGACGAGCCCAGGTCGATCTGTAGCCACTGGGGGTCGCTGAACTGACTCGACCAGCGGGTGCCGAGGTCGCCGTCGGTCGCGGCGGCGGCCGGGGTGGCGGCCTGTTCGACGGAGGACGCCGTGGTCGGTCGCCCCTGCGAGAGCAGCGACCCGGCGGCGCTGGCGGGCTGGGCGGGTACGGCCAGACAGGCGGCGAGCAACACGAGGAGGGCCGCGATCGAGATGGTGCGGCGGGGCCGCTGGCGGGGTGATGACGGCCGAGGGATCGTCGGCATGGAGGGGCTCCCGAACGGCTGGTGGCGGCGGTGGACGGAGAGCGCTCATCACCAGCGTCATCGAGCTATTTCGATCAGTCAAGGGAGCGGGGAAAGTCCGGTTCTGATCTTCCCGCAGCGGCGACGGGTCGCCTTGACAGAAGCGGCGACCAGGGTGACCCTTCCTCTCAGAGCGCTCTCCGCCGGACACCACCCCGCAGGAGACATCCATGAACGCCGCTCCACCGATCCATCGCCGGCAACGGCCGGCCCGCCTCCTCACCACCGCCGCCGCCATCCTGGCGCTCCTCGCCGGCTACGCGGCGGCGACCGCGTCCACCCCCGCCGGGGCCGCGTCCGCCCTGCTCTCCCAGGGCAGGCCCGCGACCGCCTCGTCCACCGAGAACGCCGACACACCCGCCTCCGCCGCCGTGGACGGCAACCCGGACACCCGCTGGTCCAGCGCCTTCAGCGATCCCCAATGGCTACAGATCGACCTAGGCTCGTCCGCCACCATCGACCAGGTGCAACTGGTCTGGGAGGCCGCGTACGCGCGGGCCTTCCAGATCCAGGTCTCCGCCGACGGCTCCGCCTGGACGACCGTCTACACCACCACGACCGGGACCGGCGGCACCCAGACGCTCACCGTCACCGGCACCGGCCGCTACGTGCGGATGTACGGCACCACCCGCGCCACCGCGTACGGCTACTCCCTGTGGGAGTTCAAGGTCTACGGGACCGTCTCCGCCGGCTGCACGGGCAACGCCGCGCTCAACCGGCCGGCGGCCGCCTCGTCGGTCGAGAACGCCGGCTTCCCCGCGTCGGCCGCGGTCGACGGCAACGCCGGCACCCGCTGGTCCAGCGCCGCCGCCGACCCGCAGTGGCTCCGCGTCGACCTGGGTAGCACGCAGACGCTCTGCCAGGTCGTGCTGCAGTGGGAGGCGGCCTACGCACGGGCCTTCCAGATCCAGCTCGCCGCCACCGCCGACGGACCGTGGACCACCATCTACAGCACCACGACCGGGACCGGCGGCACCCAGACGCTCACCGTCACCGGCACCGGCCGCTACGTGCGGATGTACGGCACGACCCGAGCCACGGCGTACGGCTACTCCCTGTGGGAGTTCGTGGTGCGGACCACGTCGTCGGGCTCGACAACGCCCCCGACGACCCCGCCGCCCACCGGCGGATTCTGGGGCGACACCAACTCGATTCCCCCCGCCCAGAACGTGCTCATGGTGAAGGTCCTCAACCGAACCAACGGCAAATACCCCGACAGCCAGGTCTACTGGAGCTACAACGGGCAGTCACACTCGGTCGCGGAGCAGCCGTATTTCGACATGCCCGTGAACACGGCCGGCCGCATGTACTTCTACCTCGGCTCGCCGAACAGCCAGTACAGCGACTTCATCGAGTTCACCGTCGGGGCGAACCAGTTCAACGGCAACACCACCCGGGTCGACGCATTCGGGTTGAAGCTGGCGATGCGGCTGCACTCCCGCACCGGGTACGACGTCTCCGTCGGCGAGAACGAGGCGACCTTCGCCGAGGACCGGTCGGTGACGTTCCAGCGGTTCTCGGACGCGATGCCGGCCGAATTCAAGCACCTGGCCACCATCCAGACGCCCTACCGCATCCCGTCGCCGGGCAACACGCCGCAGTTCCGCGCCGGCGGCCAGTACGCCAACTACCTGAGCGGCTACGCCTCCTCGGTCGGGCTGCCGGCAACCACCTCGGACATTTTCGGCTGCGCGGGCCCGCTTGCCGGCGATCCGGCCGGCTGTTCCGCCCTGAACCGGCACGTCGCGCACCTGCCCCGGGCCCAGTGGTCGGACCCGAGCCTGTTCTACCAGCAGGCCCCGGCCAACTACTACGCGAAGTTCTGGCACGACCGCGCCATCAGCGGCCGGGCGTACGGCTTCCCGTACGACGACTACGCCGACCAGTCCTCGTTCGTCTCGGCCGGCAACCCGCAGTGGCTGCTCGTCGCCGTGGGCTGGTGACCGCCATGACTACTCTGCCCGTTCCGGCCCTCGAGCCTCCACCCTCCGCGTCCGTCCGACGGCGGTTCGCCGTCGTCCTCGCCCTGGTGGCCGTCGTGGTCGCCGGCTTCGTCGCGGCCGTCACCACGGCCGCCGGCGCGGCCGACCCGCTGCTGTCGCAGGGCAGGCCGGCCACCGCGTCGTCGGTCGAGAGTGCCGCCTTTTCACCGTCGGCCGCCGTCGACGGCGATCTCGGCACCCGCTGGTCCAGTGCCGCCGCCGATCCGCAGTGGCTCCAAGTCGACCTGGGGGCCACCGCCAGCATCACCCAGGTCACCCTGAGCTGGGAGGCCGCCTACGCGACGGCGTACCAGATCGAGGTCTCCGCCAACGGCTCCACCTGGACGACCATTTACAACACCACCACCTCGACCGGCGGCACCCAGACGCTCACCGTGTCCGGCTCGGGCCGATACGTCCGTGTTTACACCACCGCCCGCGCCACCCAGTACGGCGTGTCGCTGTGGGAGTTCCGCGTCTACGGCACGAGCAACGCCACCGGCTGCGACACCACCGGCAACGCGGCGTTGAACCGCCCGGCCACCGCCTCGTCGATCCAGAACGCCGGCTTCCCCGCGTCGGCCGCCGTTGACGGCAACACCGGCACCCGCTGGTCCAGCGCCGCCGCCGACCCGCAGTGGCTCCAAGTCGACCTCGGCTCGTCCCGCGCGGTCTGCCGGGTCGACCTGAACTGGGAGGCCGCGTACGCCACGGCGTACCAGATCCAACTCTCCGACAACGGCTCCACCTGGACGGCCGTCTACAGCACCACCACCTCGACCGGCGGCACCCAGTTGCTCACCGTCTCCGGCTCGGGCCGCTACGTGCGCGTCTACACCACCGCCCGCGCCACGCAGTACGGGGTGTCGCTGTGGGAGGTCGCGGTACGCGTCTCCGCCGGCTCGCCGCCCACGACCTCGCCGCCGTCGAGCCCGCCGCCGGGCGGAGACGGGCTGCTGTCGTACGGCAAGCCGGCGTTCGCCTCGTCGTACCAGGACGACGGCGCCTGCTGGCAGTGCTACCCGTCGCGGGCGTTCGACCTCGACCCGGCCTCCCGATGGGCGACCAGCGCCACCACCGGCTGGGTCGACCCGGGTTGGATCTACGTCGATCTCGGTGCCACCGCGACCATCCACCGGGTGGTCCTGCAGTGGGATCCGGCGTACGCGACCGCCTACCAGATCCAGACGTCGAACGACGCCAACACCTGGACCACCATCTACAGCACCACCACCAGCAAGGGGTTCAAGCAGACCTTGAACGTCACCGGCACCGGCCGTTACGTGCGGATGTACGGCACCGCCCGCAACAGCGCCTACGGCTACTCGCTGTGGGAGTTCCAGGTGTACGGCACGGGTGGCGCACCGACCGCGCCGCCGCCCGTGCCACCGGACCCGACCTTCCCCGCCACCCGGCTCGTCTTCGCCGACGAGTTCAACGGCTCGGCCGGCAGCAAGCCTGACCCGGCGAAGTGGACCGTCGATCCGGGCACCGGCCAGAACGGCGAGCTGCAGTACTACACCGACAACGGCAACGCCACCATGAACGGCAGCGGTCAACTCGTCATGGAGGCCCGCCGGGAGACGGCCGGCGGGCGGGCGTACACCTCGCACCGGATGAACACCAGCAACAAGTTCCACTTCCAGTACGGCCGGGTGGAGGCCCGGATCAAGGTGCCCAAGGGCAACGGGTTCTGGCCGGCGTTCTGGATGATGGGCGCCGACTTCCTGCAGGGCCGCCCGTGGCCGTACAACGGCGAGATCGACATCATGGAGATCCTCGGCCGCGACACCTACCGCAGTTACACCACCCTGCACGCGCCGGCATACAACGGTGGCGGCGGCTACGGCAAGGAACAGGTCTGGACCGTCGACCTGTCCGCCGGGTACCACGTGTACGCGGTGGAGTGGGACAGCAAGGGGATGCGCTTCTTCGTCGACAGCACGGAGGTCTTCTACGCGAGCAAGGAGACCGTGGAGGCGACCCGTGGGCCGTGGGTCTACGACCACCCGTTCTACCTGATCCTCAACCTGGCGGTCGGCGGCGACTGGCCGGGGCCGCCGGACGCGTCGACGCCGCTCCCGGCCCAGATGCTCGTCGACTACGTCCACGTCTACCAGTGACCGAAGCCGTGCCGGGCGGGCCTCCCGCCCGGCACGGGCCCGGCGCCGAGCGCGTCCGGGATCCGATCCCCCGGTCGGATACCGTTCCCAGGGGCGCGGCGTAGCTTCCACGCCGAAGGGTCGAGCGACGGGAGGGCCGGATGCGCCTGCACGTGGGGTGCGCGATGTGGACGCACCGGTCCTGGCAGGGCCGTTTCCTGGCCCATCCGCTGCCGGCGCACGAGCGGCTGCGCGCCTACGCCGGCTGGTGCACCGCGGTCGAGGGAAACACCACCTTCTACGCGACTCCAACGCGCGAGACCGTGGCGTCGTGGGCCCGGCAGACCGACCCCACCTTCCGGTTCGTGCTCAAGCTGCCGAAAGTCGTCACGCACGATCGCCGGCTCACCGACGCAGACGAGGAGATCCGGCCCTTCCTGAACGCGATCGAGCCCCTCGGGTCACGGGCCCACGCCCTCTGGATCCAGCTGCCGGGCTCGTTCGGCCCCGCCGACGTGCCCACGCTCGCCCGTTTCCTGCGCGGGCTGCCGGCCGCCCACCGGTACGCCGTCGAGGTCCGCCATCCCGCGTTCTTCGCCGACCCGAGGGCGGTGCGGGCGTTGGAGGAGACCCTCGGCCGGGTCGACGCGGAGTGGATCCCGTTCGACACCACCGCCTTCTTCCGGAACCCGCCGACCAGCGACGCGGAGCGGGAGGCGTGGACCAGGAAGCCGCGCATCCCGTTGCGCACCGACGCGCTGACCGACCGGCCGATCGTCCGGTATCTCGGCCGGGACGACCCCGCCCACACGGTCGAGGGTTGGCGACCGTGGCTCGACGTGGTGACCGGCTGGCTGCGCGACGGTCGCTCGCCGACGGTGTTCGTGCACACCCCGGACAACGCGGACGCCCCCGAGTTGGCCCGCCGGTTCCACGACGAGGTCCGGACGCGGCTGCCCGACGTCGAGCCGCTGCCCGAGCCGGCGCCGGTTGGCCCGTTGACGCTGTTCTGAGCCGCGCCAGCTCAGCTAGATCGTCTTATAGGGACAGCAGAGTGATCCACTTTCACCTATTGTGGCGGACGGCACGGGCAGGGTTCGGCGCGTGACGTGTGGGCTGTCCGCCCGCCGGTGCCGGATGACGTATCGGCCGTTGGAACGGGGATTTACGACATGACAAGCAGGTTGAATCGTAGGACCGCGCTGGGTCTCGGCACGGTGGCCACCGCCGGTGCCGTACTCGGGCTGACGAATCCGGCCATGGGGGCACCGGCCGGCGCGAGTGGCGGGTCGGGCGAGAAGGGCGGCTCCCCATCGAGCCGGGTGGCCGACGCGTATCAGCGGGAGAAGATCCGGGCCGGCGGGAACTGGTACTCGTACGTCAGCGTCGCGGGCGTCGGCGGCGCGCCGCAGGCGGCGGTGCAGGAGCGGGCCGACCGGGTCGTCGAGGCGTACAGCGTCAACAAGATCGCCGTGGCCGTCGCGGTGCTGGACAAGGTCGACCGGGGGCTGCTGACCCTGGACCAGCGGGTGGAGGTCACCGCGGCGATCGTGGTGCCGGGCGGTGACGGCATCTTCGGTCTCGACGGCGCCTACCCGAGTTCGGTGACGCTGGGGCACGCGCTCGCCGCGCTGCTGACCATCTCCGACGACACCGCCGTCCGACTCTGTGGCCTGGTCTGCCCCGCCGCCGAGATCAACCAGATCCTGGTCGGCAAGGGCTTCCCCAACACTCAGGTCGAACCGGTCGCCAACCCGAACCGTTTCTACCTTGGCACCAGCACCGCGCGGGAGACCCACAACCTGTTGCGGGCGCTGGTCGCCGGCACCCTGCTCTCGCCGTCCTCCACGACCTTCCTGCTCAACCTGTTGCGTTCCCCGATCGCCTTCACCGACGGGATCCGACGCACGATGTCCTCTGACGAGCGGGCCCGGGTCGCCACCAAGGCGGGCTGGTTCGACGACGCCCGGCACGAGGCCGGAATCATCTTCGACCCAGCCGGTGCCCCGGTACTGACGTACGTCATGTTCGCCGACGGGCAGTCGGACCCCGACAACTTCGGCGCCACGCACCCGGCGGTACAGGCCCGGGCAGCGATGGGTCCGAAGTTCCTGGCGGCGGTGAGTGGGGTGACCAGCCCCGTCGCGCCGGTTCACCGGCCGCGCAGCTACCGGCCGACCAACGGCGGCTGATTCAGCGCATCAGCGCGCGTACGAGTTGTACAGGTGGTTGCGGAAGGCTTCCCCCGGGTCGTGGCGGCGTTTGGCCGCC
>NZ_JBEYIX010000053.1:0-41224 GCF_040636055.1 Micromonospora sp. NPDC006766 | reverse complement strand
CGTTTCCCTGCGCCATACCGCGCCGGTACGTGCCGCCATCAAGGCGGCCCGTAGCCACGGTCGGTGGTGCTGGGGTAGGTCAGCGGCGGCTCTCGCCGCTGCCGATCTCCTCGCGCTCCGGTCGGGGCTCGACCGGCGGGTGCCCCGGCGAGACCGGCGCCTCGGCCGGCTTCTCGATTGGGTAGAAGAAGCCCCGGACCGCCGGGCCGAGGGCGCCGAGCCGGTTCATCTTCTTCGGGACGACCCAGCCGACGTAGTCCAGCGCGGCGTGCTCCTCGTGGCCCTCGGCCGCGGTGAGCGGCTGGTGCACCTCGACGAACCGGCCGTCCGGCAGCCGCTTGATGATGCCGGTCTCCACGCCGTGGGCCAGCACCTCCCGGTCGTGCTGCTGCAGACCGAGGCAGATGCGGTAGGTGAGGTAGTAGGCCAGCGGCGGCAGGACCAGCAGGCCGACCCGGCCCGCCCAGGTCATCGCGTTCAAACTGATGTGGAACTTGTCGGCGATGACGTCGTTGGCGCCGGTGAGGGTCAGCACGATGAAGAACGCCACGGCCATCATGCCCAGCGCGGTCCGGGCCGGAACGTCCCGGGGCCGCTGGAGCAGGTTGTGGTGGCGGTTGTCCTTGAGGCGACGGGCCTCCAGGAACGGGTACATCGTCGACAGGCCCACCAGCACGCCGGGGAGCACGACCGTCGGCCAGAACAGCGGCGGGATGACGTACCCGTCGCCGATCGGGATGATGATCTCCCAGTTGGGCATGAGGCGGGTCGAGCCGTCGAGGAACATGACGTACCAGTCGGGCTGGCTGGCCGCGGAGACCACCCAGGCCTCGTACGGACCGAAGTACCAGATCGGGTTGATCTGGAACAGGCCACCCATCAGGGCGATCACGCCGAAGACGACCATGAAGAAGCCGCCCTGCTTGATCGCGTAGCGCGGGAACATCCGCTCGCCGACCACGTTCTCGTTGGTCCGCCCGGGGCCGGGCCACTGGGTGTGCTTCTGCTTGAAGACCAGACCCAGGTGAACGCTGATCAGCGCCACCAGCAGACCCGGGATGAGCAGCACGTGGGCGATGAAGAACCGGGGGATGATGATGGCGCCCGGGAACTCCGCGCCGAAGATCGACGAGGTGACCCACGAGCCGATCACCGGGATCGACAGCATGATGCCGGAGGCGATCCGCAGGCCGGTGCCGGACAGGCCGTCGTCCGGCAGCGAGTAGCCGGTGAAGCCGGCCAGGAAGCCCACCCAGAACAGCAGCGAGCCGATGATCCAGTTGGTCTCACGCGGCTTGCGGAACGCGCCGGTGAAGAACACCCGCAGCATGTGCACCACGATGGCGGCCATGAACAGCAGGGCCGACCAGTGGTGCATCTGCCGCATGATCAGACCACCCCGGACATCGAACGAGATGTTCAGGCTGGAGGCGTACGCGGCCGACATCGGGGTCCCCCGCAGCGGCGCGTAACTGCCGTCGTAGACCACCTCGGTCATCGCCGGCTCGAAGAAGAGGGTCAGGAAGACGCCGGTCAGCAGCAGGACGATGAACGAGAAGAGCGCGATCTCGCCGAGCAGGAAGGACCAGTGGTCGGGGAAGACCTTGTTCAGCAGCTTACGAAGCGGGGTGGCCGCCTGGAAGCGG
Organism: Micromonospora sp. NPDC006766; assembly: GCF_040636055.1. Classification (NCBI taxonomy): domain Bacteria; kingdom Bacillati; phylum Actinomycetota; class Actinomycetes; order Micromonosporales; family Micromonosporaceae; genus Micromonospora; species Micromonospora sp. NPDC006766. The sequence continues at coordinate 39,578 of NZ_JBEYIX010000053.1, read as the reverse complement.
TCGTCCAGCGCCCCGGCGGTCTTGCCGGGCAGCGCTGCTGCGTCAAACTTTCGGCGCTTCATGGCCGCTCCCAGAAGTCGGGGCCGATGGCTTCGGTGTAGTCGGACTTCGCCACGAAGAAGCCTTCCTCGTCCACCTCGATCGGCAGCTGCGGCAGCCGCCGGCTCGCTGGGCCGAAGACCGGCTCAGCGTTGCGGGTGATGAGGAACTGCGACTGGTGGCAGGGGCAGAGCAGCCGGTTGGTCTGCTGCTCGTAGAGGCTCGCCGGGCAGCCTGCGTGCGTGCAGATCTTCGAGAACGCGACGAAGTTGCCCCACATGTAGTCGGCGTGCTCGATCTTGGCGTTGGCGGCGCGCGACTTCTGCGCGTCCTCGTCACGCAGGTGGATCAGCAGCGTCGGCGAGTCGGCGTACCGGTTGCTGACCCCGCCGTCGATACCCGGGAACACGGTGAGCTGGCCACCCACGCTGACGTCGGCCGGACGGATCGGCCGGCCGTCCTCGCGGATCAGCCGGATCCTCTTCCCGTCCACCGGCTTGAACCCGGTGGTGAACATCTCGTTGTCCTTGTGCGGGTTGCGAATCAGGCCACCGATCAGCGGCGCTGCGGCCGCTGCGCCGACCGGCGCGAGCCCGGCGAGCAGCGAGACACCGAGCAGCGGCCGACGCTTGACGCCCAGCTCGTCGGCCATGTAGCGCATCGTCTCGCCGGTGATCTTGCGATCCTCCGGGGAACTCGGCTGGTCGTGCCGGTCCTGGATCGAGACTTCCTTGGGCAGCAGCTTCTTGCCCCAGGTGAGGATGCCGAAGCCGACGCCGAGCAGCGCGAGGCCGAGGGTCACGCCGAGCAGCGGGGTGTAGAACTTGTCGCCGCCGCCGCCCGGCTGCCACTGCCACGGCCACCAGATGTAGACCACCAGGAATGCGGTGGCGGCCGCCCCGGTCAGCAGGAACATCGCGGCCACCGTGCGGGTCAGCCGGCGCTCCGCCTTGCTGCCCGGGACCACCTGCGGCTCATAGTGAACGATCTCGATGTCGTCCCGCCGCGCGCCCTCCTTGACGACGTCGAACCGGGAGAGCTTGGAGTCGTTCACGTCGAGCGGCTGCCGGCCCTGCGGGGCCTGGTGCAGGGTGCTCATGCCGTCACCTCGCTACGGGCGGCGCCGGGGGTCGACGCCGCAGCACTGAAACGAATGGTCCGCTCGGTCACGACTTGCCCGCAATCCACAGGCTCGCGAAGACCAGCGCGACGATGCCGACCAGGAAGATCGCGACACCCTCGGTCGACGGGCCGTACCGGCCCAGGTTGAAACCGCCCGGGTCCTGGTTGCCCTTCAGGGCCTCCTGGATGTAGGCGATGATGTCCGCCTTCTCCTGCGGCGTGATCTGGTTGTCGCCGAACACCGGCATGTTCTGCGGGCCGCTCAGCATCGCGGCGTAGATCTGCCGGTCGCTGGACGGCGCCAGGCTCGGCGCGTACTTGCCGGAGGAGAGGGCACCGCCGCCGGCGGTGAAGGCGTGGCACTGCGAGCAGTTGATCCGGAACAGCTCGCCGCCGGTGGCCACGTTGCCGTTCTGGTGCAGGTTGTTGCCCGCGGGGACCTCCGGGCCGCCGCCGAGCTCCTGGATGTACTGGCTGAGCTGGCGCACCTGCTCGTCGGTGAACTGCGGGTACTTCCGCGGGGCCTGGGCCTCCTGACGGGCCATCGGCATCCGGCCGGTGCCGACCTGGAACTCGACTGCGGCCGCGCCGACACCGATCAGGCTCGGACCACGGTCCAGAACGCCCTGGGCGTTGCGACCGTGGCAGGTCACACAGCTCACGTCGAACAGTGCCTTGCCCTCGTTGGCGGCGGCGCTCAGGGGCGGCGTGTCCTGCGCCTGCACGGCGGGGGCGAAGACGGTGTAGGCGCCGCCGGCCAGCATCAGCGCGGCGGCCAGCCGGACCGCGGCGCCCAGCCGGCGGCGGCCCCTGCTGCGCGCTACGGGCCGCCCACGCAACCGCGCGAGCAGACCGCGTCGGCGGTCGTTGTCAGAAGTCATGACCTGTGTCCTTAACCGGTTGGACCTTGTCTCAGGGGACGGAGCAGCGGCGCGATGCGTGACGCGCCAAGATCACTGGAGCCAGTAGATCATGGCGTAGAGCCCGATCCACACGACGTCGACGAAGTGCCAGTAGTAGGACACGACGATCGCCGACGTGGCCTGCGCCGGGGTGAACCGGCCCATGGTGGTGCGGATCATGAAGATGATGAAGGCCACCAGACCGCCGGACACGTGCAGACCGTGGAAGCCGGTGGTCAGGTAGAACATCGACCCATACCCGTCTCCGTTGATCTTGACGCCCTCGTGCACCAGGTTGCGGTACTCGTTCGCCTGGCCGAGCACGAAGATCAGGCCCATCACGAAGGTGATCGTGAACCACCTGCGGAGGGCGTGGACGTCGCCCTTCTCGGCCGCGAAGACACCGAGCTGGCAGGTCACCGAGGACAACACCAGGATCGCCGTGAAGGTGGTGGCGTACGGGATGTTGAGAACCTCGGTGTGCTTCTCCCACTGCTCCGGCGCCGCCGCGCGGATCGAGAAGTACATCGCGAACAACGCCGCGAAGAACATGAGTTCGCTGGAGAGCCAGACGATCGTCCCCACGCTGACCATGTTGGGTCGGGTCAGGGAGTGGATCCGGCTCTTGTCAATGGCTGGGGCCGCAGTCACGCGGTCATTATTGCCCTTGACCGGGAACGACGATCAGCGGGGTGGCAAACCCGCACCGACAGTGGCCCGATCGGGGGCGTCCGCTTCGCCTGACCTACCCTGAAAAGCGTGCTGCACGTCGATCCGATCTTCGTCGCCACCTCGGCCGCTCCGCCACGCGTCGTCCCGGCGCTCCTGGCGGCGGGGGGCGAGGCCGCCCTGCCGCCGTTCACCGTCGCGCGGGTCCTCACCGAGGCCCGGCTGAACAGCTGGCTCACCCTCGGCATACTCCTCGCCGCCGGTCTCTACCTGTACGGCGTGTACCGACTGCGGCTGCGCGGCGACCGCTGGCCGGTGGTCCGGACGGTGTGCTTCCTCGGCCCCGGCCTGGGCGGCATCGCGGCGGTCACCCTCAGTGGGCTGGGCACGTACGACACCACCGTGCTGTCGGTGCACATGGTGCAGCACATGGTGCTGTCCATGATCTCGCCGATCTTCCTGGCGCTGGGCGCCCCGGTGACGCTCGCCCTGCGCACCCTCTCGGTGCGGCCCCGCCGGCGACTGCTGGCGATCGTGCACAGCCGGATCGCCCGGATCTACACCTTCCCGCTGGTCGCGTTCGCCATCTTCGTGGTGAACCCGTTCGTGCTCTACTTCACCGACCTCTACCGCTACACGCTGCAGCACGAATGGGCGCACGAGCTGACCCACGCGCACTTCATCATGACCGGCTGCGTCTTCTTCTGGCCCCTGCTCGGCCTGGACCCGCTGCCCGGGCGCTGGCCGTACCCGGCCCGGGCGCTGCTGATGCTGCTCTCCGTGCCCTTCCACACCGTGCTCGGGCTCACGATCATGCAGAGCACCACCCTGCTCGGCGGCGACTGGTACCCGTCGCTGCAGCTGAGCTGGTCGGACCCGTGGAACGACCAGGTGGTGGCCGGCGGCGTGCTCTGGGCCGGTGGCGAGTTCGTCAGCGTCACCATGCTGGCCGTGCTGGTCGTGCAGTGGATCAAACAGTCCGAACGGGAGGCCCGCCGGCTGGACCGGGAGCTGGACCGCCAGGAGGCGCGCCAGCGGGCCGCGGAGAACGCCGCCTGAGCGCCACCGGTGGCGCGCGCCACCGGTGGGCAGGGCGGGCCGTCCGGCCGAATGTGACGCCCGCTACGATCAGCGGGCAGCTACGAAGTGGGAGCCAGCCGGCATGAGTGATCGTCTTTGCACCGTCCTGCTCTACAGCGACGACCCGAAGGTCCGCGACCGGATGCGACTCGCCGTCGGCACCCGGCCCGCGCCCGGGCTTGAGATCGAGTTCGTCGAGGCCTCCGACTACGCCGAGTGCGTCCGGCTGGTCGACGACTACGAGATCGATCTGCTCCTGCTCGACGGCGAGGCGACCCCGGGCGGCGGCATCGGCATCGCCCGCCAGATCAAGGACGACCGGGACGACGCCCCGCTGACCTGCGTGGTGCTCGCCCGCGCCGCCGACCGCTGGCTGGCCGCGTACGCCGAGGTCGACGCCACACTGACCCACCCGCTCGACCCGGTGGCCACCGGCACCACCGTCGCCGAGCTGCTGCGGCGTACGCACGTCGCAGCCTGAGTCGACCACTCGGCGCCACGGCAGCCAGGCAGTGGCGCCGCACACCCGCTCTCTCCACGCCCCGCTCAGGAGGCCCACCATGGGCGAACGGACCTGGCCGCTGTTGCTCAACGCGCTGCTGCGCGACGAGGAACTCACCACCGCCGACACCGCCTGGGCGATGGACGAGATCATGACCGGCTCGGCCAGCCCGGCGCAGGTGGCCGGCTTCGCGGTGGCGCTACGGGCCAAGGGCGAGACGCCGGCCGAGCTGGCCGGCCTGGTGGAGGCGATGCTCGGCCGGTCCGTCGAGGTCGAGCTTCCCGAGGAGCTCCGGGCCACCGCGCTGGACGTGGTCGGCACCGGCGGTGACCTCGCGCACACGGTCAACATCTCCACGATGACCGCGCTCGTGGTGGCCGGGGCCGGCGTCCGGGTGGTCAAGCACGGCAACCGCGCCGCCTCCTCCTCGTGCGGCACCGCCGACCTGCTGGAATACCTCGGCGTGCCGTTGGACCTGACCCCCGAGCAGGTGGCCCGGTGCGTGACCGAGGCCGGCATCGGGTTCTGCTTCGCGGCCCGCTTCCACCCGGGGATGCGCCACGCCGGCCCGGTCCGCCGGGAGGTCGGCGTACCCACCTTCTTCAACTTCCTCGGCCCGCTGACCAACCCGGCCCGCCCCCGGGCCGGCGCGGTCGGCTGCTTCGACCGCCGGATGGCGCCGGTGATGGCGGCCGTCTTCGCGGCCCGCGGAGACTCGGTGGTCGTGATGCGCGGCGAGGACGGGCTGGACGAGTTCAGCACCGCGGCGCCGACCCGCGTCTGGGTGGCCCAGCAGGGCACCGTTCGGGAGGCGCTGCTGGACGCGGTGACGCTCGGGGTGCCGCGGTCCACCCTGGCCGATCTGCGGGGCGGCGACGCCGCGTACAACGCCGGCGTGGCCCGGCGGCTGCTGGCCGGCGAGACCGGCCCGGTCCGGGACGCGGTGCTGGTGAACGCCGCGGTGGCGCTGGCCACCCAGGGCCCGCTCGACGGCGACCTGCACGAGGCGCTGCGGGCCGGCCTGGCCCGGGCGGCCGAGTCGATCGACTCCGGGGCCGCCGCCGGCGTCCTGGACCGGTGGCTCGAGGTCGGCCGCTCGCTCTGACCGGCCGCGCGTCGGCCAAGCGCACGCTGACCGGCCGCACGCTGGCCTGACCAACGTACGCGAAAGGCCCGCGTCCCCTACCGGGGCGCGGGCCTTTTCGGCGCAGCGTCAGGTCAGTGCTCGGCGGTCCGGCGGGTGCCGGAGTAGTACTCGAAGAGCAGGCCGCTCGCGGCGAAGATGACCGCCACCGCGCCCACGCCCAGCAGCCACATCTGCCAGAAGACCAGCCCCAGGCCGGCGATCGTCGCGGCCAGGGCCACGCCGAACGGCCAGTAGCTGCCCGGGCTGAAGAAGCCGACCTCACCCGCGCCGTCGGCGATCTCGCCGTCCGGCCGGTCCTCCGGGCGCAGGTCGATCCGGCGGGAAACAAACCAGAAGAAGCCGCCGCACATCGAACAGAGAAGGAACGACAGCGCAAGCGCGACGGTGCCGACCCACTCGACCCGGCCGCTCTCGCCGGCCGTCCAGGCGCCGTAGAGAACGGCGGTGCCGGCAAGGAACGACGCCACGATCAGGAAGATTCGCCACTCGGTCTTCATGCCGGATCCCTCAGCTTCCCGCGCCGGCCGACGCGTCGGTCGGGTTGAAGTTGTTCGTGGTGCGCCGGGTGTCGAACGGCTTGGTGGTGGTGGCGTACGGGGCCTCGCCGATCGCCGAGAGCGCCTCCTGCGTCGACTTGCCGGCCTTCTTCTCCGCGAGGAACTGGTCGAACTTCTGCGGCGAGACGACCCGCAGCTCGAAGTTCATGAAGGCGTGGTAGGTGCCGCACAGCTCGGCGCAGCGGCCGACGAACGCGGCCTCCTGGTCGATGCTGGAGACCTCGAAGACGTTGCGGATGTTACCCGGCATGACGTCCCGCTTGAACAGCAGCTCCGGCACCCAGAAGGAGTGGACGACGTCGCGGCTCTGCTCCTCGAACCGGATCGACCGACCGCTCGGCAGGACCAGAATCGGGATGACGTCGCTGGTGCCGAGGGTCGAGGCGACGGTCTTGGCGTCGCGGCCCTGGCCGTCGCGGTAGTTGAACTGCCAGTTCCACTTGAAGGCCACGACCTCGACGGTCATGTCGGGGTTCTTCGTGAGCTTGTCCACGTCGGTCTGCACAACCGCCGTGTAGTAGAAGAGCACGGAGACCACGAGGATCGGCGCGATGGTGTAGAGGAACTCCATCGGCAGGTTGTAGCGGGTCTGCACCGGCAGCTCGTTGCCCCGCTTCCGGTAGCGGATCACGCACCAGAAGATCAGGCCCCAGACGAACACGCCGACCGCGAGCGCCGCGATGCAGGACGCGATCCACAGGTCGTACATCCGGTGGGATTCCGGAGTGATGCCGCCCTGCGGCCACCCGAAGCCACCGAACGTCTTGCCGACGTCGCAGCCGGTGAGCAGAACCAGCAGCGCGGCTCCGCCGAGGCTGAGCCCGGCGAGTCGACCAGCACCACGCCGCCGGCGTCCACCGGCTCCCTGGGAAGCGCTGTGCCGTACGGCCGACGGCCGTACCTCCGAACTCCTTGCGACCACCTGGTCCTGCCTCCCTAGCGCGCCGCGGTGGTTGTTTCCTCCAGCACCGACGGCAAAGGCGTCACCGACGGTCGCAGATTACTCGACCATGACTGGCCTGACCGTCTTGGGGTCACTCTCCGCCCCCATCGGGGCGTCCGTGACAAGACGGCGCGATAGCGTCGGCAGTCGTGAGCACACCCCCGGTCTACCTGGACGCGGCCACCGCCGCCCCGCTGCATCCCGTCGCGCGGCAGGCGCTGCTGGCCGCGCTGGACGACGGCTGGGCCGACCCGGGCCGGCTCTACGCCCAGGCCCGCCGGGGCCGCCAACTCCTCGACGCCGCCCGCGAGGCCGCCGCCCAGACTCTCGGCGTCCGCGCCGACGAGCTCTCCTTCACCGCCAGCGGTACGACCGCGGCGCACGCCGCCGTGCTGGGTGGCCTGCTCGGGCGGCGGCGGGTCGGCGGCGCGCTGGTGCACTCGGCGATCGAGCACTCGGCCGTGCTGCATGCCGCGCAGCGGCACGTGGCCGACGGTGGGACGGCGACGTCCGTGCCCGTGGACCGGCTCGGCCGGCTGGACCTGGCCGCCTGGACTGCCGCGGTGGGTACGCCCGGGGTGGCTCTGGCCGCCCTGATCGGGGCCAGCCACGAGGTGGGCACGGTGCAGCCGGTGCCGGCGGCGGCCGAGGCGTGCGCGCAGGCGGGGGTGCCGCTGTACGTCGACGCGGCGCAGTTGGTCGGCCGGGCGCCGCTGCCGGCCGGCTGGTCGGTGCTGACCGCGAGCGCGCACAAGTGGGGCGGGCCGCCCGGCGTCGGGCTGCTGGTGGTCCGCAAGGGCACCCGCTGGGAGTCGCCGTTCCCCGCCGACGAGCGGGAGTCGGGGCGTACGCCGGGGGTGTTGAACCTGCCGGCGGTGGTGGCCGCGGCGGCGAGCCTGCGCGCGGCGGCGGCCGACGCGGCGGCCGAGACGGCCCGGCTGGCGCCGCTGGTGGACCGGATCCGGGCGCGGGTGGCGGCCGAGGTGCCGGACGTGGAGGTGGTCGGCGACCCGGTGGACCGGCTGCCCCACCTGGTCACCTTCTCCTGCCTTTACGTGGACGGCGAGGCGCTGCTGCACGCGCTGGACCGACGCGGCTTCGCGGTCTCCTCCGGCTCCTCCTGCACCTCCTCGACGCTGCGGCCGTCGCACGTGTTGGAGGCGATGGGGGTGCTGTCGCACGGCAACGTCCGGGTGTCGCTGCACCGGGAGACGACCGAGGCGGAGGTGGAGCGCTTCCTCGCCGAGCTGCCCGGGGTGGTCGCCGACCTGCGCGCCGAGGCGGGAGTGACCGGGCTGTGAGCGAACCGGACGAGGTGCTGGACTGCCGGGGCCAGCGCTGCCCGCTACCCGTGATCAACCTGGCTCGCAGGCTGCCCGAGCTGCCCTTGGGCGCGGTGGTGCGGGTGCTGGCCGACGATCCGGCCGCCGCGGTCGACATCCCGGCCTGGTGCCGGATGCGCGGCCAGGAGTTCCTCGCCGCCCACCCCGACGCCTACGACGTCCGCCGAGTTGGGTAAGGAGGGGCCCCCTGTTAACGCCTCCGGTAGAGCAGGGGCCCCCTTTTAACACGTCAGCCTCGGGCGCTCATCGATCGAGCCAGATCAGGTGCAGCCGGCCGTTTGTTCGGGCGAGCAGGCGCAGCGTGCTTTCGGTATCGGAGAACCGGCCGGTGTACGACCGGGCGGGGTCGCAGAAGATCACGCCGTCGGCGAAGGAGAAGGGGACGCCGGATGGCACCACGTACTGACCCGTCCGCGCTGCGTTGGCTGATCGGGGCCGAGCTGGGGCGGTACCGACGCGAGGCGACGTTGAGCCTGGCCGAGCTGTCGGCCCGTACGGGCATCGGCAAGCCGAAGCTCGGCCACATGGAGACCGGCCGCTACCAGCAGTTCCCCGAGGACATCGCGACGGTGCTGCGGGCCTGCGAGGTCGAGCAGAGCGCGATCGACCGGCTCACCGCCATCGCCAGCCGCTCCGACGCGAAGACCTGGTGGGCACCCTGGGCGGCGGTCATGCCCGACTGGTTCAAGACGTACGTCGGCCTGGAAGGGCTGGCCGACAGCGCGTTCGTCTTCGAGTCGATGGTGGTCCCCGGCCTGCTCCAGACCGAGGAGTACGCGCAGGCGCTGACCCTCGGCACCGGCTTCGTACGGCCCGACCACGCCGAGCGGTTCGTCTCGTTCCGGCAGGTGCGGGCCCGCCGCCTCACCGACGACCCGCCGCTCGGCCTGCACGCGGTGATCGGCGAGGCGGCGCTGCGGCTGCGGGTCAACGGCGACGGGACCCGGCGGGCCCAGCTCGCGCACCTGGCCGCCATGGCCGAGCTGCCCAACGTCACCGTGCAGGTGCTCCGCCCCGAGGACGGGCCACACCCCGGCCACGCCGCTGGGCAAGTTCGTCCTGCTGGACTTCGCGCACGTCCGGCCGATCGCCTACACCGAGGTGCTCGACGGTGCGATGTACGTGCAGGATCCGGACGGCGTGCGCACCTATAGCATGGTGGCAGACAACTTGCGCCAGGTCGCCCTCTCGCCCGCCGAGTCCCGGGCGATGATCAGGGAGCTGGCCGGCGCCTAGCTCCGGAGGCGATCGTGTCCACCCCCGACCTCACCAACGCCCGATGGTTCACCAGCAGCCGCAGCGCCAACAACGGCGACTGCGTGGAATGCGCCGTCCTGCCCGACGCGATGGCGGTACGGGACAGCAAGGACCCCTCGGGCCCGGCGCTCGTCTTCCCAGCGGCCCAGTGGTCGGCCTTCCTGGCCACCATCCCCACGTCCCCCACCCCCTGACACCCCCCCATCCACCCGACGCCCTCCCGCGATCTTGGACGGAAGTGGCCCCTATGGGGACCGATCCGTACCAAGATCTCTGAGCGTCGGGGGCGCCGGCGGGGGGGGTTACGGGAGTAGGTGGGGGCGGACCTCTTCGGCGGTGGCGTCGCCGTACGACTCGGCGAACCGTTTGACGAACAGATCCCGGCGAACCTGGTACTCCTGAGTGCCGATGGTCTCCAGCACCAGGGTGGCCAGCAGCGAGCCGACCTGGGCGGCCCGCTCCAGGCCCAGCCCCCAGGAGAGGGCGGCGAGGAAGCCGGCCCGGAAGCCGTCGCCGACGCCGGTCGGGTCGACCGCCTGGATCTCCCGGGCGATCGGCACGTGGATCGTGTCGAAGTCGCGGCCGGCGATTTCCGCGCCGTCCTTGCCCAGCGTGGTGACCCGGACCTTGACCCGGTCCAGCAGTTGCGCGTCGGTGAGACCGGCCTTGCTCAACAGCAACGACTTCTCGTAGTCGTTGGTCATCAGATAGTCGGCGCCGTCGATCAGGCCGAGGACCTGCTTCCCGTCCATTCGGGCCAGCTGCTGGGACGGGTCGGCGACGAACGGGTAGCCGCGTTCCCGGCACTCTTCCGAGTGGCGGATCATCGCCTCCGGGTCGTTGGCGCCGACCAGCACCAGGTCGAGGCCGCCCAGCCGCTGCGCCACCGGGGCCAGCTCGATGTTGCGGGCCTCGCTCATCGCGCCGGCGTAGAACGAGGCGATCTGGCACATGTCGGTGTCGGTGGTGCAGACGAACCGCGCGGTGTGCGCCACCTCGCTGATGTGCACCGAGTCGCAGTCGACGCCGTGCCGCTCCAGCCACGACCGGTAGTCGTCGAAATCCGCGCCGACCGCGCCGAGCAGCACCGGGCGCAGCCCGAGCTGGGCCATGCCGAAGGCGATGTTCGCCGCCACGCCGCCGCGCCGCAGCACTAGGTCGTCCACGAGGAACGACAGCGACACCTTGTGGAGCTGGTCGGCGATGAGCTGGTCGGCGAAGCGGCCGGGGAAGCTCATCAGGTGGTCGGTGGCGATCGAGCCAGTTACGGCGATCTTCATGTCAGCCCTCGTGGTCGGAAGCTCGGCGCCGGTCAGCCTACCGGTCACCCCGGCCCGCCGGACCGGACCGGTCGACAATCGGTCATACTCCGCACGCACGAAGGTCACCGCGTGGACACCGGCAGAGCGCAACGACAGCAACGGCGGAACCACCCCCGGTGAGGGTGGTCCCGCCGTTGCGTATGTCAGCCGTCGGCCCGGTGCGGGCCACTGCGGCGTCGACTCAGCTGAACGAGTCGCCGCAGGCGCAGGAGTTGCCGGCGTTCGGGTTGTCGATGGTGAAGCCCTGGGCGTCGATCCGGTCGGCGAAGTCGATGGTCGCGCCGGCCAGGTAGGGCGCGCTCATCCGGTCGACGACGACCTCAACGCCGTCGAAGTCGGTGACGATGTCACCGTCGAGCGACCGCTCGTCGAAGAAGAGCTGGTACCGCAGGCCGGAGCAACCGCCCGGCTGCACGGCGACCCGGAGCCGCAGGTCGTCGCGGCCCTCCTGCTCGATCAGGGCCTTGACCTTCTGCGCCGCGACGTCGGTGAGGACGACGTTGTTGGGGGCCTTGGCCTCGGTCGACTCGGTCTGCGCTGGCGTGGTCACGTGGAAATCTCCCTGCGCGTGTGGGTCCGGACGCACTGGTCAACATCTCCCGTCGCCCAGTCATTCCCGGTGTGGTCCAGACCCGATCGTACGCCGCCCGGCTGGAACTCACCCCGGGTGCCGTGACTCGTGGCCGGCACCACCGGGCCCCGGGTCAGCGGCTCCACTGCCGGGCCAGCCGGGCGCCCAGCGCGCGCAGCCCCTCAGCGGGCCGTTCCAGCGCCGCCTCCACCCCGCCGCGTTCCTCGCCGCCGAAGTGCTCCACCAGGCTGTACGCCTCGGTCACGCCGGCCGCGGCGGCCTCCCGCCGCCCGGTGCTCACCCGTCCGGCCAGCACCACGCAGGGCACGCCCCGGTCCCGGGCGGCCCCGGCCACCCCGGCCACGACCTTGCCGCGCAGCGACTGGTGGTCGAAGGACCCCTCCCCTGTGATCACCAGGTCGGCGGCGTCCAGCGCGGCGTCCAGCCCGATGGCCCGGGTGACCAGCCCGATGCCGGACTCGCACCGACCGCCGAGGGCGAGGATCGCCGCGCCGAGCCCACCGGCCGCGCCGCCGCCGGGCAGCGCGCCGAGCCCGGGCGGGCAGCCGGGCAACTCGCGTTCCAGCACCTCGGCCCAGCGCTCCAGCGCCGCATCGAGCAGCAGCACGTCGGGCCGGTCGGCGCCCTTCTGCGGGCCGTACACGTTGCTCGCGCCGTGCAGTCCGAGCAGCGGGTTGTCGACGTCGGTGGCGGCGACCAAGGCAGCCCCGCGTACCCGGGGGGCGCCGTCCAGCGCGGCCACCGCCGCGAGGGCCGCCCCGCCGTACGGCAGGGCCTGGCCGGCCTGGTCCAGCGCGGTGACGCCCAGCGGGGTGAACATCCCGGCGCCCCCGTCGTTGGTGGCGGAGCCGCCGAGCCCGATCACCACGGTTCGCGCGCCCGCCTCGATTGCGGCCGCCACCAGCAGCCCCAGCCCGTACGAGGTGGTGGTCTTCGGGTCGCGTTCGGCGGCGGCGAGCAGGTGCAGCCCGCAGGACTGGGCGCTCTCCAGGTAGGCGGTGCCGTCATTGGTGAGCAGGATCTCACCGGCGGCGGGCCGGCCGAGCGGGTCGACGGTCGGCACCGGCAGCCGCCGCCCGTCGAGCGCCTCGGCGAGCACGGCGACGAACCCGGGCCCGCCGTCGGCGAGCGGCCGGAGCAGCAGCTCGTCGGCGGGGGCCACGGTCCGCCAGCCCTCGGCCACCGCGGCGGCCACCTCCTGAGCCGGCAGCGTGCCGGCGAACTTGTCCGGGCAGAGCAGCACGCGCATGCGCAGCAGTGTGGCAGGCCACATCGGCGGCGGCTGCGGGACCGTCTGGCTGTGGGACGATGGGAGGCGTGACTTCGACCTGGGTTGAGCCCTCCAACACCGCCACTGCGCTGCTGCTCCTCGGCCGCGGCAGCGACCCCGCCACCGAGCGTGGCGTGGAGTGTCCGGGTGACCTCCCCGCGCCGAGCGACCCGGGCCTGGTGGCCCGCGCGGCGGCGGCGAAGGCCGCGCTCGGCACGAAGGTCTTCGTGCTGGGCCACCACTACCAGCGCGACGAGGTGATCCAGTTCGCCGACGTGACCGGCGACTCGTTCAAGCTGGCCCGCGAGGCGGCGGCCCGCCCCGACGCGGAATACATCGTCTTCTGCGGCGTGCACTTCATGGCCGAGAGCGCCGACATCCTCACCTCGGACCGGCAGCGGGTGATCCTGCCCGACCTCGCCGCCGGCTGCTCGATGGCCGACATGGCCGTGCTGTCGCAGGTCGAGACCGCCTGGGACCTGCTGACCGAGCTGGGCGTCGCGGCGGACACCGTCCCGGTGACCTACATGAACTCCTCGGCCGACATCAAGGGCTTCGTCGGCCGGCACGGCGGTGTGGTCTGCACCTCGTCCAACGCGAAGCGGGCGCTGGACTGGGCATTCCAGCAGGGGTCGAAGGTGCTCTTCCTGCCCGACCAGCATCTGGGCCGCAACACGGCGGTGCTGGAGATGGGCTTCACACTGGACGACTGCGTCCTCTACGACCCGCACAAGCCGGGCGGTGGGCTCACCCCGGAGCAGCTCCGCGACGCGAAGATGATCCTGTGGCGTGGGCACTGCTCGGTGCACGGCCGGTTCACGCTGGACAGCGTCAACGACGTCCGGGAGCGGGTGCCGGGGGTCAACGTGCTGGTCCACCCGGAGTGCCGGCACGAGGTGGTCACCGCCGCCGACTTCGTCGGCTCGACCGAATACATCATCAAGGCCATCGAGGCGGCCCCGGCCGGCTCGGCGTGGGCGGTGGGCACCGAGCTGAACCTGGTCCGTCGGCTGGCGCTGGCCCACCCCGACAAGCAGATCATGTTCCTGGACCGAGCGGTCTGCTACTGCTCGACGATGAACCGGATCGACCTGCCGCACCTGGTGTGGGCTCTGGAGGAGCTGGTCGCCGGGCGCGTGGTCAACCAGATCACCGTCGACCCGGACACCACGCACCACGCCCGGGCCGCGCTGGACCAGATGCTCGCCCTCCCAGGCGCTTGATCACCCTCGGTCACATCACTGGCACAGAAACGCACGGGACACCCCAGTTCGTGCCCTCGCTGGTGATGTGACCGATTACATTTTCGTCACGGAGGGCTATGCTGCCGAGGCGACGAACTACGCGGGTCGTTTGCCCGTGGCCGCATTCTGGGTAGCGATGCAGATCGTGGGCCCCACCCATCTACACGGCAGCACCAACGCGCTGGAGGTTGCGTTGACCGACGACGTCCTGGTCGTACACGGAGGCACTCCCCTGGAAGGGCGGATTCGCGTACGCGGCGCGAAGAACCTCGTTTCCAAGGCGATGGTCGCCGCCCTGCTGGGTGACACCCCGAGCCGGCTGTACGACGTGCCACGGATCCGGGACGTCGAGGTGGTCCGCGGGCTGCTCGGCCTGCACGGGGTCAAGGTCAGCGACGGCGATGAGGACGGGGAGCTCGTCTTCGACCCGTCCAACGTCGAGAGCGCCAGCACCGACCAGATCAACGTGCACGCCGGCTCCAGCCGGATCCCGATCCTGTTCTGCGGCCCGCTGCTGCACCGGCTCGGTCACGCTTTCATCCCGGACCTGGGCGGCTGCCACATCGGCCCGCGTCCGATCGACTTCCACCTGCAGGCGCTGCGGGAGTTCGGCGCGACCGTCGAGAAGACGCCGGAGGGCCTGCACCTGTCGGCGCCGAACGGGCTGCACGGCACCAAGTTCGCCCTGCCGTACCCGAGCGTGGGCGCCACCGAGCAGGTGCTGCTGACCGCGGTGATGGCCGAGGGCGTCACCGAGCTGCGCAACGCGGCGGTCGAGCCGGAGATCATCGACCTGATCTGCGTCCTGCAGAAGATGGGCGCGATCATCAAGGTGCACACCGACCGGGTGATCGAGATCCAGGGTGTGAAGCGGCTCAGCGGCTACACCCACCGGCCGATCCCGGACCGGATCGAGGCGGCCAGCTGGGCGGCGGCGGCGCTGGCCACCCGGGGCCACGTCGAGGTGCTCGGCGCCCAGCAGGCCGACATGATGACCTTCCTCAACATCTTCCGCTCCGTCGGCGGCGAGTACGAGGTGACCGACCTGCGGCCGCCGCGGGCCGGCCGCCCGGGCCAGGAAGGAGGCATCCGGTTCTGGCATCCGGGCGGCGAGCTGAACGCGGTGGCGCTGGAGACCGACGTCCACCCCGGCTTCATGACCGACTGGCAGCAGCCCCTCGTCGTGGCGCTGACCCAGGCCCGCGGCCTGTCGATCGTCCACGAGACGGTCTACGAGCAGCGGCTCGGCTACACCCAGGCGTTGAACTCGATGGGCGCCAACATCCAGGTCTACCGGGACTGCCTGGGCGGCACCCCGTGCCGCTTCGGCCGGCGCAACTTCAAGCACTCCGCTGTGATCGCCGGCCCGAGCAAGCTGCACGCGGCCGACCTGGTCATCCCGGACCTGCGCGCCGGGTTCAGCCACCTGATCGCGGCCCTCGCCGCCGAGGGCACCTCCCGGGTGTACGGCGTCGACCTGATCAACCGCGGCTACGAGGACTTCGAGGCCAAGCTGGCGAACCTGGGCGCACACGTAGAGCGTCCGTAACATCACACTGCGTTTCCCGCGCCCGGTGCACCCGCGATGTGCACCGGGCGCGGCTGTTTGGCTACCCTTCACGAGTGCCCCTGTTTCGTCGTAAGCCCACCGACCTCGTCGAAGAGTCCGTCGCCACGGTGACGACCGACGAGGCGTCCGTTGCCACCCGCCCCCGGGGCTACACGCCCAGCAAGAAGGAGCTGGGTGTGGTGACGCCGAAGCGGCCTACCGAGGGCCGCCGGCCGGGCGCGCCGACCAAGCCGCTGAGCAAGGAGGAGGCCCGGGAGCAGCGCCGGGTGGCGCGCGCCGAGTCGGCGGCCGAGTTCCGCCGCGAGGGCGGCCCCCGCGACCGAGGCCCCGAGCGGCTGCTGGCCCGCAACGTCGTCGACTCCCGGCGTACGGTGGGCACGTGGTTCTTCGGCGGCGCGCTGATCGTGCTGCTCGGCTCCAACCAGGCCATGCCGCCGATCGTCCGGTTGCTCTCCAACGTCCTGTGGGCCGCGCTGGCGCTCGGTGTGCTGATCGACTCGATCCTGATCTCGCGCCGGATCAAGAAGCTGGTGCGCGAGCGCTTCCCCAAGAGCACCGAGCGCCTCGGCTCGCTCTACTTCTACGCGATCATGCGCTCGATCACGTTCCGCAAGATGCGGGCCCCGGTGCCCCAGGTGAACATCGGCGACAAGATCTGACCGGGCCCCGCCCCGGGTCGGCCCCTTCCCGCCTCGGCGGGGAGGGGCCGCGTCATTCCACCCCGAGTAGGCGCAGCAGCGCGGTGGTGCCGGCCGCCGCGACCACGACCAGCACGAAGGGCACCCGTCGCCAGGCCAACGCCAGCCCGACCAGCACCCCCGCCGGCCGGGCGTAGCCGGCGAACCCGCCGGCCTCGGTCAACGCGGCGGTGGCGGCGAGCGCGGCCAGCAGCGCGGCGGCGGCGACCGGCAGCAGCTGCCGGGACCACTCGGGCAGTTCCAGCCGGTCGCGCAGGAGCACCCCGGCGACCCGGAAGCCGTACGTGCCGGCGGCCAGGGCGATGATCACGGCGATCAGCATGAGGCCTCCTCGGTGCGCACGATGGCGTCCGGCGCGATCGCCGTGTCCGGCCTGATCGCCGCTGATGGCCTGATCGCCGCAGCCGGCCCGATCGCCGCTGATGGCCCGGTCGCCGCAGCCGGGGTGCGGCGGCGCAGCGCGGGCACGACGACGGCGACGAGGGCGAGCAGGACCGGCAGGCCGGCCGGCAGGAACGGTGTGGCCAGCACGGCGAGCCCGGCACCGGCCAACGCGATCCGGCGGGTCTGCGGGTCCCGCAGGCTTGGCAGCAGCAGGGCGGCCAGCCCGGCCGGGAAGGCGGCGTCGAGGCCCAGCACCGCCGGATCGCCGACCGCACCGCCCGCCACCACGCCGAGGAGTGTGCCCGCGTTCCAGGCCAGGAAGAGCAGCGCCCCGGCAACCCAGAACGCGTGCCGACGAGCCGGGCCGGCCGGCCGGGCCAGGGCGAACGCCGTCGCCTCGTCGGTCATCAGGTGGCTGCCGAGCAGCCGCCGCCAGCGCGCCGGGCCGAGGCTGCCACCGAGGGCGAGGCCGAACGGCAGGTGCCGGGCATTGAGCAGCAGCCCGGCGAGGACCCCCGCGAGCGGGCTGCCGGCGGCCACCAGGCCCACCGCCATGAACTGCGCGCCACCGGCGTACACGAACACCGACATGGCGAGGGTGGCCCAGGCGGGCAGGCCGGCCGCCACCGCCATCGCGCCGAACGAGGCGCCGACGGCGAGCATCGCCGCGCCGATGGCGGCGACGTCGCGGAGCACCGCCGCATCGCCCGTTCGATTTGCCGTACGCATGTCCATTATCCTGGACGCAGCGACACGCGTTCGTCAAACCGAACAGACCGACCTATGGAGCGAACAGTGACGGTCGATCCCGCTCCCCCGCTGGCCACCATCGCAGCGGCCCTGCGCCGCGAGCGAGACCGGACGGGCATCTCGCTGACCGAGCTGGCCCGCCGGGCCGGCATCGCCAAGTCCACCCTCTCCCAGCTGGAGAACGGCGCCGGCAACCCGAGCGTCGAGACGCTCTGGGCGCTGGGCGTCGCGCTGGGCGTACCGTTCAGCCGGCTGGTCGAACCTCCCACGGCCGCCGTCCGGGTCGTCCGGGCCGGCGAGGGCCCCCGGATCCGCTCCGAGCACGCCGACTTCTCCGCCACCCTGCTCGCCGCCGGCGCGCCGCACGTCCGCCGCGACGTGTACGTGATGGAGCTGGAGCCCGGTGCGGTCCGGGTGGCCGAGGCGCACACCCCGCGCAGTGTCGAGCATGTCGTGGTGGCGGCCGGGCGAATGCGGCTCGGCCCGGATTCCGACCTGGTCGAGCTGGGTCCGGGCGACTACGCCACGTTCCCCGGCGACACGCCGCACCGATACGAGGCGCTGGCCCCGGGCACCTTCGCCGTGCTCGTGATGGAACACCCCTGAGCCGGCGGCAGGCCGGCGCTCAGCCGATCTCCGCCGGGGCGCGGTAGAGCCGGGCGACGACCTCCTCGATGTCCGGCTCGACGATCGAGATGTCCCGCAGGGCAGCCAGGCCGGCGAGCCCGGCCACCACCTCGGCGACGCTCGCCGACTCCAGCGCGAAGACCAGTCGGTGCCCGTCCGCCGCCGTCCGCACCAGCGGCGCGCCGGGCAGCGCCGGCGGTTCGGGCAGCGGGGCGTCCAGCTCGGCGACGACCATCCGGCGGGAACCGTAGCGGCTGTGCAGCGCGGCGATCGAACCGTCGTGCACCACCCGGCCGTGGTCGATCACCACGAGCCGCTGGCAGAGCCGCTCGATGTCGGCCAGGTCGTGGGTGGTGAGCACCAGGGTGGTGTCGCCGGCCCGGCCCAGCTCGGCCAGGAAGCCCCGGACAGCCTGCTTGCTCACCACGTCCAGCCCGATGGTCGGCTCGTCGAGAAAGAGCACCTCCGGGCCGTGCAGCAGCGCGGCGGTCAGCTCGCCACGCATCCGCTGCCCGAGGGAGAGCTGGCGGACCGGAGTGTCCAGGAACTCGTCCAGGTCGAGCAGGCCGCGGCAGCGGGCCAGCCGGGCGGCGTGCTCGCCCGCGGGCACCCGGTAGACGTGCCGGAGCAGCTCGAACGAGTCGCGCAGCGGCAGGTCCCACCAGAGCTGCGAGCGCTGCCCGAAGACCACCCCGATGCGCAGCGCCAGGCGGGTCCGCTCCGCCACCGGGCGGAACCCGCAGACCCGGGCCTCCCCCGCCGACGGCATGAGCACGCCGGTGAGCATCTTCAGGGTGGTCGACTTGCCGGCCCCGTTGGGGCCGATGTAGCCGACCATCTCGCCGCGCTCGACCCGCAGGTCGATCCCGTCGACCGCGGTGACGGTGCGCCTTTCCCGGCGCAGCCGGCCCGCCTTCACCCGGACCGTGAACTCCTTGCGCAGCCCGCGCAGCTCGATGACGCTCATCAAGACCCCGTACTCCGGTAGTGGCGGATCCCGACGCGCCAGGCCAGGGCGGCGACCGCCGCGGCGACCAGCGCGACGCCCGGCGCGACCCAGCCGACCCAGGCGGGCAGGCCGAGCGGGTCGGCCCGGCCGAGCAGCGCCAGCGCCGGGTGGTAGCTGACGAAGGCAAAGCCCATCCCGTACGCGAAGAGCGCACGGAACCAGCCGCCGTAGACGGTGATCGGGTATGCCGTGAAGTCACGCCCGCCGTAGGTGACCGAGTTGGCCAGCTCGCCCGAGTCGATCCAGTAGAACGACACGGTGGCGGTGATGACGAAGACGGAGCCGAAGAACACCACCGCGGCGAGCGGGGCGACCACCGCCAGCGCCGCCCGCTCCGGTGTCCAGTGGATGCCGGCCGAGGCGAGCGCCACCACCAGCACGGCCAGCCCGAAGACCGCCCGGGACACCTTGCGCAGCGGCAGGTCCATGAGCAGCAGCTGGGGCAGCGCCGCCAGCGGGCGGACCAGCACCGCGTCGAACAGACCGGTGCGGACATACCGGGACAGCCGCTCGATGTTGCCGACCAGCAGGTCCGCGCTGGCGAACGCGAACGACGACAGACCGACGATGACCAGCGTCTCGCGCAGCGTGAAGCCGCCCAGCTCCCGGGTGACCCCGAAGAGCACGAACACGGTGACCACGTCGAACACGGTGGCCCCGACGTTGCCGATCAGGTCCACCACGAACGACGTCCGGTAGGCCGCCTGCGACCGGGCCTGCGCGCCGAGCAGCGCCCGGTACGCGGAAAGCGTCCCCGGCTCAGCCACCCTGCACCACCAGCCGGCGTTCGGCCCGGCGCTGCACCAGCCGGCTGAGGGCGAGCAGCGCGACAGCCCAGCCGAACTGCACCCCGACCAGGCCGAGCCGCATCGGTGCCGGATCCCGCTCGACCAGCACGTCGAGCGGGATCTGAAGCAGACTCGGGAACGGGGTGCCGTAGCGCAGCACGGCCTCCAGCCAACCGGGCAGGAAGCCCAGCGGGAAGTAGAGCCCGGCGAGCACGCCGGAGCAGAGCGTCCACAGAATCAGCGGGCCCCGCACGTCCTGCAACCAGTACGCGGTGGCGTTGACCAGGTAGCGGCAACCGAAGCAGACCAGCACGGCAAGCAGCACGGAGAGCGCGAACAACGGCCAGGTGGCCGGCTGGCGGGGCAGGTACACGTCGAACAGGAGCAGGCCGACCAAGACCGGCGGCACCAGCCGGGACAGCGCGGCGAAGCCGGCCCGGCCCAGGTCGGTGGCGAGGTAGCTGGTCACCGGGTGGACCGGGCGGAGCAGGTCGGCGGCGATCTCACCGGTGCGAATCCGGTCGGCCAGCTCGGTCCAGCCCCAGAGCAGGACCACCGCCAGCAGTCCCTGCCCGACCCAGACGAACGTGGCGAGCTGGGTCCGGTCGTAACCGGCGACCCGGCCCGTCGCGCCGGCCGCCGCGACGAAGATGTAGTAACGCAGGAAGCCGAAAACGCTGTTGGTGATCACGCCCGCCAGGGCGGCCTGGCGGTAGGTGGCGTATCGCCGAAAACCGGATGCCACTATAGCGCTGAATGTCCGAAACCATCGGGTAACGTTTGCGCTCGTGGGCGATGCCACAGTGGCGGTGACGGAGCCCACGCCGCTACCCTCCTTTCGCAGCCACGACGTGCCGGACCGGGCGACTCTACCGGCACGTCTGGCGCCCGGCGCGACAATTTTCCAACGAGGTGACATCGCCGTGAGCGATCGACGCGAGCCGGCCCCGGGGCCGCGCCGCGCGGGCGGCGACAGGGTCCCCCGATGAGCGGCTGGGACCGCTGGCGCGAGCTGGCCGAACCGTCCTGGGCGGCCGAGCCCACCCACGAGTGGCGCCCGCAGTTCCCGGGGCAGCGCTACCCGGGCGACATCGGCATCGAGAACCTGACCCCGCCACCCGCGCCGCGTGGCCGGGCCGCCGTCGTCGGCCGCGCCGAGGTGCACCCGGTCAACCCGCCACCGGGCCGGGACGCATACCCGGTCAGCCCGGCGCCGGCTGACCGGAACGGCGCGTACCCCGGTCCCGGCGAGCGACCCGCGTATCCGGACGGGCGCGGCCGGGACGAGCCGCGCCCGGGCGAGCGGCGGCCCTGGGCAGACCGCCACGCGCCGGACGACGTGCGCGCGGACCAGTCGCCCCGACGCGGCTTCGCTCCGCACCAGGGCGACCGATACGACCCGCGCGGCCAGGACCGGACGCCGGACCGCGCACGCTCCGCCGGCTGGCCGGAGGACCGGCACGACCCGCGCTGGGTACGCCCCGAGCCCGGACGGCGGATGCCAGCGCCGGACGGGGACTCCCGCCGACCGGTCTCTCCCGCGCCTGAGCCCGGTTGGCTGCCGGAGCCCGAGGAGTTCCCGCACCGCCCCCAGCCGCGCCCGGCCCGGTCGGAGCAGCACCGGGGAACACCCGAGGGACCGCCCTCCGCAGTGCCTCGCGGCCCGGTGGACCGACGCGACCCCGGCTTCGACCGGCCGGTCGAACGGCGGGAACCGGGCTTCGACGGTGCGCCACGCCGCGATTCCGACCCGCGCCGGGAGGCGGCCGCACACGCCGGGAACCCAATGCCGGCCCCACCCACCGCACCCGACGGTCACCGGCGGCCCGTGGATCCGTACCGTGCGGAGCCCGGCCGGCCCGGTGGCCCACGCCCCGGCGCCCACGGCCCCGACGAGCGGTGGGACGGCCGCCGCCTGCCGTCGGACTCGGCGCACCCGCGTGCCGAGGAGTGGCCGCCTGTCGAGCGACGCCCCCGCAGCGAGCCGGCCGGCTACCGGCCCGACGAATGGCACCGCCCGACCGGCCCCGACCGTCCCGGTCCGGACGGCCGGCCGGCGCGCCCGGCCGAAGCCGGTCCGGTCCGCCCCGACACCGGCTGGCCCAGGCCGGAAGCGCCGAACGCCCGTACCCGCCCCGACGACGTCCGTGACCGGCCGGCCGCGTCCGCCCCCCGGCCGGACGGCCTGCGTGAGCGACCGCCGGTGCCGGCCGCGCCGAGGCCTGAGGACCGGCGGCCTCCGGCGTACGCCGCGCCCGAGGACATGCGCGAGCGTCCTGCGGCGTACGCAGCCGACGACAGGCGGGAGCGGGCGACGTCCCCTGCCCCAACGCCACCCGTTTCCGCGCCGCCCGCGTCCACGCCGCCCCGGCCACCGGTTCCGGAGTCGATGGCCGTCCCGGCACCGCAGACCCGGCCGGTCGACGCCCCGGCGTCGGCGCCGCCGGCCGGACCGGTATCGGCGCCGCCGGCCGCCCCTGCGTCCACGGGCCCGGCCGGCGGCGTGCCCGAGCCCGTATCACCTCCATCGATGGTCGAGGCCGGAAGCGACCCCGGTGCCGCGGAGACTGCGCGGCCCGTCCGGCCCGACGACAACCCGGCGGTTACGCATTCGGCGGGTCGCCCGGCCGGCGGCATGGACGCCTGGTTCCGGCCGAACGGGCCGGTGGCGGATCCACCCGGCGAGACCGAGGCCCGCCCAGCAGCCCATGACGAACCGCTGCCTGTACCGCCAGCCGGGCAGGGTGCGGCGGGGCAGCCGATCAGCGCCGCCCCGCCTGCGCCGGTGTCGGGATCGCCCGCCTCCGCCCCGCCTCGCGTCGGCGACGAGCGGGGCGGCGACGAGCGGGGCGGGGAGCCTCGACCGCCCGTGCACGTCCCTGCCGACGCCGAGCCCGCCACCGGCCCGATCCCGCCGACCGATGAGGACGATCCGCCGACCGCCGACCGGCCCACCGCGGGAGCGCCCACCGCGCCGCCGGCTGGAGGCCCGGCCACCGCATCGGACGCCATGTCGGCCGCGCCCGTGTTCCCGATCCAGGATCCCGGCCCCGCGGCGCCGCCGGTGTCGGCACCACCGGCCCCGGTGTCCGCCCCGCCCGGGTCCGCACCGCCCGTGTCCGCCCCTCCGGCGCCGAGCCCGTCGTCGGTGTCCGCGCCACCCGCCCCACCGGCATACACTCCACCGCCGGTGTCCGCGCCGCCGGCCTACGCTCCGGCACAGGTATCCGCGCCACCCGCGCAGATCTCCGCGCCGCCCGCGCAGGTGTCCGCGCCACCCGCGCAGGTATCCGCGCCACCCGCGCAGGTATCCGCGCCACCCGCGCAGGTGTCCGCGCCGCCGGCACCGGCCGCCCCGGCCGAGGACGAGCCGCGGGAGGTACGCCCGGCGGACCCGGAGCAGGCGCTGGCCGCCGTCCGGTGGCGGCTACACCCGGAGAAGCTGCGCGAGGAGGCACCCGATCCGGAGGCGCTGCGTGCGATCCTGGACGGGCTCACCACGAAGCTCGGCAGCGCGCTGGACAACCGCACCCGGGCCCGGCTGCTGAGTCTGCGGTCGGTGGCCGCCCGGATCCTCGGCGACCTGGACGACGCCGTCGCCGACGCGCGGCTCGCGCTCACGTACGCGGAGGCCACCGGCGAGCTACGGCGGACCGCGCTGGCCCGCGCGCGGCTGGCCGAGGTGCTGCGCTGGCGGGGCGAGCACGCGGAGGCCGACCGGCTCTTCGCCGAGGCCAATTCGTCCGAACTGCCCGACCGCCTGCGCGCGGTGCTGCACGAGCACGCCGGCCGGTCCTGCTACGACCAGGGCCGGCTCGTCGAGGCGTGCCTGCACTTCGAGCGGGCCCTGGACCTGCGCCAGGGCGAGGATGCCGAGCTGAACGCGCGTACGGTGGTGGCGCTGGACGCGGTCGCCGAACGGGCTGGGGCCGACGGCTTCGGCCCGAAGCCGCGTACCCGGGAGACGATCCTGGGCGAGCAGCGGCACCCGGCGCCCACGTTCGACGACGAACAGCAGCTCTGGGGGTACGCGGACGCCGAGGGCGAGCTGGTGATCGAGCACCGGTACGCCGAGGTGCAGCCGTTCCGCGAGGGCCTGGCCTGGGTACGCCGCCCGGAGGCGTCCCGGTGGGCGCTGATCGACCCGGCCGGGGTGACGCTGATCGAGGCGAACAACGGCTACCGGGCGGTGGGCTCGTTCTCCGAGGAGCTGGCCTGGGTGTCGATGGACGGCAAGGGCCGGTGGATGGCGGTCGACCCGACCAACATCGTGCGGATCCCGCCGGGTTACGAGGACGTCCGACCGTTCCGGGGCGGCCTGGCGGTGGTCCGCCAGAACGGCGGCTGGGGCGCGGTCGACCGGACCGGTCAGGTCGTCGTGCCGACCCGGTACCACGGCTTCACCACCACCCTGGCCGACGGCCGGTACGTGGACGGCTTCACCGAGGAGGGCCTGGCCGTGGTGGAGTTGGCCGGCCGCCGGGGCGTGGTCGACCGGACCGGCCGGGTGCTGGTCGAACCGGCGTACTCGGCGCTGGTCGTGCACCCGGTCGCCTTCCTGGTGGGCGACGAGTCGGGCCGCTGGGGGGCGCTGGACCGGCGGGGCGAGCCGCTGATCGCGCGGGCGCACCCGAGTCGCGCGGCGGTGGTCGCGGAGATCGAACATCTGCTCGCCGACACCAGCCCGGTGCTCTGACCGGCGGCGGTGACCATGATCGGGCGGGGCTAGGGTCGGGGTATGGAATTCCGACACCTAGGCCGCTCGGGCCTGATGGTCAGCGAGATCTCGTACGGCAACTGGATCACCCACGGTTCGCAGGTCGAGGAGGAGGCGGCGACCGCCTGTGTGCGGGCCGCCCTGGACACCGGCATTACCACCTTCGACACCGCCGACGTGTACGCCGGCACGAAGGCGGAGGAGGTGCTGGGCCGCGCGCTCAAGGGCGAGCGCCGCGAGGGGCTGGAAATCTTCACCAAGGTCTACTGGCCGACCGGCCCAGGTCGCAACGACCGCGGGCTGTCCCGCAAGCACATCATGGAGTCGATCAACGGCTCGCTGCGCCGCCTGCAGACCGACTACGTGGACCTCTACCAGGCCCACCGCTACGACTACAGCACTCCGCTGGAGGAGACGATGGAGGCGTTCGCCGACATCGTGCACTCCGGCAAGGCGCACTACATCGGCGTCTCGGAGTGGACGGCGGCGCAGCTCCGCGAGGCCCACCGGCTCGCCCGCGAGCTGCGTATCCCGCTGGTCTCCAGCCAGCCGCAGTACTCGATGCTGTGGCGGGTCATCGAGGCCGAGGTGATTCCCACCTCGGAGGAGCTGGGCATCGGCCAGATCGTCTGGTCGCCGATGGCCCAGGGCGTGCTCTCCGGCAAGTACCTGCCGGGCCAGCCGCCGCCGGCCAACACCCGGGCCACCGACGAGAAGTCGGGCGCCGGTTTCATCGCCAAGTGGCTCACCGACGAGGTGCTCACCCGGGTGCAGCGGCTCAAGCCCCTCGCGGAGCAGGCCGGGCTGACCATGGCGCAGCTGGCCATCGCCTGGGTGCTGCAGAACCCGAACGTCTCCTCGGCGATCGTCGGGGCGTCCCGGCCGGAGCAGGTGCACGACAACGTGAAGGCGGCGGGCGTCAAGCTCGACGCCGACCTGCTCAAGGCGATAGACGAGATCGTCGAGCCGATCACCGAGCGGGACCCGGCGAAGACCGAGTCCCCCGCCCAGCGTCCGTGAGAATCCCCGGTCCGGTCGGCGCGGCGCGCCCCGGCCGGACCGGGTCCGGCGCAGCCCTACCAGAAGCGGATCAGCTCCCGGCCGAGCAGGTAGAGGTCGGGGGGCAGGCCCAGCAGGTCCGCGATGCCGAACACCGCGCCGAAGAACCAGCCACCGATCCGCGGGTTCCACAGCAGCGCGAACAGCAGGATGAAGCCGAACGGGGCGAACATGTCGTACATCCGGCGGTAGGACGGGCTGAGCCACGGCTGGATCATGTTGCCGCCGTCCAGGCCAGGCACCGGCAGCAGGTTGAGCACGCTGGCGGTGAGCTGAAGGAACGCCAGCAGGCCCACCCCGGCCCAGAACGCCAGCGGGCCGCCCACCAGGCCGGGGCCGATCAGCAGCGTCATCACCAGCAGCAGGGTGAACAGTACGTTGGTGGCCGGGCCGGCCAGGCTGACCAGGGTGTGCCGCAGCCGGCCGGGGATGGCGTGCCGGTCCACCCAGACCGCGCCACCGGGCAGGCCGATCCCGCCGAGCAGCACCACGACCACCGGCAGAATGATCGACAGTAGTGGATTGGTGTATTTCAGGGGGTTGAGCGTGAGATAGCCCCGGTGGGCGATGTCCCGGTCCCCGGACCGGTAGGCGACCACCGCGTGGGCGTACTCGTGCAGGCAGAGCGACACCAGCCAGCCCGAGACCACGAACAGGAAGACGTCGAACCGGACGTTGCCGAACCCGTACCAGGTCAGCACGCCGCTGGTCACGAAGAGCGCGACCAGCGCGAGGAAGATCGGGCTGGGCCGGAACGCCGCGCGGGGCACCCCGAGCACCAGCGGCTCGGCCGGCCGGTCGTAGCCCATCACTGGGCCGGGGGCAGCAGGCTCATCCGGTACTCCACCCGGTCGTCCTCGACGAGCGTGACGGAGGTGACGCCGGACGTCGCGAGCTCCCGCCAGGTCTGACCGATCCACGACTCGGCGTCCGCCTGGCTGCCGAACGACTCGCTCGGGCCGTCGACCGACTCGCCGTTCGTGCCCTCGTACCGCCAGCTCCACGCCATGCCGTGTCTCCCCTCACCGCCGTCCTCCCGGGACGGAACCCCCGCAAGCGTAGTCGGCCGGACGAACAACGGCCCGGGCAGCACGTGCCGGACCGGACACCCGGGTGGATCATGCGACAGATCCACGGCCGGTACGGTGGCGCGGTGCTGACTCGAGGAGTGGTCCTCAGCGACCGTTACCGGCTGAACGAACGCATCGCCACCGGTGGCATGGGGGCCGTCTGGAAGTGCACCGACACCCTGCTGGATCGCGAGGTCGCGGTGAAGGTGCTGCTGCCGTCGCTGGTCGCCGACCCGGAGTTCACCACCCGCTTCCACGCCGAGGCCCGGATGATGGCCGCGCTGCGGCACCCGGGCATCGTGCAGGTGCACGACTTCGGCTCCGCCACCCTCGCCGACGAGAGCCAGGTCAGTTACCTGGTGATGGAGTACGTCGACGGCGATCCGCTGGTGACGTGGGTCCGGCGCGCCGGCCGGCTCGACCCGGCGTCCACCATGTCGGTGGTGGCGCAGGCCGCGCACGCGTTGCACGCCGCTCACCTCGCCGGGATCGTGCACCGCGACGTCAAGCCCGGCAACCTGCTGGTGAAGCGGGACGGCACGGTGGTGCTGGTCGACTTCGGGATCGCCCGGGCCACCACCATGGCGGGGATCACCGCCGCGCACATGGTGCTCGGCACCGCCTCGTACATGTCGCCGGAGCAGGCCACCGGCCAGCCCGTCTCGTCGGCCACCGACGTCTACGCGCTCGGCGCGGTCGCGTACTTCTGCCTTGCCGGCCACCCGCCCTTCGAGGGCGACAACCCGCTCCAGGTGGCGCTGCGGCACGCCCAGGACGAGCCCGCCCCGCTGCCGCCGGGCACGCCCCCGGCGGTGGTGGAAATGGTCAACCGGGCGCTGGCGAAGAGCCCCGGCGACCGGTACCCGAGCGCGCTCGCCATGGCCGAGGCCGCCCAGGACGTCCGGGACGCCACCCTGGCCAGCGTCCCCGTTCCGCCGCAGCCGCCCTGGGCGGTGGCCGGCCCGGCCGTGCCGGGGGCCGCCGCAGACCGGTCCGGGGGTACGCCGTCCGGCGCGTCCCCATCCGCCGGGTCCCCGGCCAGCCCGGGCGTCGGCGAGCCCTCGGATCCGCGCCCTCCCGCACCGGCGCCGAAGGCCACCGCCGCTGCGGCCGGCAGCGGCGGCCCGCCCCCGGCCGGTCCCGTCTGGTCGGTCGGCGTGGCGCAACCCGGCCAGCCCGGTCCGCGCCCCGGGGGGTACGGGCCGGAGCAGAACCGGCCCGCCGGCTCCGGCGTTCCGCCGACGTTGGAGGAGCCCTCGGGACGTCCGGGGCGGGGACGGGCCCTCGCCCTGGCCGGGGCGGCCGGCGTGGTTCTCGTCGCGGTGGCGGCCACGGTCGCCGTGGCGGCGCTGCGCGACGACGACCCACCGCAGGGCCGGTCCGCGCAGACCACGCAGACCACGCAGACCACGGTGGACGCGGTGGACGCGGAGGGCCCGGTCGCCGACCCGGAGCCGACACCGCAGGTCACCGAGGGTGCTGCGGGGCCGACGCCGAGCCGTACCGGGCGGACCGAGCGATCGCCGTCCGCCGCCCCGAACCGATCGACGCCCGGTGCCACCACTCCGTCGGCCGGGGCGCCCGCGCCGGCGTCCCCGTCCACCGGCGGCACCGGTGCGCCG
The DNA here is from genome assembly GCF_040636055.1 of Micromonospora sp. NPDC006766. Classification (NCBI taxonomy): domain Bacteria; kingdom Bacillati; phylum Actinomycetota; class Actinomycetes; order Micromonosporales; family Micromonosporaceae; genus Micromonospora; species Micromonospora sp. NPDC006766. The sequence continues at coordinate 11,295 of NZ_JBEYIX010000053.1, read as the reverse complement.
AAGCCGACCAGCACGACCAAGGCCCCGGAGAAGCCCAACCCGTACACGGCCGGGCAGGCGTGTGGCAGCGGCTACCAGGTGATCGACTCGGCCACGCTGACCGCGAACGGGGTCCGCAAGGGCCGGGTCTACCTGCTCTACAACTCGGCCAACGGGAACAACTGCGTGGTCACGCTCAAGGACACCGACGTCGGCCGGGCCACCCCGGTGACCGCGTACCTGGAGGTGCAGGGGAAGACCCGGCAGACCGACGGCGGGTCGTTCGCGTACTACGCCGGGCCGGTCCGGGCCGCCGCGGCCAAGACCTGCGTCAAGTGGGGCGGATCGACCGGCGGGGCCAGCTACAACAGCCCATCCGGGCACTGCGGCTGACCGGTCGTCCCAGCCCGTCGGCTCACGCACGGGCCGGCGGGCGGCGACGGGTCGGACGGCTTTAAGGTACGGGCATGTCCGTTGACGGGTGGAACACGCTCCTGGTGCTCGGCGGTATCCGGTCCGGCAAGTCCGAGTTCGCGGAATCGCTGGTCGCCGACGCACCCATGGTCCGATATGTGGCCACCGCGCCCGAGGGGGACCCGGCGGACACCGAGTGGGCGACCCGCCTGGCGGCGCACCGCGCCCGCCGGCCGGGCACCTGGACCACCGAGGAGACCGCGGCGGATCCGGGCCGGCTGGCCGAGGTGATCGCGGCGGCCGGGCCGAACGAGACGCTGCTCGTCGACGACCTGGGCGGCTGGGTGACCGTGCTGCTCGACCCGGCCCGCCAGCCCGCCGACGACCCGGCCACCATCGCCGAGCTGGCGGCGGCCGTCCGGGCGAGCAGCGCCCGGCTGGTGCTGGTCAGCCCGGAGGTGGGGCTCAGCCTGGTGCCGACCACGCCGCTCGGCCGGGCCTTCACCGACGCGCTGGGCGCGGCCAACCGGGCGATCGCCGACGCCTGCGACGCGGTGGTGCTGGTCGTGGCCGGCCAGCCGGCCTGGCTGAAGCCGGCCGCCCCGCGCCAACCCGCCGTGCCGTCCCAGGCCGGCCCCGGCCAGGCCGGCGCACCGGTGGCGACGGCCGCAGAGTGGGCCGAACCGCCGCCGGCGGTCGCCGCCGGCCTGACCATCGAGCCCGGCATGGAGCTGCCCATGCCCGACGACTACGTCGGTCCGCAGGCGGTCGACCGGCTCGCCACCCTGGACATCCCCGGCGCCGGGCTCGGCGTGCTGGAACGGGTGGTCGGCTTCGCCGCCGCCACCCAGGGCACCGCGACTCCCGCGCCCTGGACCTCCGTGCGGGTGCTGCTGCTGCACGGCGACCACGCCGGCGGGGCGTCGGCCGGCGCAACGCCCGACGAGTCGGCCCGCCGTGCCCGGCAGGCGCGCGCCGGCCAGGGGGCGCTCGCCCGGCTGGCCGCCGAGTGTGGGGCCAGCCTGCAGGTGGTCGAGGCGCCCGCCTCCGCCGCCATCGAGGACGAGCCGGCGCTCACCGCCGAGCAGGTCGAGTCGGCCCTGCGGTACGGCTGGCGGCTGGCCGAACAGGCCGCCGACGCGGGCGTACAGCTGCTGGTGCTGGCCGCGTGCGGGGCCGGCGCCGAGGCGGCCGCCGCGGCGGTGCTGGTGGCCACGACCGGCGCGGAAGCGCCGATGGTGCTGGGCCGGGTGCTGACCGAGCAGGGCCAGATCGACGACGCGGCCTGGATGGTCCGCTGCGCCACGGTCCGGGATGCCCTGCACCGCACCCGGCGTGGCCCGCGCGACGCCAAGGACGTGCTGGCCGAGCTGGGCGGCGGGGACATCGCGGTGGCCACCGGCGTGCTGCTCGGCGCGACCGCCCGGCGGATCCCGGTGCTGCTGGACGGGCCGGTCGGGGTCGCCGCCGGCCTGGTCAGCCGCGACCTGGCCGGGCAGGCCCGGCACTGGTGCCTGCTGCCCGACCACGGCGGTCAGCCCGCGGTGCGGCACGCCGCCGACGTGCTCGGCCTGGCCCCCCTGGTGGACCTGCGGCTCGGCCTGGGCGAGGGCGCGACCTCGCTGGCCACCCTGCCGCTGCTGCGCTCGATGCTGTCGTTGGCGGCCACCCTGCCGGTGCACCCGTCGCTGCGGGACACCGAGTACGACGAGGACGAATTCGCCGAGCCGGAACCGGCCGGCCCGGGGCCCAGCCGGCCCACCCCCACCGAACCGGAGTTCGCCGAGCCGGAGCCAGCCGGCCCGGGACCCAGCCGGCCCACCACGGTCGAGCCGGACGAGGCGGTCACGGTGCCGGAGTCCCCCGGCCGGCGTGCCGACTGAGGCACGGGTCGCCGACGGAATCCGGCTGGCGGTCACCACCTTCACCACACTGCCGGTCCGCGCCGGCCGGGTGGACCGGGCCGCGGCGGGTGCCGCGATGGCGCTCGCCCCGGCGGTCGGGGCGCTGCTCGGCGCGCTGCTCGCGGTGGTGTTGCTGCTGGCCGCCGCCCTCGCGCCCCCGCTGGTCGCCGCCGGGGTCACCGTCGGTCTCGGCGCGCTGCTCACCCGGGGCCTGCACCTGGACGGGCTCGCCGACACCGTGGACGCGCTGGGCTCGTACCGGCGCGGCGCGGCGGCGCTGGAGATCATGAAGAAGCCGGACGTCGGCCCGTTCGGGGTGGTCGCGCTGGTGGTCGTACTCCTGCTCCAGGCCGCGGTGCTCGCCGGCCTGGCCGGGCGGTCCTGGCCGGCGGCGCTCGCCGGGGTGGCCGCCGCCACGGCGGCCGGGCGGCTCGGCGTCGGCCTGGCCTGCCGCCGGGGGGTGCCGGCCGCCCGGCCGGAGGGGCTGGGCGCGCTGGTGGCCGGCACGGTGGGGCCGGTCGCGCTGGTCGTCGGCGCGGCCGCCGTCGCGCTGCTGGCGGTGCCGGCGGTGCCGGGCCGCCCGTGGCAGGGGCCGCTCGCCGTCGTCGTCGCGCTCGCCGTCGCGGCGGGGCTCCTGCGGCACGTGGTACGCCGGCTCGGCGGCATCACCGGAGACGTGCTCGGCGCCACCGTGGAGATCGTCACCACGCTGGTCTACCTGGGACTGGTGCTGTCCGGCTGAGGGTCACCCGTCGCGGCAGGTAGCGTTCGTGGTCGACGGCAGCGGCGCGGTCGAGGGGGACGGCATGCTCATCACGGACGATTTCCTGCCCGTACCGGTGCCGGAGTCGCTGGACGCGACCTACCTGGTGCCGATCGCGGGGCTGCCCAGGGTCAGCCCGAAGACGGCGGTGGAGGCCCTGGCCGGCCGGCTCGCCGAGCCGGTGCACGGGCTGGCGAAGCAGATGCTGGCCAGCCCGCTGATGAGCGTGGACACCCGGCAGATCAGCGAGTTTCCCGAGCTGCCGCCGGATCTGCTCACCGCGTTCGGCGCCACCGAGACTCAGCTGGCCCGGCTGGCCGCCGCGACCCACCTGGTGGTGGTGCAGGCGGAATATCGGCCCGGGTGGCCGCCGGCGCACGAGTGGGCGGCCCGGGCGGTGGCCGCGGCGATCGCCGAGACGGTCGACGGGGACGTGGTGGACGTCTTCGGTCTCCAGTTCCTGGACCCGGCGGCCGCGCTGCGCTCCCTCCCCGACGCCGACGGTCGGATCCGGCTGGTCGACTGGGTGCTGGTGCCCTACTCGTCGGACACCGACGGGCTCTGGTTCACCACGAAGGGGCTGCGCCGCTTCGGGCTGCTGGAGCTTCAGGCCCAGGGCGTGCCGGACCACCTGACCCGGGCCTGGGGCGCGGTGATGACCGGTGCCGCGCGGCGGCTGCTGCGGGACTGGACCGCGGGGCTGGCCGGCGAGGAGGTGCCGGCGTTCGTGCAGCTGCCGGTGCTGGCCACGGTGACCGGGCACGACATCGCGGTGGCGTACGGGAATCCGGGGCAGCACGGCGCGACCGCGCCGGTGCTGCTGCGGCTGGAACTGGATCCGGCGACCGACCCGGACGCCGACTCGTTCCTCACCCTCAGCCCGCCGCCGGGTCATCCCGGGCCGGCCGGCCGCTACTTCGCCGCGGCCTGCGCCACCCTGTTCAGCGGCATCCAGCCGGACGTCCGGTACACCCGCGCGGGCGACGCGATGAGCAGGGCGATCGCTGCGGCCCGGGCCGGGCTGGGTGACATCCGGGCCCGGTTCCTCGCCGGTCAGCTGCCCGTCGAGTCGCAGCTGGTGGTGAAGTACGGCCTGCCCGGCGACGACGGCCCCGAGTACGTCTGGGCCGGGGTGACCTCGTGGGAGACCCCGGAACGGATCATCGGCGCCAGCGCCAGCGACGCCAACAGCGATCCCACCGTCCGGATCGGCGCCCCCGTGGTGGTGGAGACGACGGACGTGGTCGACTGGGCCGTCCTGGACGCCACCGGCGTCATAGAAGGCGGTTGGACCCAGGCCGTCCTCGACGCCGGCAACCCCCCCACCGCCTAGCCACGTTGATCATGAGGTTAGCGGTGTTGTTGATCTCTTTTGCCGCCACCAACCTCATGATCAACGAGGGCTGACCTCAGCGGACGGAGGGCTGGATGAAGGGGGGGCGGGTCAGGCGGAGGTGGGCGCGGCGGCCTCGGATGTCCACCTCCACCGTCTCGCCGTCCGGCAGCTTCGGGTCGGTGTCGATGAGGGCCAGGGCGATGCCCTGCTTCTTGGTTGGGCTGAACGTGCCGCTGGTGATCGTGCCGATCTGCTGGTCGCCGGCGTACACGGCCATGCCGGGGCGCGGAATCGCCCGGTCGACCGCCTCGAGGCCGCGCAGCGTACGCCGGGGGCCGGCGGCCTTCTCGGCGAGCAGCACCTCGCGCCCCCAGAAGGCCGGCTTGTCCCAGCCCACCGCCCAGCCGGAGCGGCCCTGCACCGGAGTGATCTCCGGGGACAGGTCCTGCCCGTGCAGCGGGTAGCCCATCTCGGTACGCAGGGTGTCCCGTGCGGCCAGCCCGCAGGCCCGCAGCTCGTACGCCGCGCCGGCGGCGAAGAGCGCGTCCCACACGGCGACCGCGTGCTCGGCCGGGGCGACCAGTTCGAAGCCCAACTCGCCGGTGTAGCCGGTGCGGCACACGGTCAGCTCGACACCGTCGAGCGTCGCGCTGGAGAAGCTCATGTAGTCGTGGTCGGTGGGCAGGCCCAGCGCGTCCAGCAGCTCCGCCGAGCGCGGCCCCTGCACCGCGAGGATCGCGTACGCCTCGTGCTCGTCGGTGACGACCACGCCGTCCGGCGCGGCGGCGCGCAACCGGCGGACCACCTCGGCGGTGTTCGCCGCGTTCGGGATGAGGAAGACGTCGTCGTCGGCGTGCAGGTAGGCGATGATGTCGTCCACCACGCCGCCGGTGGCGTCGTCGCAGCAGAGCGTGTACTGCGCCTTGCCCGGGCCGATCCGGCGCAGGTCGTTGGTCAGGCACGCGTTGACGAAGTCCGCGGCGCCCGGCCCGGTGATCCGGGCCTTGCCGAGGTGCGAGACGTCGAAGACCCCCACCCCGGTACGCACCGCCGTGTGCTCCTTGAGCACGCCGCCACCGGCGTACTCCAGCGGCATCTCCCAGCCCCCGAAGGGGGCGAACTTGGCGCCGGCGGCGGTGTGCCGCTCGTGCAACGGGGAACGACGCAGCCGGGTCACGGCAGCGTCGGAGGTCACCTCGGTCATGGGTGGCAACTTACCGCCAGCTGGCAGGCTGGTTAGCATCGGCGGGACCCCGTCGGAGCCCATCGGCGGGACAGCCACGCGTCCGGCGGGTAGGTTGCCGCCGGAGACCTTCATCGCCGGTACGCGACGACGCGGCCGGCCCGGCCCGCCCGGAGTAGCCTCAGTGACATCACCTCGTACCACCCTCAGTCTGGTCGACACCGACCCCGCCGAACTCGCCGTCGACGCGATCGTGATCGGCGTGCACAGCCAGACCGCAGAGCAGGAGTCCGACGCCCCCGCCGGCGCCCTGCTGCTGGCCAGCGGCGCGGAGAGCATCGCCGCCGCGTTCGACGGCAAGCTGACCGAGACCCTGGCCCTGCTCGGCGCGACCGGCGGCGCAGGCGAGGTGATCAAGCTGGCCACGCTGGGCACGGTCACCGCCCCCGTCGTCGCCGCCGTCGGCCTCGGTCCCGAGCCGACCGGCGCCGCACCGGCCCCGGAGACCCTGCGCCGGGCCGCCGGCGCCGCGGTACGCGCCCTGGCCGGTGCGCCGCGCGTCGCGCTCGCCCTGCCGCTGCCCGACGACGCTGACGCCCCGGCCGCGCTGCGCGCGGTCGCCGAGGGCGCGCTGCTGGGCGGCTACCGGTTCGCCGGTTACAAGACCAAGCCGCAGCCGGCCCGGCGCGAGCCGGTGGCCGAGGTGCTGGTCGCGGTGCCGGACGCCGGCGACACGACCGCCCAGGCGGAGATCGCGCGGGCCCAGGCGGTCGCCGGTGCCGTGCGGACCAGCCGGGACTGGGTCAACACCGCCCCGAACGAGCTGCGCCCGCCGGCGTTCGCCGAGGCCGTGGCCGCCGCCGCCCGGGAGGCCGGGCTCGGCGTCGAGGTGCTCGACGAGGCGGCGCTGGCCGCCGGCGGGTACGGCGGCATCCTCGCCGTCGGGCAGGGCTCGGAGGCCCCGCCGCGGTTGGTCAAGCTGACCTACACCCCGTCCGGTGGCGGCAACGGCAAGCGGGTGGCGCTGGTCGGCAAGGGCATCACCTTCGACACCGGCGGCATCTCGATCAAGCCGGCCCAGGGCATGTGGGAGATGAAGTCCGACATGGCCGGCGCGGCGGCGGTCGGCGCGGCGATGCTCGCGGTCGCGGCGCTCAAGCCCGCCGTAGCCGTCACCGGCTACCTGCCAATGGCGGAGAACATGCCCTCGGGCACCAGCTACCGGCCGGGCGACGTGATCACCATGTACAACGGCAAGAAGGTGGAGGTGCTCAACACCGACGCCGAGGGCCGGATGATCCTCGCCGACGGCATCGCCCGGGCCTGCGAGGACGGTGCCGACTACCTGTTCGAGACGTCCACCCTGACCGGCGGTCAGGTGATCGCGCTGGGCAAGAAGATCGCCGGCGTGATGGGCAGCCCGGAGCTGTGCGAGCGCGTGAAGGCCGCCGGCGAGGCGACCGGCGAGCCGGCCTGGCCGATGCCGCTGCCGGAGGACGTGCGCAAGGGCATGGACTCCGACGTCGCGGACATCTCGCAGGTCAACGCGGGCATGGACCGGGCCGGTCACATGCTGCAGGGCGGCGTCTTCCTGCGCGAGTTCGTCACCGAGGACGTGGCCTGGGCGCACATCGACATCGCCGGGCCGGGCTACCACTCGGGCGAGCCCACCGGCTACTGGACCAAGGGCGGCACCGGCGTCCCGGTCCGTACCCTGCTCCACCTGGTCGACGACATCGCCGCCAACGGCTGACACCTGCAAGGAAGGGCCCCCTGTTAACGCCTCGTGCAGAGCAGGGGGCCCTTATTAACATCGGCGCCGGACGCATCGGGCGCCGGACGCATCGGCGCCGGGTGCGCCGGTCAGAAGAGCTCGGGACGACGCTTGCGGCGTTCGTTGTAGTCGCGCATGCGCTGCGGGTAGCCCATGAGGCGCACGTCGTAGATGGGGATGCCTTGCTGGTGGGCGAAGCGGCGGGCCTCCTCCGGGCCGCTGACCCGGCGCCGGGTCCACTCGCCGTCGTCGGCGATCAGCATGACCGTGGTCTCGGTGACCGTGGTGCGGGGTTCCAGGTACGCCTCGACTCCGCGCCGAGTGCGGACAAAGTTCTCAAGGTGCTCCAGATCGGCGCGGTTGGCGACCCGGTCGCGGCTCACCGCGCCCGTGCGCTTGCGTCGTCGGAACAGCCCCACCGCACCCAACTCCTCCCCCGTACGTCATTGAAGACGGTGCCAAGAGTACGTGGTGGGGACGTGTCGTTGGGCACCTCGGTACCCGCTCCGTCCCGGGTGGTGACAAGATGACCGAGGTGGGGTGTGCCTGTTACTCCCCCGTAACCCCCGATGCAGTGACGCGACCTGGGAGTTGGACGTGAGCGAGCCGAACGACGCAACCTTCGACATCGTGATCCTCGGAGGTGGTAGCGGCGGCTACGCAACCGCGCTGCGCGCCGCCCAGTTGGGTCTGTCAATCGCCCTGATCGAGAAGAGCAAGCTGGGCGGCACCTGCCTGCACAACGGCTGCATCCCCACGAAGGCCCTGCTGCACGCCGCCGAGATCGCCGACCAGACCCGCGAGTCGGAGCAGTTCGGCGTCAAGGCCGAGCTGGTCGGCATCGACATGGCAGCGGTCAACTCGTACAAGGACGGCGTGATCGCCCGGCTCTACAAGGGCCTCCAGGGGATGCTCAAGGGCAACAAGGCGATCACCATCATCGAGGGCGCCGGCAGGCTGGTCGCGCCGAACACCGTCGAGGTCGACGGCAAGCGCTACACCGGCCGCAACGTCGTGCTGGCCTCCGGCTCGTACGCGAAGAGCCTGCCGGGCCTGGAGGTCGACGGCGAGCGGGTCATCACCAGCGACCACGCCCTGGTCCTGGACCGGATCCCGGCCTCCGCGATCGTGCTCGGCGGCGGCGTGATCGGCGTCGAGTTCGCCAGCGTCTGGAAGTCCTTCGGGGTCGACGTGACGATCATCGAGGCGCTGCCGCGCCTGGTCGCCGCCGAGGACGAGGAGTCGTCGAAGGCGCTGGAGCGGGCCTTCCGCAAGCGGAAGATCAACTTTAAGGTCGGCAAGCCGTTCGAGAAGGTCGAGAAGACCGAGAACGGCGTCCGGGTGACCATCGCCGGCGGCGAGGTCATCGAGGCCGAGCTGCTGCTGGTCGCCGTCGGTCGCGGCCCGAACACCGCCAACCTCGGCTACGAGCAGCAGGGCGTCAAGATGGACCGCGGCTACGTGCTGACCGACGAGCGGCTGCGCACCAGCGTGCCGAACGTCTACGCCGTCGGCGACATCGTGCCGGGTCTCCAGCTCGCCCACCGCGGCTTCCAGCAGGGCATCTTCGTCGCCGAGGAGATCGCCGGCCAGAACCCGGCCGTAATCGACGAGGCCGGCATCCCGCGGGTCACCTACTGCGACCCCGAGCTGGCCTCGGTCGGCCTGACCGAGGCGAAGGCCAAGGAGAAGTACGGCGCCGACAAAATCAAGACCTACAACTACAACTTGGGCGGCAACGGCAAGAGCCAGATCCTCAAGACCACCGGCTTCGTGAAGCTGGTCGGGGTCGAGGACGGCCCGGTGGTCGGCGTGCACATGGTCGGCGCCCGGGTCGGCGAGCTGATCGGCGAGGCGCAGCTCATCTACAACTGGGAGGCCTACCCGGCCGAGGTGGCACAGCTCGTGCACGCCCACCCGACGCAGAACGAGGCCCTGGGCGAGGCGCACCTGGCCCTCGCCGGCAAGCCGCTGCACGCGCACGCCTGACCACGACAACCGCGGCGTCCGGCGACGGGCGATGATCCCACCAGGGAAATGAAGGAGTCTGGAGAACATGCCGGTATCGGTCACCATGCCCCGGCTCGGCGAGAGCGTCACCGAGGGCACCGTCACGCGCTGGCTCAAGCAGGAGGGCGACACCGTCGAGGTCGACGAGCCGCTGCTTGAGGTGTCCACCGACAAGGTCGACACCGAGATCCCGTCGCCCGCGGCGGGCGTGCTGAGCCGGATCGTGGTCGGCGAGGACGAGACCGCCGAGGTCGGCAGCGAACTGGCGGTCATCGCCGGCGCGGGCGAGGCGGCCGGCGCGGCCGCCCCGCAGCCGGCGGCACCGGCGGAGCAGGCTGCGGCGGCCGCCGCCGCGCCGCAGGCCGAGGCGGAGCAGCCGGCGGTGCAGGCCCCGGCAGCCCCGGCGGCACCGGCGCCGACGGGCGCGGGCACCCCGGTCAAGATGCCGGCCCTGGGCGAGAGCGTCACCGAGGGTACGGTTACCCGCTGGCTCAAGCAGGTCGGCGACAGCGTCGAGGTGGACGAGCCCCTGCTGGAGGTCTCCACCGACAAGGTCGACACGGAAATTCCTTCGCCGGTCGCCGGCACGCTGCTGGAGATCAAGGTCGCCGAGGACGAGACCGCCCCGGTCGGCGCCGACCTGGCGGTCGTCGGGGCGGCCGGTGCGCCGGCCCAGCCGACGCCCGCTCCGGCCCCCGCACCGCAGGCCGAGGCGAAGCCGGAGCCGAAGCCCACGGCCGCGCCGGCGCCGAAGGTCGAGGAGCCGACCCCGGGCTTGTCCTACAACGAGCCGGTAGCCGAGGCGGAGGCCGCCGCCCGGCCGGCACAGGTCGAGCAGGCCGCGCAGCCGGCCGCCCCGACCCCGACCCCGCAGCGCCCGAGCGCGCCGGTGCAGGGTGGCGAGGAAGCCGCCGGCTACGTGACCCCGCTGGTCCGCAAGCTGGCCGCCGAGCACGGGGTCAACCTGGCCTCGGTCACCGGCACCGGCGTCGGCGGGCGGATCCGCAAGCAGGACGTGCTGGACGCGGCGGAGAAGGCGAAGGCCGCCAAGGCCGCGCCGGCCGCCCAGCCGGCCCCCGCTGCGGCAGCGGCCCCGGCCAAGCCGGCTGTGAAGCCGCAGCCGAGCGCGAAGCGGGGCACCACCGAGAAGCTGCCCCGGATCCGGACGGCCATCGCCAAGCGGATGCAGCAGTCGCTGCACGAGATGGCGCAGCTCACCACGGTGATCGAGGTGGACGTCACCAGGATCGCCAAGCTGCGGGCGCAGGCGAAGGACTCGTTCCTGCAGCGGCACGGCGTGAAGCTGTCCTTCCTGCCGTTCTTCGCCCTGGCCGCGGTCGAGGCGCTGCAGACGTACCCGATCGTCAACGCCAGCATGGACCTGGACGCCGGCACGATCACCTACCCGGACGCGGAGCACCTCGGCATCGCGGTGGACACCGAGCGCGGGCTGCTGGTGCCGGTGATCCACAACGCCGGTGACCTCAACCTGGGCGGCATCGCCAAGCGGGTCGCCGACCTGGCCGAGCGCACCCGCACCAACAAGATCAGCCCGGACGAGATCGCCGGTGCGACCTTCACGCTGACCAACACCGGCAGCCGGGGCGCGCTCTTCGACACCCCGATCGTGCCGTCGCCGCAGTCGGCGATGCTCGGCACGGGTGCCGTCGTGAAGCGGCCGGTCGTGGTCAACGACCCGGAGCTGGGCGAGGTCATCGCGGTCCGCTCGATGGTCTACCTGGCCCTGTCGTACGACCACCGGCTGATCGACGGCGCGGACGCGGCCCGCTTCCTCGTCGCGGTCAAGGAGCGGCTGGAGGCCGGCAACTTCGAGCCGGCGGGCTGCTTGGCGCCGGCCGGCTCCTTGGCCGTGGCCGGCTCGCCGCCGCTGGGGGCATGTCGCACGGCGAGGAACTGTTCGCTCTCGGCGGG
>NZ_JBEYIX010000052.1:0-42343 GCF_040636055.1 Micromonospora sp. NPDC006766 | reverse complement strand
ATGCTTCCGGCCACCCCCGTGATATACCCTTGTTTTACCACACTCTTCCCCTCCCCGCCGCTCTTCGGTTCTCGGCCGTGGGGGCCGGGGGTGGGGCCGTAATGTTGCGGCTGGGGGCCGCCGACCCGGCGGCCACCTGCGACGTCCTCTACACGTCGGGCACGACCGGAAACCCCAAGGGCGTCGTACTCACTCACGACATGCTCACCCGCACCGCCTACGGCAGCGCCTACTCCCGCGCGTTCGGAGACGGGCATCGGGTGGTCTTCTCGCTACCGATGTATCACGTCTACGGATATGTCGAGGGCATGCTGGCCGTGACGTACGCCGGCGGGGCGATCGTGCCCCAGCTGGCGTTCGGCGCGCAGACCACCATTGACGGAATCGCCGGGCACTCGGCCGACGACGTCTTGCTGATCCCGACCATGACCATGGCCCTCATCGATCGGCTGGAGGCCGACCCTCGCGAGCTGCCCAGCCTCACCACCATGATCTCGTCCGGCGGTTACTCACCACCATGGTTGTGGGAGCGCATCCGTGACGTGTTCGGGGAGGTCGAACTCACCACCGGCTACGGCATGAGCGAGACCACGGCGACCACCACGCTGACCGAGCCCGGGGGACCCGACGAGCGGGTGCGCAGCACGAACGGTCGGATGCGTCCGGCCGGATGCGCCGGCGACCCCGCTCTCGGCGGCCTCCTCGTCGAGTACCGTCTGGCCGACCCGGCGACCGGGGAGACCGTGCGGCCCGGGGAGGTCGGTGAGCTCCTCGCGCGGGGCCCCGGCATCACTCCGGGGTACTACCGCAAGCCGGAGGAGACCGCCGCAGCGTTCGACGCCGACGGCTGGTTCCGCTCCGGTGACCTCGCGACGATCGACGACCAGGGCTTCGTGTCCCTGGTCGGACGCGCCAAGGACGTCTACCGCTGCGGCGGGGAGCAGGTCGTCCCCAAGGAGATCGAGGACGTGCTGACGAGCCACCTCGGTGTCATGCACGCACACGTCGTACCGTTGCGCGACGACCGCATGGGCGAGGTGGGTGTCGCATGGGTGGTCCGTCGTGAGGAGAGCACGGTCGACGAGGAGGAACTGCGGGCGTTCTGCGCCGACCGCCTCGCCCGCTTCAAGGTCCCACGCCACGTGCTCTTCACCAGTGTGAAGGACGTCCCGGTCACGCCGAGCGGGCGGCCCCGCAAGTTCCTGCTGGCCGAGCGGGCGGCCGAGCTGTTGGCTGCCGGCTGATCCTGCCGCATCGGCCGTCTCTGGGCGAACGTGCTTGCTCAGAGACGGCCGATGAACGCCGCCAACTCTCCGTCCAGCTCGGCTGCCTGCCCGAGCGCCGCGTCGAGCCACCAGAACCCGTGGACGGCTCCTTCGTAGAGCGATGTCTCGACCGGTACACCGTCCTCGGCCATTCGGGCTGCGAGCTCGAGCCCCTCGTCGCGCAGCGGGTCCAGCTCAGCCGCCACGATCAGCGTGCGGGGAAGACCGCGAAAGTCAGGGCAGCGCAGTAGGTCGATGCGCGGGTCGGTGGGGTCGTGCGAGGCAGGAAGGTACTGGTCCCAGAACCAGGTCATCGTCGACCGGCTCATCAGGGGTGCGTCGGCGTTCTCCTCGTATGAACGGAACGGGTTGCCGCGGGCGGGGCGCACGGTCGGGTAGATGAGCACCTGCGCATCCGCGGGGCGCAGCCCGGCGTCACGGCGCTGCACGGAGGTCGACGCCACGAGATGAGCGCCAGCGCTGTCTCCTACCAGGATTCGCCCGTCGCCGGCGCCGACGCGACCAGGGTCGTCCAGCAACCAGTCGACGGCCGCACGGCAGTCTTCCAACCCTGCGGGGAACGGCGACTCTGGGGCGAGGCGATACTCGACGGAGGCCACGACGACCTTGGCCGTTTCGGCCAGCCTCCGGCACGGGCCGTCCGCGGCCTCCACATTTCCAAGGCTGAACCCGCCGCCGTGCACGTAGACGACGAGCGGGAGACCCGCGCCTGGGGCGGGATCGTAGACCCGCGTGGGGAGGCGCCCGACGGCGCCGGGAACCGTGACGTCTTCGACCCGGGCCACGGGGAGAGGAGCGGTCTGGGAGCGGGTCACCGCTGCCATCGCCCTGCGCGCCCGGAGGACGCCCAGCTCCTCGTAGGGACGTACGTCGAGGCGCTCGAAGAGGCTCACGAGGGCATCGACGTCTGGACGGAGTTGTCTGACAGTCATATCAACAACAGTGTTGACCCCGCGTGGGCGCAAGTCAAACCGGCAGCGTCACCCGCGCTCGGCGGCGAGGCCCGCGAGGATCACCTCGGCGTACGACTCGCCGATCGCGCGCGCGTCCACCTCTGAGGTGTTCGGGTTGAACCACCGATGGGTCCAGCTGACCATGCCCATCACGCCGTACGCGAGGACCCACGGCTCGCCGGCCGCCTTGATGCTGCCCTCGTCGATGCCCATGCGGATGATGTCGGTGATCGCGGTCTCGTAGCGCCGGTTGACCTGACGCATCTGCCGCGCCCAGGCCTGGCGCTTCGGTGCCACGTGAGCCATGTTCTCCTGCAGGTACACGTACAGGAACGGGTAGTGCTCGGCGTACGACTCCATGAGGCCGACGATCAGCTTCCTGAGCTTCTCCGGTGCGGGGTCCGCTGAGTCACGGATCCCCTCGGCCGTGGCGAGGTTCTTCTTGACGACGTCGGTGACGAGGACGTCGAAGAGCTCTTCCTTGCTGCTGAAGTAGTAGTAGAGCGATGCCCGGTCCGTGCCGACCTGGTCGGCTATGTGAACGAGGCTCGTGCCTCGGAAGCCCTGGCTCTTGAACAGCTTCGCCGCAGCCGCGAGGATTTCACTTCTCCGGTCCGCGTAGGCGGCGTTCTGCTGACCACGAGCCTGCGCGCGGCGCTGCCCGATCCCACTCTCCATCTTGGGCTTGCTGCCATCACTCACGGGCACATGATAGCGCCGTCAATGCCCTCACTCGCCGGTGAGGCAGTGTGTCAACTACCATGTTGACTATGCCGGAAGCATCCCCCGAGATCCGACCGACGAGGAGCACGAACAGGCTGGCGTCGGTCGGCGCTCGGGCTCGCGACGCCCTACGGCTGCCACGACAACGCAGGCGATCGATGCGCGGCCTGACCGTGCTGGTGACCGGGGCGTCCTCGGGCATCGGCGCCGCCACCGCAGTCGAGGCGGGCCGCTTGGGCGCCACCGTTATCGCGGTTGCCCGTCGCGCTGACCTGCTCGATGGCGTGGTCGGCCGCATCAATGCCTCTGCCGGGATGGCAGCGTCGTACCCGTGCGACCTGACCCAGCCTGACCGCGTCGCGGCCATGGTCGAGCTCATCCTCCAGCGCCACCAGACAGTCGATGTCCTGGTCAACAACGCTGGCAGATCCATCAGACGATCCATCCCCGCCTCGTGGAACCGGATCCACGACTTTGAGCGGACAATGGCGATCAACTACCTGGCGCCCGTCCGGCTGACCATGGCCCTCCTGCCACACATGGTCGCGGCGGGATCGGGGCATATCGTCAACGTCACGACCGCAGGTGTGCAGCTACGTACCCCGAAGTTCGCGGCGTACATCTCGTCAAAGACAGCTCTCGACACCTTCGGGCGAATCGTTGCACGGGAAATGCGCGCAGACGGGATAACCGTATCGAACGTGCGCATGCCCCTGGTACGCACGGACATGATCGCCCCGACCGAGATGTTTGCGAACGTGCCGGCTCTGCTGCCGGCGGATGCAGCCCGGATCGTGATCCGAGCCGCGGAAGATCGCCCGATCTCCATCAACAGGGTAGGCCCAACCCTGTTCGAGCTTCTGTCGATCGCGGCGCCAAAGCTGGCGGAGACGATGAGCCACCGATCCTCACGCCGTCTCCCCGACTCCAGGGCAGCGACCGCTTCGTCCTCAGGGAGCGAGCTGAGGTAGCTGGCGGTCAGCTTCTCGGCCCTGAAGCTGAACAGCCGGGGTTCCTCGCTTAACCCGAGGCCACGCCGCACAGGTTAAAGATCAAGCTAGGAACACACCTGCAGGTGCACCGCAGACTCGTCCGCGACTACGGGACCCTGCCGACCAGCTGCCATGATCCACATCGCCATGATCGATAACGTCAGCCGCCGCATAACGGACGTAGCTACACCCACCTGGCGAGGCTCATACTGGTAGATCAAGAACAAATCGAACGCCCTCTCAGGTCCTGTGGCGGTGCAGGCGCAGTACAAGCGCACGGACGGACGAGAATGCCGGCGAGCGCCCGCAGGGCGGTGTGGCTCGGTTCAGCCGGTCTTGCGCGGGTGTTCGGCGAAGAAGTTCCAGATGGTCGCGGTGGCGTCCAACGCAGCGGAGGGCCGGTCGAGGTTGAGGGCTGCGACGGCTGCTCCCGTCGGACCGGGTTGCCCCGGCCACTGGTGACCGGCGTCCGTGATAGTTATGAGGGTGACCCCCCGTCCGTCCGGGCAGGCCGCAACTGAGCGGGTGACGACACCCGAGGTCGTGATCATCGGCTGCGGACAGCGGTCGACCTGGCGCCAGGTTTCGGCCAGGCCGGCTATCGGTGGGCCGCTGGTGTCGGCGGGATAGCGGCCGGTGCCGTTGTTGCTGCGTTTACCGGGGCCGCCACGGAGCGGAATGGTGGCGTCCGCTCCGCCGTGGATGTGGATCACTGAGGTCGGGAAAGGCTTCTCGCACGTGCCCAGCATCGTCGCCGAGACGGGTCCGATCGCTGCGAACAGGTCAGTGCCGCACGCCAGCCGGTAGGCGAGCATGCCACCATTGGAGATGCCCGTGGCAAAAATTCGACTCGAGTCGATGGGGGTGCTGCGGGAGATCTCCGTGATCATCTGCCGGATGAAGCTCATCTCATCCACACGAGACGCAGCCGAAGGCCCGCAGCAGGTGTCGCTGACCGCCCACGACCGGTTGAGCCCGTCGGGGTATGCGACCACGAATCCATCTCGCACGGCCTGCTCGTCCCAGCCGTACGACGTCCGAGCCTGCGCACCGGTGCCCAGGGCGCCGTGCAGCATGACGACCAGGGGCACCCGCGCCCCCGCAGGCAATTCGGGCCGGTAAACCTGATAGGTGCGAATCCGCCCGCCCACCATGGTCCGGTGAGTGGCAGACGCCGCCGCGTCGGCGGTGCTGGTAGGCCGCGGGACCGGTGCGGGCCGCACCGCCTGGCAACCGGCGAGCAGCAGCACGAGCACGGCAAGCGACATAGTGAGCGGGCGGTTCAACGGACGTTTCCTATCCTATGGTCAGTTCGATCAGCTCCCAGCCGCCGGTGGACTGGGTCCTGTCGGTGCGTAGGTTCATCGGATTGGCCATGCCCAAGTAGAGCTTGTTCCCGTCGGTGACCATGGTGCGCACGCCGTAGTTGAGGATGTTGCCGAACCCGGTGGTGTTGACCGGCGTCGCCGGGCGGTTGGGGTCTTCGAAGACCCACAGCTCCCCGCCCCAGTTGTCGTAGTCGCCGAACTTGTGGCCGCAGGTGCTTGATCCGAGCCGGCCCTTAAGCAGGTATGCCCAGTCCATCACGCCGATGAACAGCTTGCCGCTGGCCTCGCGCATCACCCAGCCATAGTTGAGGAACGGGTTGCCGCCGAACCCGGAGCGGCCGTAGACCGCCGTCCAGCCGGTGGGCTGGTCCGACCACGACCCGACGCCCTTGTTGCCTGCCGGGTCGTACTTTTTCATCGTCGACTCACCGTAGAGCATGTCGACGTGGGCGGTCGAGGTACCCAAGCCGCTGCCGCGCCAGACCGAGATGGCCCGCAGGGTGTTGTATATGGCGTTGCACTTGGCCGTGTCGTCCGGCTGCGGATACCTCAGGAGAAAAACGCTGGACGACTTTAGCGGCACGTGCATGGTGGACCAGTACAACTGGCCGCCGTACTCGTAAAGGCCGCCCAGGCCGTAGCTGCTCGCGACGGTCAAGTCGGGGTCGTACTGCCCGACTTCCCAGACTTGCTGCCAGCCGTTGGCGTCTTCTTCGTTGAGACCGGGCTGACCGTTCGCCAGTATCGGGCTCACCCAGATGCCGGCTCGCTTCGCCGGCGTGTCGGCGTTGATGGTCGACCAGGTCGAGACGGCGATCCGTCCGTCGTAGATCGCCAGGTCGGCGGCTTGAGCGGGCAGGGTGCCGACGTTGACGAAGTTGAAGGGATCGGTCACGCTACCCGTCCAACGCAGGACGTTGCCGCTGAGCTCGCCGTTGCGGCCCACGCCGACCCCGGCATAGAGGGCGTTGCCGGCCACGAGGAAGTGCCGGATGTTGCCGTACTGCTGGAATCCGGCCGAGCCCAGGTACTGCCCGGTCGTGCTGTTGAAGGCGAACATGTTGATGCTGGTGCCCAGGCCCGGCCCGCCGAACAGGACAACCCCGTTGAACGAGCCCGCCGCTCGCAGCCCCAGTGTCGCGCGCAGTCGCAGCTGGTCGGCGGCCGAGGCGTTCATGATGTCATCGGTCTTGCGGGTCAGCGTCTGCGTCGCGGTGTCCCAGATGAATACCTCCGGGCGCCGCTGGTCGCCGACCGACGCTGGGACCGTGGGGTTCTGCACGATGATCTGGCTCTCGCCGTATTCGCATACGTAGTCGTCGTTGAGGATCGGCTGAGCCAGCGCCAGGGTCGCACCGCCCACGACGCAGTGGACGTTGGCGCCCGTGCCGAACCAGATCTTGGTGCTCACCTTCGTCATGCCCCACACGTACGCCTGGTTGACCTTCGGCTGGCCGGTGGCACAGGGGGGACCCACCGGGTAGGGAACACCGACGCCGGCGAAGCACTCGTCCGGCTGTGCCTTTGCCAGCAACCGGTAGGAGTAGGTGGCTGCGACACTCTGCGCGGTCGCCGTGCTACCGGCGCCCGTCGGCGCGAACGCCAGCAGCAGTGCGGCCGGTACGGCGAGGCGCCTTAACAAGGCCCTTTTCATGGCTTCCCTTCTCGCAACTAGGTTGTTACCGGCTGCCGTCGCGACGGCTGCGCGACGACATGTCCCGCCACGCGTGCTGCCCACCCCGGCCAGTCTGCGAAGTCCAAGAAACGCCCGAGCCGGCCGAGCTGCGTCTCCGGGTCGGCGACCAGGTCCTCGTAACTCATGGTGAGCAGGTGCTCCGGTGGCGTGTCGGCCAGTGCCTGCTCGGCCTGGCTGGTCAGGAACGCGCACAGCCAGAGATAGCGGCGGAGGTCTTGGCCGCGTTCGGTGAGAGCGGCGGCGTCGATCCGTTCGGGCAGGAACCGCTCGAGGTCCTCGGGCACCGCCTGATCCGGCCGTATCAGGAACGGGTCCACTCCGCATCGGCCGAGGAACTCGACCCGCAACTGGATCAACTGGAAGGACGGATGCCGGGCCATCGACCGGGCGGTGTCCTCCCAGTTGCGCGTCAGGTACACGACCCTCGCGTCGGGAAACGACGTGAGCAGCTGTGGAGCAAGATAGGTGGAACCGCCAGATCGTTCGACCCAGCGCCGTCGGCCGAGCATTCGCGTCAGCAGATCGAGGACCATCCGGTGATGACGCATCACCGGCTGCGCGGGAAACCGGGGAACCCGCACCGCCAGCTCGTCGAACAGCGCGTCCGGGTCCGGCGTGAGCTTGGGCAGCGTGATGGCGAGAATCCACGGCAGCTCGGTGAGGTCGCCGGCCCTGCGGCCGTCGGCCGGATACGCCAACTCCTTGAGGGGCAGGCCGACGCGGAACAGCGTACGGAGGTCCGGCTTGGGAGAGCTGAGCATCGCCCAGTACGCGGCCCCGGACGTGATCTCCTCACTGGCCGTCCACGGCATCGCGCCCATGAAGAACTCATGCGCCGACAGGGTCTCGGGTTCCTCGCCGATGAGGTCGGACAGCAAGGTGGAGCCGCATCGGCCGTTGCTGATAATCATGCATCGCACTGCGGTGCCTCCAGCGTGGTCAGGAACGAGGCGATCAGGGCCCGCACCCCGTCAGGCTGATCGATGAGGACGGTGTGTGTCGCATCGGGCACGACGGCCAGTTCGGCCTGCGGAATCCATCGGCGCACGGTGTGCGCGTACGCGGCCACCGGGGAAGCGCCGCCGTAGACGCACAGCACCGGGCAGGTGATCGAAGCGACGGAGACGGGCTCGCTGGACGCGAACCCGGGCAGTTCGTGCTCGTTGGCGCGCATGGCCGCCAGCACGCCGCCGATCCACCCTGCGGTGGGAGGGCCGCCCTCGATCGCTACCATGCCCGCGACCCTCGCGGGATGAACGGCGGTGTAGCCGAAGCAGACCATCGCCCCGAAGGAGTTGCCCAGCAGGAGGATCGGGCCGTCGACGTCGAGGTGGGCCAGCAGCGCCTCCAGGTCGCCGATGAAGTCGGCCAGGCGGTACCCGGACCGTGGTGCCTCGGACATGCCGTGCCCTCGCAGGTCGTACAGAACCACGCGCACGCCCTGAGCGCACAGCGGGTGGGCCAGCGTCAGGTACCAGCTGGCCATACTGTCGTGGCCGAGGCCGTGGACGAGCACCGCGGTACGGGCCGCGACGCCGGGTGGCTCCAGCACCTGGACGTGCATCGTGATGCCATTGGCCTCGATGTGCGTCATCCCGTCGCCAGTTCCTGCGACTGGGCGATGTAGTCCACGAGCAGCCCGACCCGCAGGTCCTGCATCGACTGCAGCCCGATCTCGGCGACAAACTGGGCGAAGTTAACGGTTGTGCCGTATCGCGCCTGGAGCCGCCCGGCCAGCGCGACGATTTCGATGCTCGCGAGACCGATCTCCGAGCGGAACATCGAGTCCATCGTGATGTCGGTGTTCACGTCATTGCGGATGGCACCCAGGATTTCCGCGATCTCGGCGAGGATCGCCTGTCGGTCGGCTTGCATCTCACTCTCCCGTGAAGGCGACGGTGTACGTGCGGGCGGGCAGGTCGTCAGGGTTGGACACCTCGCGGAACGCGATTTCTCCGGACGCGCCGCCGGCCTTGGCGTGGACCTCGCGGGCGAGTGCCTCCCGATCGGCCGGGTTCTCGGCCACCGCGATGCCGACCGGATGCTCGCCGGCGATGGCTACGCCCACGTCGCCGCAGACGGCCAGGTCCACGAAGCATGGCGTGAGGCGGGACGACTCCACCTGCACGCTGTGCCCGCCGCCTGGTTCGTCACGAATGGTCAGCTCGACCGGGTAGACGTAGCGGTGCCCGGCGTCCCACTGCCGGAAGCGCACCGCGTCCTTGGCGGCGATCCGGCCGAGCAGCCAACGTTTGCGTTCGGTGCCGGGCAGCTGGTCGAACTCGGCGTACGCGCGGCCGCCGAGGATGGCGCGGGCCGCCATGGTGAGCGTGACCGGGTCGGTCCAGCAGTCGAAGGCCATCGTGTAGCCCTCCGGTGCGCGGCTGGACATCGGGTACCGCTCCGGGAACCGTTCGGCCATGCGGGCGGTCGGGTGGCTGTCGAAGCGGCGATCCACCGCGCCTTCAATGACCGCCCACACCCGGCCGTTGTCGATCAGCTGCGTGTCGGCGACGAGCTGCGCGTCGTCGATCGACCGGACCCGCGCGATGCACTCGAACGCCTTGCCGGCCGGCGGCGGCGGGCCGAAGAAGCGGATCTTGCCGATTGCGACCGGCAATGCCACCGTCCGCGACGGCTGGGTGGTGATGAGCCAGTTGCCGATCAGCTGCAATGCGTTGTCCAGTAGCGCGCCGGGTGGAGTCGGCGTAGTCACCACGCCACGTACATGCCTTTCACCCAAGGCATGCACCTCGGTCACGCCGCGGAACAGCGGTCCGTGGAACATCAGGCGCTCCGCGTACATGTCGGCGGGCGACAGCGTGGGCGCGGACTCGGCGGCCGAGCTGTACGCGATCGGCGGCGGGGCGTCGTTCGGATAGGTTGCCGCCACCTCGACCGTGGCCCGCGCGAACGGCCCGAACATCACGGTGAACCGGTTGGCGTCCTGCGCTGTGACGACGATCTCGACGTCCTGGGCGGGCGCGGCGATGACCCAGCGGTGGAAGCGGGCGTCGTGTACGCCGACAGCGCGCCTTTCGGAACCCGCCGCTCGCTCAGCGGCGTCCATCATGAGCTGCACGACCGTGGTCGCCGGCACCACCGGCCAACGGTCCTCGGGATGCGGCCAGTCGTCGGGCTGGACGAAGAAGCAGTGATCTTTCAGATAGGGCATCGTGTCCAGCGACACCTGCAGCGTTTCGCGGTGCTCGGCGGGTCTGCCCTCGTCGAGCGCCACGATGCTGAGCACCTCGGCCGCGCTGTCCTGCGTCTCGCGCAGCAACGCGGCGAGTTCGGCGGCGAGCGCGTTTTTTTCCGCGAGCTTGTCCAAGGTGGTTGCCTCGTGGGAGCGTCCGGTCACCCCCAGCAGGCCGTTGGCGCTTTCGCCCAGCCGTACGAGCGGCCCGCCGAGGTCGAGTCTCATGCCGGTCGGTTGCGAGTCGCTCAAGGCGGCGAAGTCGGGTGCGCCTCCTTCGACCCAGAGCGCCGCGGCAACGCATCGCAGCTGTTCGACGCCGTCGCGGTGGGTGACGTTGACCGGCATAGCCAGATGGTCTTGTCCACGCAGGTTCTCTGCGATCACCGAACTCAGCTGACCGGCGCCGACCTGCAGGAACACGCGTACTCCGGCGGCGTACATAGCGGAGACGGTCGGCCCGAACCGCACCGGCTCGACCATGTGCCGGGCGAACAACGCCGTGACCTCGTCCGGACCGGACGGATACGGCCCGGCCAGCGTCGCCGACCACACCGGGCAGGACGGCTGGCGGACCGTCCAGTGCCGCAGGGCCGTCCCGACCGCCGCGAGGCCGTCGGCGAAGGCGGGTGTGTGGAACGCCGATCGGAATGGCAGCATCTGTGCGATGACGTGGTCGCGCCGCAGCGCGTCGATGAGCCGCTCGACCTGTTCGATCGGTCCGTTGACGCAACACTGGGTGGGCGCGTTGTCGTGCGACACGACCACCCCGGAGTAGTTAGCCAGTATCGGCGCGACCCGGTCGACGCCTGCGCCGACGAAGGCAAATCTGCGCCCTGGGATCTCCGCGGACTCGGAGTTGAACACCGCCAGGAACTCGTCCATCGACGCGGTGCTCATCAGGCCGGTGGCGGCGGCTGCCGCCCATTCGCCGATGCTGTGCCCCGCGACCGCGTCGGGGCGTACGCCCATGCGCCGCAGCGCCTTGTCCAGAGTCTTTCCCACCTCGATGACGCCGGCGCCGTGCTCGCCGAGGTCCTCCATCGACCAGTGCCGGTCGGGCAGCCCGAAGTGTGCGGCCACTTCGCCCAGGCGCGGTGCGAACTCGGCCTCCAGGCCGGGGAAGACGAAGGCTAGCTTGCCCTCGGCGAGCAGCGGCCGTGGGCTGTACCACACATCCCAGCCACCACGCCATGGCTTGCCGGCCGCGACCGCCTTGCGGGCGATCGCCAGCCGTTCCGGTGTCGGATTGACGATGGCGAGCCGGCATCCCAGCTCAATGCCGGGGCGGTGCCGCAGCACGTCGTCGGTTTCGAGCAGGCGGGCCATGGCTTCGGTGTCCGACGCGGACAGCAGCAGCAGCCGGTCCGGCTCGCGGACGACAGGCGGCGCGGCCGTTGTGCTCGTCGTCATATGCGGCACCTCTTCCAGGATGATGTGGGCGTTGATTCCGCCAAAGCCGAACGCGTTGACGCCGGCCCGCCGCGGTCCGTCGGCTTCCCAGGTCTGGGCGGTGCTCAGGGTGCGGAACCGGGTCTGGGCGAGCTGGGGCAGCGGATCGTCGCAGTGCAGGGTGGGCAGCAGCATGCCGCGCGACACTGCGAGCGCGGCCTTGATGAGCCCGGCGATGCCGGCCGCGGGCATGGTGTGACCGATCATCGACTTGACCGAGCCGACGACCGGACGGTGCGCCTGTGGCGGTCCGAAGACGTCGGACAAGGTGGCAAGTTCGGCGGCGTCGCCGGTGGGCGTGCCCGTGCCATGCGCCTCAAGCAGGCCCAGCGCGTCGGGCGCGGTCGGTTCGAGCCCGGCGGCCTGCCATGCCCGGCGGATCGCCAGCGACTGGCCGGTGCTGGCCGGGTTGAACATGCTCGCCGAGCGCCCGTCGCTGGACGTGCCGATCCCCCGGATCGCGGCGTAGACGCGGTCGCCGTCGCGCCGAGCGTCGGCCATGCGCTTCAGCACCACCAGGCCGGTGCCCTCGCCGATCAGCAGCCCGTCGGCGGCCTGGTCGAACGGGCGGATCTCGCCGCGCCGTGACAACGCTCCCAGCTGGCTGAACACCGACCAGAAGCTGATGTCGTGCACGTGATGCACGCCGCCGGCGAGGACCATGTCGAGCCGGCCGCTGAGCAGCTCGGTGGCGCCTTGGTCCACCGCGATCAGCGATGACGCGCACGCAGCGTCCAGCGTGTACGCAGGACCGCGGAGGTTGAACCGGTTCGCGATGCGCGACGCGGTCAGGTTGGGCACCAGCCCGATCGTGCCCTCCGGCTGGTGCGGGCCGAGGCGCTCGTCGAACAGCTTGCGCACCAGCTCCAGCCGATGATCGTCCAGCTCGGGCATGAGCTCTTTGAGGACCAGCAGCACCTGGCTCGACATGCGTACGCGTTGCGCATAGCGGGCCTGAGCTGGGCTGAGGATGCCGCCCCGACCGACGATGACGCCGACCCGGTCTCGGTCCGGCAGCCGGTCGGCACCGCCCGCGTCCTCGATCGCCGCCGCAGCCACCTCCAACGCGATGAGCTGGTCGGGCTCGATGAACGGCACCGATGACGGCATGACGCCGAAGGACAGCGGATCGAACGTGGCGATGTCATCGACGAATCCGCCGCGGCGGCAGTACAGCCGGTCGGGTCGATGCGCCAGCGGCGGATCGTAGAATTCCTTGTCCCACTTGTTCGGCGGGACGTCGGAGATTGCGTCCACGCCGGCCACAAGGTTGCGCCAATAGTGCTCGAGCGTCGGCGCGCCCGGCATGAGCGCGGCCATGCCCACGATTGCGACGTCCATCGGGGCCCCTTTCAGATGTTCGACGCGGTGTAGACGACCGACGTCGTCGCCGGATCACCCCAGGCGAGTTCGCGCAGCAGACATCGCGCGCCTTCACCCGGCTCAATGAGGCGTACGCCCCGTGTGGCGAACTCGGCTTCGAGCGACGCGGTCACCATGCCGCCGTGCCCGGCTTTGGGCGCCCACGGCCCCCAATGGACTGTCAGGCACCGGTTCCCGGTGCGTTGGGCCCAGGCGGAGGCGATGGTGTCGATGGCGTCGTTGGCCGCCGCGTAGTCGGCTTGACCGCGATTGCCGTACGCCGCCGCCACGCTGCCGAACAAGACCACGAACTTCGGTCGGCCGGGCAGCTCGTCCAGCGCATTCAGCACGGCCCGGGCGCCGTCCACCTTCGTGCTGTAGACCCGGGCGAACGACGCCGGTTGCTTCTCCGCGATGAGCCGGTCCTCGATGATGCCGGCGGCGAAGACGACGCCGTCGATCCGGCCGTACTCACTGTGGATTTCTTTGATCATCCGGTGGGTGGCTTCCTCGTCGCGTACGTCGAGGCTGCGGTAGCGCACCTGCGCGCCCAGCGCCCGCAGTTCGGTCATGGTGGCGTGGATTTCTCGGTCGGCCATGACGGCTCTCGCCCGGCGCTCGATCTCGGCGGGTTCGCGCATGCCCTGCGCGACGAGTGCGGCGCGTACGCCGGCCAGGTCGTCGGCGGCGATGCCGTCCGGCTCGTCGGCGAGCATCGTGCGCCCGGCGAGTTCAATCCGGCAGCGACTCGCGGTGGCGATCGCCTGCGCGACCCACGGTGTGATGCCGCGCGCGCCACCGATCAGCACGACGACCGAGTCACGTCCGAGTCCCAGCGCCGCCGCCTCGGCCGTGCCGTCGTCGTCCGGGCCGATGCCGGGCGTCTCCAGACGCTCGGCGACCAGGTCGTAGGAGAACCGTCCCTCGGGCGTACGCCGCACGACCGGCTGGCGTGCGTCGATGAGCAGCTCGTCGAACACGTCGCCCGCCGTGACGACGCGGACGAGCAGGTCCGGGTATTCGCGTTCGATGGTGCGGAACAGCCCGGGCAGTCCCTCCGAGCCGCCGACCGCGTAGAGCCATCGCGGTCCGGCCGCCAGCGCCTGCTGAATTGCCTCGAAGTCCTCGGGCAGTTGCGGCTCGGCGAAGACGACCGCGTCGCACGGCTGACCGTCGACGAGGGTGGCGCCATGCTCGCGCAGCCTCGCCTCCAGCTCAGGCAGCGAACCCACGATCGAGAACCGCTTGCCAGTAAGGATGTCCGCGTTGGCGGCCTCGCCGGGAATCGCCACCAGCCGCGGCACGAGCCGGATCGGCGTGGTGGCCCCGGCAGCGGATGCCGGGCCCTTCTGCGTCGGCGCGGGGTCGGGCACCGTGGCTGCACCCGACCCGGCGACCTTTTCCTCGAGCCAGGCGACCATAGCGCGTACCGTTCGCGCCCTGACCAGGTCCTCCAGCAGGGCCCGATCCCCCTCGGTCGGCAGCTTCAGCCGCATCGCCACCGCGCCGGCGATCTCGGCCCGCTTGATGGAGTCGATGCCGAGGTCGGCTTCGACGTCTAGGTCCGGGCTGATCAGCTCCAGCGGGTAGCCGGTGCGGTCGCTGATGACGGCGAGTACGGCGCCCTGGAAATCGAGCTTGACCGGCGCCTCCTGCTCGGCCGGCGCGGCGATCTCCGCCACGGCCGGGGCTGGTACGGAGGCTGCGTCCACCGCCGGCTGCGCGGCTGGCACCGACGACTCCGACGGCTGCCAGACCAGCCGGCCGGTCTCGCCGCCCCCGAGATAGGCGAGCATGACGTCGCGCTGGGAGGCGATCAGGTCGCGGGAAGTCCGCAGGTACTCGTTCAGCAGATCGTCGCGCTTGCCCATCGTGGACCACTCCTTGATCAGTCGAGGCGGTTGCATTCCGCCGCGCAGCGGTTCGCCGCGGTGGTCGCGGACGAGCTGCCCGTCTACCAACCACATCGGATAGTCGTGCGAATTGGGGGCGGTCACCTCCACCGGCCCACGCCCGCGGAACAGCCAGCCCGGCTGCACCGGCACACCGGCGCACGCCAGATGGCCGAGGGCGATCAGCAGCCCGCGCAGGCCGCCGTCACAGGCGACCGCCAGGTGCGTGCGTTCGCCCAGCGTGTCGCGGACGAGATTGGTGAGCGCCTGCCCCGGGCCGGCTTCGACGAAGATCCGGGCGCCGGCGGCGTACATGGACTCGATCTGGTCCACGAACCGCACCGGCGCGCCGATTTGCGCCGCCAGCGACTCACGCATGCTGTCCGGATCGGCGGGGTAGGACTCTGCACTGCGGTTCGACCACACCGGGATGACGGTTTTCGCCATCGGCGTGTCCCTCAGTACCTCGGCGAAACGGTCCACACCCCCGGCGATCACCGGGCTGTGAAACGCACAGGCCACCTCCAGTGGGCGTACCTGCTTGCCCGCCTCCCGCAGCCGGGTAACCATGTCACGTACGGCGTCGGTCGGTCCGGAGATGACAACCTGGTTGGGCGCGTTGTGGTTGGCCAGCACCACGCCGGGCAGGCAGCTCACCTCCTGCGGCGCGGCCGCCACCGCCGCCATGGTCCCGGGATCCTCACCCGCCGCGCCGAGGATTGCTTCGGCGCGTTCCCGGCTCAGCCGCATCAACGTGGATCCGTCGAAGGCGTCGGCGACGCTCAGCGCGACCAACTCGCCGTAGCTGTGCCCGCCCGCCATGTCGGGCCGCACGCCAACCCGGCGCAACAGGTGATCGACCGCAAGCCCGCACGCGCCGAGCAACGGCTGAGCCACCCGGGTGTCCCGGACCCGGTCGGCCTGCGCCCGCTCGTCACCGAACGCGGGTGGATACAGCATCGCCGCCAGCGCCGGATCGAGGTATTCACGCAGTTCCGGGAAGCTCACGTACAGTTCGGCGAGCGCTCCGACGCGTTGTGACCCCTGCCCGGGGAACAGGAACGCCACCTTCCCGTCGATCGTGTCGCCGCGAATCAGGCCCTGGGCGGGCGCGTGCTCCCCGGCCAACGCCCGGGTCAGCAGCGTCGACAGTTCCTGCCGATCACGTGCGACGATTGCGGCCCGCACCGGCCCGCCCGGCTCACGGACCAGCGCGGCGGCCAGATCGCGCAGTCGCCACGGCCGTCCGAGAGCGTCCGTCCACGTGAGGCGCTGCGCCATCTCACGCATCGCATCGGTGCTGCGGAACAGGAACAGCTCCGCGGGCCACTCGTTGCGGGCGTGCCGGGCCTCCTCTGGGCGGTACGCGGCAAGCACGGTGTGATAGTTCGTGCCGCCGAAGCCGAACGCGCTCACCCCGGCGTACCGATCGGCCGCCAGCCAGGGCCGCGCCTCGGTGTAGAAGGCGAAGGGGCTGCGCTCGGGATCCCACGCCGGATTGGGCTTGGTGAGGTTGACGGTCGGCGGCTTGACGCCGTGATGTAGCGCGAGTGAGGCCTTGATGATGCCCGCAAGGCCCGCCGCGCACTTGGTGTGACCGATCTGAGACTTCACGGAGCCCAGCACGCAGGCGCCCGGTGCGGCGCCGGATTCGGTGAACATGGTGGTCAGGGTCTGTAGTTCGGTGCGGTCGCCGACCACCGTGCCGGTGCCATGCGCCTCGATGAGCCCGATCTGCCGAGGCGACAGGCCGGCGGTCGCGTACGCCCGGTCGAGCGCCCGCCGCTGGCCCTCCGCCCGCGGGGCGGTCAGCCCGAGCGCGCGGCCGTCGCTGGACGCGCCGACGCCCTTGATCACCGCATAGACCCGGTCGCCGTTCCGCTCGGCGTCGGCGAGCCGTTTGAGGACGAGGCAGGCGACCCCTTCCCCGAGCGTGATCCCGTCGCCTGTGCTGTCGAAGGTGCGGCACTTTCCGGTCGGGGAGAGCGCGTGTGCCGATGTGAACATCAGGTAGTCGTTGATGCCGTTGTGCAGGTCGGCGGCTCCGCAGATCATCATGTCGCTGTTGCCGGAGGCCAGCTCCTTGCACGCCGCATCCAAGGCGGCCAGCGACGAGGCGCACGCCGCGTCGATCGTGAAGTTCGGCCCGCCGAGGTCGAGCCGGTTGGCGACTCGGCCGGCGATCACGTTGGCCAGCACCCCCGGGAACGAGTCCTCGCTGACCTCGGGCAGGAGCTCGGCCAGCTCCTCCGGCACCTCGCCCAGATAGCTGGGCAGCATCGTCCGCAGGGTCTGCGCGTGGCCCATGTCACTGCCGGCCTCGGCCCCGAACACGACGCCGGTACGCGAATGGTCCGCGCTCGAACATCCCGCGTCGGCAAGTGCCCTGCGGGCCATCTCCAACGCGAGCAGCTGCGTCGGATCGATGCTGCTCAGGGCGGCGGGTGGGATGCCGTAGTGGATGGCGTCGAAGGGAACCGGCTCGATGAACCCGCCCCACTTGGAGCTGCTGTATCGGCCCGCTTCACCCGGCCCGACCTCCGGCGCGTAATAGATGTCCGCGTCCCAGCGGTGGGTCGGGACCTCGGTGATGGCATCACGCGCGGACAGGATCGTCTGCCAGTAGCCGTCCAGGTCGGGCGACCCGGGAAAGGCACAGGACATGCCGATGATGGCAATGTCGAGTGGCTGGGCCGCCGGCCGAGCGACGGCGGGCCGGTCCCGCAGCGCCTCCGCTCTCGCCTCGTGAAACTCCGCCGCCCGCACGGTCACCTCGTCGTGCAACTCGGCGACGCTGAGCGTGGCGTCGCGCAGCACGGCGATCTGACCGGCCATGAACAGGCCCTGCGTCGCCTGCGTGGCCTCGTCCACCCGCACGAGCCGGTCACCGTCGCGCTTGACGCCCTTGCTGGCGATGCGCAGCCGCCCATTGTTGAGCCGCTCCAGCTGCTGCCACAGCTTGCGGCTCTCGGCGTCGGCAGCGGCGAGGTCGGCTTGCAGGCGGTGGAAGTCGTCCACGAAAGGGCTGTGCAGCGCCCGCGTCGCGTGGCCGGGTGCGGTCAGCAGTAACGAGGTACGCGTGGCGCGCAGCGCCTCCAGCTGGAACCGGGGCGCGATGGCGCCGGTCTGCACGGCCTCCCGCGTGAACAGGTACGCGGTCCCCATCAGGACGCCGACCTTCGATCCCCGGCGGGCGAGCGGGCTTGCCATTGTGGCGACCATCGCGGCCGAGCGGGCGTCGTGAATGCCGCCGGCAAACAGCAGATGCAGGTCGCTGACATCGTCGAGCTCGTCGAGAACGGTCAGCTGCTGCTCCCACAGCGGCAGGCTGGCTCGGGGCCCGACGTGACCACCGCACTCCGCGCCCTCAAACACGAACTTGCGCGCGCCTGCCTGTAGGAACTGGCGCAGCAGCCCAGGTGACGGCACATGTAGGAAGGTCGTGATCCCCTCGGCCTCCAGGGCGGCAGCCTGGGCCGGACGCCCACCCGCCACGATCGCGCACGGCGGCCGGACCTCGCGGATCGCCTCGAGCTGCGCGGCGCGCAGCTCGTCCGGCACGAAGCCGAGGATCCCGACGCCCCAGGGCCGGTCGGCGAGAGCGGCGGAGGCGTTACGCAGCATGCTCCGCGACCGATCGCCGTCGGCCAAGGCGAGCGCGATGAACGGCAGCCCTCCCGCGTCGGCGACCGCCGCGGCGAATCCGGGCTCGTCGCTGACCCGCGTCATCGGCCCCTGCGCGACGGGCACCCTGATGCCCAGCGACTGCGCGAACGGCGAACCCTCGCTCAGAAGACGGCCAGCGGTATCGTCGTTTCCGGCGCCTTCGATGACCGAACGAATATCGCGTACGGCAGCGGCCGTGTCGCGGAAACGCCCGGCGAAGACGGAGGCGAGCCAGCCGTCCTGGCCGATGGGCAGCAGCTCCTCGCTGTGGAAGGCACGCCGGATCCCCCGGGTCCGCCCCACTGTGATCGTTTCGGACCCGTCCATGCGCCGGATGGCGGCGATCGCGTCGTCGGGCAGGTCCGACTCGGGCATGAGCGCGAGCTGTGCGTCGAGCACCACGCCGTACGCGCCGCCGATCACGCTGGCCGCCGCGGCGCGCGGGCCGATGCCACCGCACACCCAGATCGGCGCGTCGATCGCGTCAACCAGTTGTTGCAGCAGCACGAACGAGCTCAGGTCACCCACCCGCCCGCCGGCTTCCATGCCCCGCGCGATGATCCCATGCGCTCCGCCGGCAACAGCCCGCTCGGCCTCCTGGAGATCGACGACCTCCACGAGAACGGTGAAGCCGGTCGTGTCGAGGTCAGATCCCGGCTCCACGACGACCGTGGCGACACCGAGCTCCCGCAGGTCGGCCGGGTCCACCACACATCCGCGCGGCACCCGGACACCGACCGGCCCCCGGGTCACCGCCCGGCGCAGCGCCCGCAACGCGCGTGGGCCACCGCCCGCCAGATCGAGCACTCCCAGGCCGCCGCCGGCCGTCACGGCCGACACAAGACGCGGGCTGAACTCCAACGCGCCGCAAGGCGCGATTGCGATGACACGTGGCGACACCCGAACCTCCCCAGGTTGTTCCGGCAGGCGAACTCAACCAGAGCTGAGGAGAGTGCG
Organism: Micromonospora sp. NPDC006766; assembly: GCF_040636055.1. Lineage (NCBI taxonomy): Bacteria > Bacillati > Actinomycetota > Actinomycetes > Micromonosporales > Micromonosporaceae > Micromonospora > Micromonospora sp. NPDC006766. The sequence continues at coordinate 22,840 of NZ_JBEYIX010000052.1, read as the reverse complement.
AGATCAATCCTGGAATTGACTGAACAAGACCACGGCCGCAAGCGCGACGTCAGCAACCTCACGCCACTCTGGACAGCTCCGGAGTCCGGCCGGCGCCGTCGTCATCACCCCGGCCCGATATGTGCTCCCGGGCAAACAGGCGCAGCAGGTCCGGCATCCGGTAGCACCCCGGGGCTGGCGACTCGATCAACTGTGCGCTCGTCAGCGTTTCCAGCAGGCGTTCGGTCGCGACCTCATTCAGACCGGCTAACGCCGACGCCGCCACAGCGGTGAATTCCAGCCGGTTCCATTGGCCGAGCAGACGGAACAGCCGGGCGGCGGCGGGGCTGTCGGCGAGCTCGGCGTAGCTCGCGGCGAAGCTGCCACGCAACGACTGCCCGGCGATCTGCAGCTCCGACAGCCGCTGGCGTTCGTCAGTCAACCGTCCGACGAGCATCGCGATAGGCCAATGCGGGCGTTCGATGAGCCGGGCCGCCGCAATACACAGTGCCAGCGGGAGGTGGCCGCATTGCCGGGCGAGCATGGCCACCGCGACGGGCTCGCCGCGCGTACGCTCATCGCCGAGCATCCGCGTCAGCAGGTCGACCGCCAGCCGATGAGACAGCGTCGCGATGCCCTTGTGCACGGTGCCGGGCATCAGCGGAAGCACTCGACGGCTGGTCACGAGCACCATCGCGGTCGGCGTACCGGGCAACAGTGGGTTGACCTGAGCCGCCGTCCGCGCGTTGTCGATCACCACCAGCAGCCGCTTATCCGCGACATGCGACCTGAAGCGGGCCGCGAGTTCCTCCAGAGTCGGGTCCGGATGCACTGGCGCGGCCGCCAGCGTACGCAGGAATCGCGTCAGCACGACGACTGCCGAGCCGGTCTCGCGCAGGTCGGCGTACAGCTGGCCGTCTGGAAAGAGGTGTTTGATCCGGTGCGCCGAGCGAATCGCGAGGGCCGACTTGCCGACTCCGGCCGCGCCCGACAGTGCCGCGATGACCACGTAGTCGGCTCGCTCTGCGTGACCTGCCAGCGCGTCCAGCTCCGCCAGCTGCGCCTCATGTCCCACGAACGAGGGCATATCCGGTGGCAGTTCTTGCGGTGTCACGGCCGTGTTCCCGCCGCCGAAACCCCTGCGCTTTCCGGCTTTCACGGCTGGCGGGCGGCTGGCCTCAATCGCCTGGGCCAGCAGCCGGCGTGGCAGCTCGCGGCCGGGGTGCTCCGCGACCAGGTCGCGCAGTTCACCGATGGCGTTGCCAGACCGGCCCAGCGACAACTCAAGCTCCAGTTGCCGCTCCAGAACGGACGTCCGGCGTTCGTTGAGCCCGTGCGCGGCCGACCGGGCCAATTCGGGCGTCACGTCAGCCAGTACCGGGCCCCGCCACAGCGCCAACGCCTGTCGTAACGTCGCGCACGCTTCGGCAGGATTCTGCCTACTCGCGAGCGCCGAAAGCCGGTCGAACTCGGTCAGATCGAATGACCCGGCCTCAGCCGGAATCAGGTACCCGTCGTGGGAGCGGACCACAACCGCCTGCCCCGACTCCGCCGGCCCGCAGAGCACCCGACGCAGCCTAGAGACGTGCGCCTGCATGTCACCGCGCCAGCTGGCAGGCGGGCAGCCGTCCCACATCACCTCGGCGAGGCGGCCCGCCTCTACCGGGCGACCTTGTTCAAGCAGCAACGCGGTCAGCAGCGTCCGCCGACGCAGGCCGCTGAGCCGCATAAGACTGCCCGACCGCAGGACCCTCAGCGGACCCAGGATCGCGAACTCCAGCGATGGTGCCACCTTCGCCGGGACCGGCTCCGCCCGTCGACCAATGGCGATGTGGTCACGGACGGTGGCCAGGTACGCCCGTCTCGGGCCTTCCACGCCGAATGCGATCAGGAGCGCGTCGAAGACGTCGCTGGGCGGCAGGGTCGTGCCGGCCAGATAGGCGTAGAGGCTGCTGGCGGAGACACCGACCCGCTTTGCCACGCTTGGTTTGGTCAGGCCGCGGCCCTCGGCCCGGGCCCTGCGCTCCGCTATCAGGAAGAGCCCGCGCAGCTCTGCCGCCAATCCTTCGTAGCCAACGTGCATAGCACGCCCCCCCAAGCCGATGTGTTGCGCGTCGTTAGCAATCCTTCACGGATCTCACGTCGTCGATGCCCTGCGTCCGTTGGACGGATCGTTGCGAGAAGCTGTCGGGCACTCCCGAACAGCAGGGAGTGCGGAACGACCACGCGCCAGCGCGGTCGGCCTCGACGGTAGAAAATTCAAGCGGCAAGCGGTGTCCCGCAGGTGTTCGGATTCGTTCGGCCTCGTTCGACAATCCTTACGATCTCGTGCGCAATAGGACGGTTGGCGGCGTCCGTCCGGCGTAGGTGATGATCTCGGGGGTGTCGATCCGCTGGGCGCGCCGCGTGTACAGCTGCGCACGGACGGGGGCAGTATCGCGGTCATCGCGGTCATCCCTCGATGAACTGGTAGTCGCTGACGATGCGCCCGTCCGCGCCGAGCACGAGGATTTTCAGCCCGACACCGGCCACGTCGCCACCGTCGCGAGGCACCATCTCCCAGCGAAATTTGGCCACGTCGTGGAGCCGCTCGGCATTCCCGCGGGAACGGAACACGAAGGTGCCCGGGCGATGAACTCCTCGTACGCGCGCGTCACCCGCACCTCCAGTTCGTGATGCCCGCGTGCCTTCAAAACGAGACGACCGAACCGCAGGCCCGAGGCGGCCCGTCGCATCTCCTGAGGCGGCTGCAGGACATGGACCCCGTCGGTGGACCAGAGCTCGCGGACGGCGACGCGGCGATGCTCAGGGTCGGGTTCGCTCCACACCGCGACGTCGCGGTCGGTGAGGTTCTTCAGGTCGATGTCAGCCACAGCGACCCATCGGTCGCGGATGATCGTTGCGACCACGACTGTTCTGCGCCGAACGCACCGCGACAATTCCCCGGAGGGAATCGCCAAACCGGCGCGGCACCCGGTACACAGGACGAATGATCACTCTATCCGCGAGCGGCGGACTCGCGGGTGCGTTGCGCACATGGCGCACCCGACGACGCGTCAGCCAACTCGAACTGGCGGTGCGGGCCGGCACCACGCAACGGCACGTCAGCTTCATCGAGAGCGGACGCTCAACCCCCGGCCGGGCGATGATCATACGGCTGACCGAGTCGCTGGGGATGCCGATCCGCGAACGCAACGAACTGCTCCTCGCCGCCGGATTCGCGCCCGCGTACCCACAGCGCGAACTGGACGACCCTCAACTGGCACCGGTCCGAAACGCGCCGGCTTCCACATGATCGCCCGCGGAGTAGACCCACACCTGCTCACCCCACCCGCGAAGTCCCCCGAATCCTGCTACACCCCCGCGGTCTCGCACCCCGCATCGTCAACCTCAACGAATGGGCCTGGCACATCATCGACGGTGTCCACGAAAGCGTCCGCAACCCGAGCGATCGGCTCCAGCGCCTCGCCGAGGAACTCGTCGACCTGGCACCCCCGCAGCCACGGCAACTCTCGCCACACCACCTCGGGTTCGCGGTGCCGTCGCAGCTACACGACCCGCCTTGCCGGGTCGTGCCTCGCGCATGCTCCGGCGCGAGGCACGACAGACGAAGGGGCTACCTGCAGGTCCAGGAGATCTTGCCGTTGAGGCCGGGTTTGGGCGTGTCGCCTCTCGCGTTCAAGTTGGTGAAGGTCCAGGAGCCGCCGCCCTTGCTGTCCACGACCAACTGCGATGTGGTGACACCGGTCAAGATCTCGTACTGCTGCTGCTTGTCGATCATCAGGTTGCCCGGGTTACCGAGGCCGGACAACTTGTCGCCGGGGTATGTACCCGGACCGTTGTAGTCATACACAACTGCTTCGATGGTCACCTCGTGGCCGTCGACCGGGCCTGCCATCACAAGCGATGGCACCGAAAACACGGTTTTCCCGTCGGATTGCGTGCCCGCCGCATACTCCGCGCAGGATGGGGACAGACTGTTCGACGGCACAGCGTCGGTGACCGTGCCCTTGATCGTGGTCCCGCCCGTGACGTCAAAGGTCACAGTGAGGCGTGCGTCCTCCGATGCCCCATCGGCCCCCTGATTGTCGCCGCCATGTGCTCGCGGGTTGTCGCTGTCATTGCAGGCGTTCAAGGCCAGCAACAGCCCACCAGCGGCCACCCCGGCGAGGCAGCGCAGCCAGATGCGTCCCATATTGTTACCCTCCCGCGCTTCCGATCACGGCTTACTTCGGCACGTCAATACGTAGTTGATCTATGTAGACGCTCTCCCCGCCCTAAAGGGCAGGGATTCCCTCCGCGCGGCGCGCGGAACAGCGCGCAGCGCCCGGGTGGATTCCTGCTTCACGGCGCTGCGCCGGCACGGGTGCCGGTCTTACCTGCGCTCCACAGGCGTTTAGTCTCTCGACGCGTCCCGCCGCGAGAATATTGATGGCCGACGTCCCGGTCGTGGATCGCGCCACACGGGCACGCCCACAACCGGACGTTCAGCGGTTTGGGACCGTCGATCCGGCCGCAGGCCGAGCAGGTCTGCGATGTCGGAGCGAACCGGTCGATCCGAGCGAAGGTGCGCCCGTATCGGGCGGCCTTGTACTCCAGCATCCCGACGAAGGACGCCCAGCCGGCATCGTGCACGGATTTGGCCAGCCGGGTACGGCCGAGACCGACGACGCACAGGTCCTCGACGTACACCGCTTGGTTGTCGCGGATGATCCGTGTCGAGAGCTTGTGCTGCCAGTCCCGCCGCGTGTCGGCCACCTGGGCGTGCGCCTTGGCGACCTTGACGACGGCCTTCCTTCGGTTACTGCTGCCTCGCTGCTTACGAGACAGGTCCTGCTGCAGCCGCTTGAGTTTGCGGGCCGCGCGGCGCAGGAACTTCGGCGCGGCGACCTTCCTGCCGTCGGACAGAACCGCGAAGTGGGTCAACCCAAGGTCGATGCCGACCTCAGCGTCAACCTCAGGCAGTGGCCCGCCGGTGGTGGTCACCACAAATGAGGCGAAGTACCGTCCGGCCGCGTCCTTGACGATCGTGACTGAGGTGGGGTCCGCCGGCAGCGCCCGTGACCACCGCACCGACAGGTCACCGATCTTCGGCAGGCGCAGCCGACCGTTGTCGAGCACCTTGAACCGGGCGTTGGCGGTGAATCGGATCGCCTGCCTGTTGTCCTTGCGTGAACGGAACCGCGGAGGCGCGACCTTGCGGCCCTTGCGTTTACCCGTGATCGAGGAGAAGAAGTTCCGGTAGGCGGTATTCAGGTCGGCCAGGGCCTGCTGGAGCACCACCGCCGACACCTCGCCCAGCCACTCGCGCTCCGGGGTGCGCTTGGCCGCCGTGATGACCAGCTTCGACAGGTCCCCGTCACAGATGTACGCCAGCCCCTGCTCTCGCGCAGCTTGCCGTGCGCGCAGCCCGTCGTTGAACACCACCCGCGCGCACCCGAACGCCCGGGCCAGCGCTTCCTGCTGGCCGGGCGTCGGGTAGACGCGCACGTTGTACCGGAGCTGCACATCGGACAGTCTAAATCTATGATCGATTCTCTGGATGTTCGGACCGGCAGGCACTGTTCCCCGACCTGGTGCCCCACTACTATCGAGCCAACAAGCTGTGGTCGGCCTCGTACTTCGCGGGCTCCGTCGGTGGCGCACCGCTGACCGTCCTGCGCCAGTACATCGACCAGCAGAATCGGCCAGGCTAGAGCACGCTCGGGCCTTGGCGGCCCTCCCGCGCGGGCCTTCACCCCCGCCCTAAAGGGCGGAGCGCTAGCCCGCATCTCGGTAGCTGCACGGCCCAAAGAAGCGCTGAAGCCGGGGAGTGCTCTCATGGCCGATGAGCGATCCTTGGGGGCGCCCGGCTAACCGGGGCACCAAGGTGAGGTCCCCGCACGCCGTCAAAGCGGTAAGGGTGGGCGCGAGGTCGTCGTAGTCGTTCTCAAGCTCCATGGCATGTCGGACCACGGCCTCCAAAGCACCTGCACTGTCGATCGTCCGCGTCACCATGCCACACACCACCGCCTATCCCAGCGCACGCTCCCCGGGACGCCGCTGAACACTGTGGTCGAAGCCGCCACCGTCTGCGCTGATGCACACCCTCTAAACCGTCCTAGGACAACGACGCCAGGGCGGGCAGGGTCCGGTGCCCCCGACCGCGCGGCAACCAGTCGATTGACTGTCGGACCCAGCCCAGTACGAGCCTTCTGGGGTTCTAATCGCCCGAGAGTCCAAGACCTCGACATCGGGCTTGACCTGGAGGGTCGGGCGTGGGCCCTTTCATGATCGACACAAACCGATGCCCGACGCGACCCTTGGCCCTGTGCCGCCAACGGACAGGCCCTCGTTCACACCGTCACCTGCCGGCCGTTCGTCTCATCGCCAAGCCGGCGATGTCATGGAGATCGGCTTCGACCAGGTCCAGCAGGTCGCCGCCGAACACGCACAGCGACAGCTCCCACGGATGGCCGAAGGTGCCGAACCGGAAGTCCTCAGCGAGGTAGATGTGGTAGTCGCCGTCGGGGTACGGCGATAACGGCCAGCCAGGCTGGCCAGGCGGGTCGATGTTCTCTGGCCCGACGAGACTGGGCCAGACCCGGTAGCTCGGGTGCTGCCAGTCCAGGCACAGGATCGAACCCGCGCCCACCAGCGCCGTGAACCCGGCGTGCATGACCTCGACCAGGCGATCCAGGCGCGCGTATTCGGGATCATCCTCAATGCCGTTCAGGCTCCAGGTAACCGACGGTGTCGGTTCGCTGATGGCCGGATGCTGGTGCATGCTGGGGCAGAATTCGAACAGCGCGTCCGGCCGCGGCCGGCACGGAGTTCACGGCCGTGTTCACATCGGCGGTAACGTACCCGGGCGCGTTGATGTGCTGGTCGAGGATCAGCGCCGCTCCGTACTCCGTGGTTCCCACTCCGCCGTGAACACCCGGGCCCCAGCGGGACCGCTCCCTCCGAAGAAGGCGAAGCGCGGACCGACGGCGGCGGTCGGATCACGGTGCTGGGGACATCGCGCCACCGTCGTCGGCGAGCGGTGAGCCGTCCAACGCGCGGTCCGTCTCGACGGCGTTCAACGACACCATCACGTTGCCGTCGCGGGTCGGGAAACGGGTGAACTCCATCAGGACGAATCCCAAACGGTTGTTGCCGCGCACGGCGTTGTTGAGGGGTCTCGTGCTCACGCCCTCGACGAGCCACTGGTGCAGCGGCGGCGCGTCCTCCTCCCGCCAACCTTTCAACCTGGCGTGGTGAACCGCCGTGGTCAGCTTCTCGGCCAGGTATCCGGGATCGCAGACGCTGGTGATCGTCAGTTCGAAACTCTCGAACCGGTGTCCCGCCCCGAAGTGCCACATTGCCCGCACCTCGCGGATGCCCGGAGTCAGTGGCCGGCCGAAGAAAATCCAGTCGTACGCGTCCAGGAAGGGTGCGTAGTCTTTGAGCCAATTGTCCCGGTCCCGCTCCAGCACGATCCAGGGCGAAGGGACCTCGTTGAACTCGTCGACCCACACGACTTCGGGGATCTCCCAGGCGTCCAGCCAGGACCTGACGTGTTCGCGGTTGGCCAGGAACTTGGCCCGTAGATCGTCGTGCCGCCGGCCGCGTCTGAACATCACTGATCACTCCCCGTGGTCCCAGTCGAGGCCCCAGACACGGACGTTGCCCCGGTAATCACCGGTGACGATGGTGCGGAAAGAGGCGTCGGCGCGGATCGCGTTCACCCGGACAGGGTGGCGGCGCAGCGACCGGATCCGGCGCCCGGCGCGCAGGTCCCAGACGTCGACGGTCTCGTCCCCGCGGGCTCCCGCCACGGCGAACCTCCCGTCGGGGGACACCACCAGCTCCTCGATCCCGTAGAGGAGATCGGAGGGCTGCGCGATGGCCCGCCCGTCGAACACCAGATCGCCGTTCCCGGCATTCCAGACGACAAAGCCCGTCATTCCGGCAATGGCGGCGAGGCGACGGGAGTCGGCGAAGGCCAGTTCCGCCGACGAGCTGTGCTTGACCCCGTCGAGGCGGTACTGGGGGCGCCTGCCGCCCGGTCGCCACGCGGTGAGGTGGGTCATCTCGGCCAGCAACAGCACGCCGGAGGCGAAACGGATCTCCGTGTGCGGATTGACGTGTGCGAAGGTCCGCAACAAGTTTCCTGTGTCGATCGACCGGACCTCCACGGTGGTGGTGTCGCCGGTTCGCAGTTTCACGGCGATTGAGCGGGACGTCTCGTCTGCCGTGACGCCGCCGATCGTCCCGCTTCCGGTGCGGATCGTCGCGACGCAGGCTGCGGCCTCGAGTGACCACACCGTCGCCAGCCCGTATCCGAATCCGACCGTCAGCAGATCGCCGGAGATGTCGAGCGTCGTCTTACCCTCGTCGCTGGGCAGGGCGCCGGCGACCTTGAACCGCGGCTGGAACGTCGCGGTGTCGTGGCACGCGACCGACCCGTCCGAGTAGCCGATGATCAGGTCGCGTCCGGCCTGGGCGAAGCGCAGGCTGATGGCGGGGTTCCGTTGCTGGACCACGGAACCCGCCTTCTGGAGCGTCTCCAGGTCGAAGATCTCCACTTCGTTGATGTTGGCGGGAAAGGCGAACAGCCGCCCGGAGTCGCTGACGTCGAAGGTGCCGTTGGCGAGCATCAGATCGGACAGCTCCTGCTCCACCCAGATGCCGTGCAGACCGGTCCGCTGCAGGTTCCGGCCCGCTGCTCGCGAGGCCCGCCGCAGTCGCGGATGGCGTGCATAGCCGGGAATGGTCCTGGCCGCGCGAATGGCGTTGGTTGCGCGCTGGGCTTCGCCGGCCGCGATCATCCCTTCGACGCGTGCCATGGCCTGGTCGAATGCTCGCTCCTCGTGCGCGAGCGCGCTGACCGGGCGGGGCGGCGCGTACGACCAGGGGGCGAGATGTCCGCGTAGGGGCATGGGGAGGCGCGACAGCGAGGTCTGTTTGAGGTAGCCGTCCGATTCGGCGGTTACGGCGTATCCGCAGTCGCCGCTGAACACCGTCGCGTCGCGACGGGATCCGCGATTCCAGTCCTTGGGGAAGGTGCGGACGCATCGGCGGTTGGCCAGTTCGAGGACCTGGAGGTCACCGGTCCTGGGGTCGAGCAGGGCCCAGCCGGCCTGGCCCGAGACGCCGAGCACGTCGTAGCCGAGGAGCCAGGGAATCTTCCACCGTCGCGGCTCATCCCAGACCCGCATGTCCACCGTCATCATCGACCGGTAGCCGAGCCTCAGGACGATCGACCCGTCCGCCGCCACGGCGGTTCTCCGGTCGTCGTTCGATCCGTCGGGAGGCAGGTGCAAGCCCCGCATCCTCGTGCGTCGCAGGGGCCACCACTGCTCCACTCGGTGATCCAAGTCGCCGCCGTCACGGCCCAGCGAGGCGGAGACGCACACCTCCGCGTCTTGGGTGAGGATCACCCGCGTGACTCGGCCCTCGTGGGGCCGGATGTCGACGATCGATTCCCACGCGTCGGTGCGGAAGAGGAGGATTCGGCCGTCGGCCGTGCCCAGGGCCGCGAAGCCGCCCTCGGGGCTGAGCGCCACGGCTGTACCTCCGTCCAGCCGGCCTTCGAGTTCGGCGGTCCCGTCGGTGAGGCGCCACCGCTCGACCGCCGAGTCCTGGTAGCAGACGAGGACCCGCGCTCCGGCGTGGTCGACCGCGACATCGACCGGCGTCCGACCGGATTCGGTGAGTTCGCAAACCACCCGGCCCGCGAGGGCGTCCCAGATCCGCACCCGGCCCGACTTCTCGGCCACCACCACGTGTGTCGCGTCGTGATCGCAGGCCATCGCTGCGACCTCGCCGGACAGCCGTCCGAACACCTCGAGCGTGCCCCTCGGCGCCAGCCGGGCGCTGCGTTCGCTCGCGGTCGCGATCTCGGGTGAGTTCGGATGCTTCCGGTCCGCCTCGGCCAGGTGCCTTGCCGCGAGCACGCCGTCGCCGCGTTCCAGGTGGATCATTGCGGCCAGGTAGTCCGCCTCCCAGGACTCGCCGGTGGCGCGCAGCTCCGACAGCAGGGTCTCGTCGGTGATGAGGCCGTCGCCCCACCTGATGAGCCCGTGGTTGTAGACCGCGTGGACGTTGTGCGGGTCGACCGCCCTCGCCTGCTCGAACAGCTGGATCGCCCGGTTCTGCTCGCCGAGGTCCCACAGCGACAGCGCCTTGTTCGACAAGCCGTCGGCCTTCAGCGCCGGCGGGACCTGGTCGGAGCGCGGGTAGGGGCCGCCCGCGCAGTTCTGGTACACGCCGGCGAGGACGGCCTCCGCCTCGGCGGTGTCGCTGATCCTCGACCGGGGGTCGCGCGTGAGGCAGCCCGCCAGCAGGTCACGCAGCGCCCGCGGGAGATCGGCGCGCAGCGCCGCCAGCGCGTCCGCGCCGTCGTGGCCCCACTCCCAGAGCCGACGCCCGTGCAGTACCTCGATCACCGTCAGCGCCCAGGACCACATGTCACTGGCCCGGCTGATCCTGCCGTCCGGGTCGACCTGTTCGGGCGAGCAGTACTGCGGTGTGAACCCGCCGAGGGTCGCGTAGGCGGTTTCGGCACCACCCTGCGCTGGTTCCGAGACGTACGCCTTCGCCTTGGCCGTGCCGAAGTCGGTCACCCGGGCCGTCTCGCCGTCGTACATGATGTTGGACGGTTTGATGTCCTGATGCACCAGGCCCGCGGCGTGGGCGTGCCCGATGCCGCGCAGCGTCTGGATCGCGACGTCGAGGGCCTGTGGGAGGGCGCGGCAGCGACCCTCCCGCACCGCCGCGGTCAGGTCGCCGCCCGCGATCCATTCCGCGAAGACCACCGGGTACGCGCCGACGCGCCGCACGTAGGCGCACCCGACCACGTTCGGGTGGGGGCCGAGATCGGTCCAGGCCTGCGCCTCCTGGGCGAGCAGGTCGAGGATCCCGGGTGCCGCGGCGAGGTCGGGGCGCGGCGTCTTGACGGCGAGGTCGACGTTCCAGGTGAGGTGATGGGCGCGGTACACGAATCCCATGCCGCCGGTCTCGACCACCTCCTCGATGCGGAACGTGTCGAGGACGGTTTCCCCCGGCCGCCACCGGATGACGTCCCCCGCGTCCACACCGGGCCTATTCGGCGAGCGCCACGTAGATCGGGCTGCCCAGCAGCGCGCCGTTCGGCCCGGGCCTTTCGGCCAGCCGCTTGGCGATGAACTCGACCCGCTGCGTCGGCCCCGGTAGCCCGGTCCCGATCTGCGACAGCGCCTCGTGGAAGCGCTCGTCGTCGAACTCGCCCGGATCCGGTCGTAGTTCCTGAAGCTTGCGGATCAGGTATGGCGGGACCGACCCGAGCGGCGCGGCGTCGCCGCCGCCGACCACGTGCGACGCCGACCCGCCCAGGACGACGACTTGGTCGTCGAGCGTTCCCGCGAATACCACGATTCCGGCGGTCGGGATGACCTGCCAGCGCATCCGCATGCAGGCCTGGAAGTAGGGGCCCGGGTCGGCCGGGGTGCCGATCTGGTCGGCATCCTGGAGGTGCCGGACCACCTTTTCCAGCTTGTCGAGGTCGTGGCGCTCGGGCCGGACCGCCTTGCGGCTGTAGCGGACGAACTTCAGATCCACGGCGACTTCGGTCTCGTGCTGCACGGTGGAGGTGACCTGTGCCGCGAGGAGCCCGAGCTTGAGGTGCGACAGGTAGAGGTAGTACTTGAGGGTCACGGCGTGCTCCGGTGGCAGGGAGATGACCGAGTCCAGCCTACGTGGCGCGTGCTTGCGCCGCCGACCCCCGCGTTGGCGTTGGGACTCCGGCCGGCTCAGGCGATCTGGCAGGACGGGTGGTACTGGTAGCCGTCGTGGTCCTCGTCGGTCCAGATCTCGCGCATGTTGTCGTCGGACATCCAGCCACTTCGCCACGGCCAGCACTGGGCAATTGCCGGCGAGTCCTCCGGGCACGGAAGCATCGGCTGGGTCGCTCTGGTGACCGCCCCGGGCGAGCCGGCGCTCCACCAGGTGCCACCACCGGCTGATCACACCCTGCAGTGGCTGCTGATCAGCCGGACCCGTTTTCCGAGATCGCCATCGATGACACCGAGGTGTGGGCCCGCAGCACGCTCAACGAGTGCTGGACGATTCGCCGCGACGCTCCACAGCATGCGAGGATCGCCCGGCTTGCTCACGACCGTCCCTTGAGGTGACCGATCCGGCACCCGGATCTGCCGCAGATACGGCGCGCGGCCCGTCGGCGTGCGTGACTGTCGGCAACGCCAGCCTGGTCGTCGGTGGCGCCATTGGATCCAGCTCATGGCCGACGCCCCCAGGTGACGGTGTCAGTCCGTGCGGCGCCCGGCTCGGCGGCCCATGTCCGACATGTCCACGACGGCGATCTTGTCGATCAGCGGGAGCTGAAACGGGCCCTCTTCCTCGCCGCAACCCCAGGACCGCCGGGCTGATCAATCACCGGAGTCCTTTACCCGAGCCGTCTTGCCGGGGCCCGCGGGTTTCCCTGCACCGAACGCCGTCGGCTCGCTCCCGCCCCAGTCCCAGCCGAGGAGGTGGTCGCGCAGCATCTGAGGCGCGCCAGGGGAGATGCCGGCGCGTCGCCACGCCAGTGAGAGGGTCCGGATGCAAGTTGGGTCGTCGACGGCGATCCAGACAAGAGGCACGTCCCACGCTTCACGACGGGCCACTGCCGGTAGCAGTCCGATACCGACTCCCACACTGATCATGGCTGCGGCGGCGCCTGGTTCGTCGCTCTCGCAGACGATCCTGGGCGTCAGCCCACGAGCAGCGAAGAGCCGATCCAGCAGTTGACGCTGCCACTGACCTGGTCGGGTTGTCACGAACGACTGGTCGGCAAGGTCCTCGACGTCGACACTGTCACGTCCTGCGAGCGGATGGTTGATCGGAACTGTGAGGAAGACCTGCTCGTGGATGAGTTCCTGGGCCTGGAGGTCACCGGACGTCACCGGCTGCGACATCAAACAGAGGTCGGCGTCGCGAGCGCGCACCTGCTGCACCATGACTGCGGCAGATCCTTGGAGCAGCCCCACTTCGACCAGGGGGTGTGCCTGCTTGAAGGCGGCGAGCGGTCGCATGAGCGTGAACAGCGATTCCGAGGCGAGCGTCACGCGCCCTACACCGGTGGCGAGGGATTCCGTGACCGCGTTGACTCCTGCGTCGAGCTCGCCGAAAGCCCGCTGGACGTGGTCGCGGAACACCGCCCCGGCCGCGTTGAGCCGCATCCGGTCGCGGCGATCGAACAGCGGGGTGCCGAGTTCTGATTCGAGCCGGCCGATGGTGCGGCTCAACGCGGGCTGCGCCACACGGAGCTCCAGTGCGGCACGGCTGAGATGCTGGTGTCGCGCCACGACCAAGAACTGGCGCAGGGATCGCAGGTCCATGATTCCGCCCCCCGTATCACCTGTGCCACGTCTCAGCGATGCCGCATCCTCGCGCCAGCATTCCGTTGGAATGCATAACGTCATCACAATATTGGTCTTCGACACCGTACCGGCTCAGGTATGACGATGTGGGGCATGGAGTCACTCCCCGACCACGATCCCCTGTCGGCGGCCATCTGTCGGCGCCCGGCTGTTCCGCGTGACGGTGACGGTGCATGCCATCCTTGCCTTCGGGCAGCCCGTGTTCGCGGGCGTCTACCTGACGGGAAGCATCCGGGGGCTGGAGTTACACGCCCGTGGCGCTGACGTCGTCTTCACGCTCGGGGTCGTCCAGTTCGTCATTGCCGTGGCCATCTCGGTGCGGAGCCGCCGCGTCTGGCATGTCGTCGCGTCGGCGCTGGTCACGGCGGCCGAGGCACTGCAGTACCTGGTCGGCATGTCCGGCAGGCTCTGGGTGCACTTCCCCTTCGGTGTGGCGATCATCTCCGGCCTCGCTCTGTACGCCGTCGCGGCGTGGGCGCAGGCGTTGCCGGCCCGCCCCGTCCGCACTGACCCACGACGGACGCGCGTACGAGCGGAGACGGTCGATGCCTGAACCCGCTTTCCTCCTCAGCCGTCGCCAGATCCTCCGCAACGCTGGCGCGATCGGTGTCGTCCTCGCGGGAGGCGTGGCCCTGGGCGGATCACTCGCAAACCGGCCAGCGGCCACAGGCTGTGTGCTGCGTAGCGCAGCGCGCCTGCCCAGGCCGTTCACGGTGCCGCTTCCCGTTCCTGCCGTCGCCGTTCGCGCGGACACCGCCGGAGGGGTCGATCGTTACGAGTTGACACAGCGCTGGGCGATCGTCGAGATCCTTCCCGGAATGCGGGCGCGGCTGTGGACCTACGACGGCACGTTCCCCGGGCCGGCGATCGAGTCGCGCCGCGGGCGCCCGGTCTCCGTTCGGCATCGCAATGAGCTGCCCGTGCCGACCGTCGTTCATCTGCACGGCGGCCGGACCCCGGCCGGCTCCGATGGCTATCCGACTGATCTTGTCCTACCCATCGGGTGGGAGGACGGTGGCCGCGGACACCACAGCGGGCATGGTTCAGGCGGGGCGCACGGGTCCGCGATGCACGATCCCCACGAGGTGACCACCGTCGTGGCCCGCCAATACGACTACCCGCTCGACCAGCGCGGAACGCTGCTGTGGTACCACGACCACCGGATGGACTTCACGGCACCGGCCATCTGGCGTGGCCTGGCCGGGCTGCACGTCGTTCGCGACGACGTGGAGAGGATGCCCTGCCCCTCCCCAGAGGCGAGCGGGAGCTGCCGCTGATGATCGCCGATCGGGCGTTCGACGCGGAAGGCCAGCTGTCCTATCCGGCGCTCGACCCGGCGCTGATCGAGCGTCCGGGAGTCCAGCCTGAGTTCGCGGCTGGCGTGCTTGGCGACGTCATCCTCGTCAACGGCGCACCATGGCCGGTGCACGAAGTGGACGCCGCTCGGTACCGGCTGCGCATCCTCAACGCATCCAACGCGCGGCATTACGACCTCGAGGCCGTCACCGACGACGGACAGCGCGTCGACCTGGTGCAGATCGGCTCGGACCAGGGACTGCTGGAGCGCCCAGTGTCTCTCGGATCGCTGCCGGTCGCACCGGCGGAGCGTTACGACGTCGTCATCGACTTCTCCTCCGTCGCGGTCGGAACCCGGTTGCGCTTGAGAAACCGGAACGGGGTCGACGGCACGCGCGACGTGATGGCTTTCGACGTCGTCCGCCGCGCCCCGGACGGCAGCCGGATCCCCGACGTGCTCGACCCCGACGCGCGGACGTGCACCATCCAGTCCACATCCACCTCGTCGGATTTCGCATCCTGTCTTGCGGCGGCCGCGCACCGCTGCCGCACGACGGAGGTCTCAAGGACACGGTGGCACTGCGGCCCGGCGAATCCGTGGAGGTCATCACCCGGTTCGAGGGTACCGCGGCCGCTACCTCTTCCACTGCCACAACGCCGAGCACGAGGACATGTGAATGATGGCCAACCTCGAAATCGTCTGAGGGCATATCCCGACAGCGATGGGGCTCGAAGCACCAGCAACGCATGGGCGTCTGGTTCGACTCCGGAAAGGTGATTTGCAGTTGTTCATCGGATACCTCATCACGGTCGTGCTCATGGCGGCAGCCACAGCACTCGGGCTGTGGGCCCCACGGCGCCCACACCTGTTGGCACGAGCCTCGTTCTGGGTCGGTCAGGTGATCCGAGAGCTGCCGGCGTACGCCCTGGCCTGGCTGCTGATATCGACGGTTTTGGCGTGGGTCGACGGCGCCTTCACCGCCGCCGCGAACTGGCCAGCACTGGCGCTGGCGTCGCTGACCACCGTCGGCCTGACGATCATCGCTGCCCGTGGCGTCGCGGCCCGAGCGGCGGTGGACGCGGCCCTCACGCCCCTGGAGAGGGCATCGAACCAGCACCGTCATGCCCCCCACCGGTGGCCCAGCGCGATACAGGGACTGTTGTTCCCCTTCACCGTTCCAGGTAGGGCCGTGCGGCGTGTCACCAACATCGCGTATGGCAGCGACCGCAAGCAGCGGCTGGACGTATGGCTGCCGCGGTCACGCCCCGCCGACCAGCCACCGCGCCCGGTACTGGTCTACCTGCACGGCGGGGGCTACTTCTCTGGCAGCCGACGGCGCACGGCCCAAGAACTACTGGCCAGGTTCGCGCGCAACGGCTGGGTATGTGTCACAGCGGACTACCGCTTGCGCCCCCAGGTGGGTCTGGACGGACACCTCGCCGACGCACGCTCGGTGATGTCGTGGTCGCGTGAACATGCCGCGGAGTACGGCGCCGATCCGGGACCCGTGGTGCTCATCGGCAGCTCAGCCGGCGCCCACATGAGTTCCATCATCGCGCTTTCCGGCGACGAGGTCGCTGCAGTGGTCGGGTACTGCGGCTACTACGGCGCCTACTACGGCGCGGAGCAGGGTCAATCATCACCGATCAGCCTTGCGAACTCCGACGCGCCGCCGTTCCTCGTGGTGGACGGCAGCCACGACACCGATGTCCCCCGGGAACTGGCCGCCCAGTTCGTGGCCCGGCTGAAGGCGGTCTCCACCGCGCCGGTGGTGCGAATCGAACTGCCTGGAGCACAGCACAACTTCGACCTGCGAGCATCGGTCCGGTTCGGTGCCGTGATCGCCGGAACGGCGCGATTCCTCGACGCTATTGGCGTCAGCGGCCACCGGCAGGACGAACTCGGGTGAGCCACATCGGCGACCACGCTATGCACCGGATCGATCTGCATTCAGGAGGCGGCACGATCATGCGAGGTGATCTCCTGTAGTTCCCAGTCGGCACGTCGGAACGCCAGCCGCCTTAGCCTGAATCCGTGAACGAGGGCTGGTCCACTGAAGTAATCTCGGCGACTTTGCGGTAGGTATGTGTACGTGAAGTGGGTCAGGTGAAGTGCGGCGGCGGCGATGTCGCTGATCCGACGTGGGCTGCCGGTGGTATGCCGCAGGGTTTTCCAGCGTCGGATCACGATCACGAAGCCGCGTTCGCCTTGCCAGCGCAGTCCGCGTAGGAGTCGGTTGTAGGCACGGTTGGCGGGAGCGAGGCGGTGGCCGTCGGTGGGCTGCTTGTACGGGGTTTTGCTGCCGTGACCTGCGGCGGGCTGCCCGGGCGCATGATCGCCTGGATGTTCGCGCCGAAGTCACAGTGCTTACCGGAGTGTCACGCGTCGATGGTCTCACCTTTGACGCTGAGCGTGGTTTCGGTGAGACGGTCGCAGACCAACAGTTCGCCGTCGAGGATCACATGCCACCAGCCATCGTCGGCGACCCGCCGCAGCGGGCAGGCCGTGGGCGCGGGCCTGCCCAGCCAAGTCGATCATGGTGGGTCGATCTCGCCGCAGTCGCCACGCCACGGGGCGATGGCGGTGCGGGCGATAGGGCCGAAGCCATCGGCGAGGCGATCGGCGACGTCCTCGGCTCAGTCGTCGTCGGTGAGTACACCGAGTTGGGTGAGCCGGTAGCTGGGGTGCTGGTAGGCGCATCGGTCGATGGTGCCGGCTGGTAGTCCGGCGCGGCGCAAGCGCCCAAACGTGCACTTCCGATTCTCCCGACGCCATCGTGGGAGGGATAGACGGACAGCAGTTGATCTGAGAAGATTTCAGGATTACGGGGATAGGTAGACAATGATCGAAAGGAATGCCGTGCTGCGTCGAATCATCACCGTTCTCGCGCTGGGGACCATCTCACTGTTCATCGCCCCGGCGGCAATTCCCGCCCACGCGAATCCGGTGTCGCAGGAAACGGTCCTCCATGGGAATTCCGCGATGGGGCCGCTCGACCTCGACGGGACCTGGGCCTGCTCCGTGCCGAGCGGCTACGTTTGGGATCAGGTGGAGCCCACCGGCGCCTGCGGATCGCTCAAGTACCGCTACCGGCTGCGGACCCCGGTCAACGGTCTGTGGGCCTGCGCGATCCCGTTCGGCTGGACGTACGACTCGATCCGCTTCACGAGCGTCTGTGGCTCGACGGGCCCGTACCAGTATCGTCTGCTGGGCTGACCGCCCTCGGTCCGCTTCTCCTCGGATTCCGATCCGGGCACCATGCCGGGAGAGATGCGCTGACTGCCCACGCCCGGCGAGGATCGCAACTATGCCCCCGAAGGTCGAGGTGTGCCGCACCGCCGTGCTGCTCCCGGTCTAGTCTGCCGAGTAGCCGGAGGGTGAGACTCCCTCCGGCTACTCGGCCGACTAGCCGTCGCGGCCGTAGGCCCGCCGGGCTGCGGCGATGGACGGTGCGGCGTTGCGCGCCCAGGATGCCAAGGCTTCGAGCGGTTCGCGTACGCCGTCGGTGAGGGCGGTGACGGCGTACTCCACCCGTGGTGGTGCGTCTGGGTACACGGTGCGGGTGACGAGGCCATTGCGTTCGAGATTGCGCAGGCTGAGGGTCAGCATGCGGCGGCTAATGCCGGCAACCGCGCGCTCCAGTTGGGTGAACCGGCGGGGACCGTTGGCGAGTTCGAGGAGCACCTGTGCGGTCCACTTGTCGCCGATCAGCGCGAGCACCTCGGGCAACGGGCATTCGTCCGGCGGCAGCGGCTGGACCGCCGTGCTGAGCTGGTCGGTTACCCCAGTGTTCCGTTGGGACAAGAAACTGCCTCCTTTCGGACCAGCCGATCATGACGCAGGATCATCGCAGTTACAAGTCGTAACAGTCCTGCTAGAGCTACTGTTAGCGGCTCGTGCGCGCCCGGGTCGTCAAGTTTCGAGGAGTTTGTCTTGCCGTTCGCGCGAAGTAATGGGTTCAAGGTCCGTTTCGAGGTGTCCGGTGACGGCCCGCCGGTGCTGCTGCACCCGGGCATGTTCCAGGACGGTGCGCACTGGGCACACGCCGGCTACACGCAAGCCCTGTCCGACGCCCATACCGTCATCACCGTCGACCCGCTGGGCATGGGGGCCAGCGACGCTCCCCGCGACGCCGCGGCGTACACGCTGCAACGCCGGGTCGACGTCGTCACGGCGGTGCTCGACGATGTCGGCGTCGAGCGGGCCGCCTTCTGGGGTTACTCGTTGGGCGCGATGACTGGCTACGCGATCGCCGTATACGCGCCGGAGCGCCTCACCCGTCTCGTCGCCGGGGCCTTCGATCCCATTGGCGGGTTTCGGTCCGCAGTGGACCAGGCGATCGACGCCTTGGGACTGCCCGCCGACGTCGACGCCTACGAGAT
Source organism: Micromonospora sp. NPDC006766 (assembly GCF_040636055.1). Lineage (NCBI taxonomy): Bacteria > Bacillati > Actinomycetota > Actinomycetes > Micromonosporales > Micromonosporaceae > Micromonospora > Micromonospora sp. NPDC006766. The sequence continues at coordinate 3,800 of NZ_JBEYIX010000052.1, read as the reverse complement.
CGTGAAGCAAGGTGCGTACGCCAACCCGTATCAAGCCGCCTTGATCGATGCCGGCGACCTGGGTGCATTTCGGGCAAACTACGACGCGTTCTCCCGCCAGCCAGGTTTGCACCGGGAACTGGCCGCCAGCGGTGTGCCGATGTTGTTGTACGCGGGCACCGAGGACCCGTGGCATCAACCGATGCGCCAATTCGCGCAACGCACAGGCAGCGGCTTCTTTAGCATTCCAGGCGCAGATCACCAGCGCGGCTGGGAAAGCGCACCCGAGGTGCTCCCGCACGTGCGGCCGTTTCTAGAAACCGACGCCGAACGCCGCCGGCCGCAGTGGCCCGGGTGTGAGTAGTTGAGGTAGCGCCCGCTGCGCGACCCCAATGCCCCCGAGGACGACGACGAAGACTGACCGCTGCCACGCCCAAGCGCCACGAAGGCCAGCATTCGGACAGTTCTGATATCCCACATCGCCGGCAGACATCACCCGGGCGATCCGGGCCGCTATCCCGCCCGGTGTGGTGCTCGACGGGGTTATCTCTAGTCGGGGATCGTCGGACAGCTTGTCCGCGAAGGGCCGTCTGAGCTGCTCCATCCTTTGTCGTGTACACCGCAGTCGCGCTGTGTCCATGACGGCAGGAAAAGCTGGGTGCGGGTTCAGCGAGTGGTGTCGCAAGCCGGTTCAGAGGTGTCCTGGACGTTGCTCGGCTCGGACCATCTGCCGGCCCCGCCGGTGGAGTCGTTCCTTTCTCATCTGGCTGACCAGCGCAGGTCACCGAACACGGTTCGCGCGTACGCGTTCGACCTGAAGGACTACTTCACCTACCTGACATCGCGCGGGCTGGACTGGGCCCAGCTGCGCTACGACGAACTGGCCGGGTTCAAGCCTTGGTTGAGATTGCCACCGGCGGCGCGTGCGGGCGAGATCGTCGTCCTGCCATCGGTGGAGTCGGCGTGCACCGAGTCGACTATCAATCGCAAGCTGGCTGCGGTCACAAGCTTCTATGAGTTCCACGCCCGGCACGGCGTGACGATGGCCTCGGTCATCCGCGGCGCTGCCCGTCCGGTGGGCACAACTCGCAGTACCTTCCGGCCGTTCCTGATCCACGTGCGGCGGTCTCGACCGATGCGCAGCGATCTGCGGCTGCGGGAGCCAATGCGAGCACCGCGCGCACTGACCGATTAGCCGGGCAGCGAGTGAACCTTGCGGTGGGGTACCGGTAGACGCCTATCCGCCATGGCGGCGGATCGGCTCTGCCTGTCCTGCTCCGCAGGGGTTCCGATTCCTCCCCGGCCTGAAGGCCGGGGTATCCACGGAAGGAATCCGATGAACTACGGCGACCTCTGCTGGGACTTCCGTCGACTGCCCGGCCAGCTGAAACTTGAGCTGCAGTACGCGCTGAAACGCAACCACGAACTCGGGTTCCCGCCCAGCTCCCACAGCTACAGCCAGACCGTGCGGATGCTTGTGCGGCGAGGCGCGACGACCCTGCTCGAACAACGACCGCGCCTCCTGGTCTGCCATCTTCCGGAACTACTTGAACGACCCGAACCAGGTTAAGAACGCCGCCGCGTTTCTCAGCTTCGCCGTCGAGCAGCTCGCCGACCTCATCGAAGGGTCGGGCTGGGAGCGGGAGTATCCCCGTGACGTCTGGCAGTTGCGCCGCCTCGGCTACATCCCCGCCGGCGCGTCACGGCAACTCAACTTCACCGACATCCAGCAGCGCTGGCTCGTCGACTGCGCGAAGCGGTGGCTGCACTGGCGGCTAACCGTCGAGGAAAAGTCGATCAACACCGTGTCGGCCGATCTGCTGTCGCTGCGCCGACTCGGCCTTCCTGACCGCGACCGGGCAAGCGCGTGCACGTCAGCCAGCTGGCGCTGCGCGGGATGCCGTGGGCGGCCTCGACCGCGGCCCACCGCACCAGCGTGGAACCCTGCTTGGTTATTCGGCCGCGGTGCACGACGGGGTCGGACTCGCGGTGCCGTGGCGTCAGGCCGGCCCATGAGGTCAGCTGCGCCGGGCCGGGGAACCGGTCGACCTCGCCGATCTCGGCGACGAACACCGCCGCCAGGACCGGTCCGACACCGGGGATGGCCTGGACCGCGGTGTAACCGCGGTGGCCGGCGAGTCTGGCCCGGATCGGCCCGGCGAGAGCGTCGATCTCGAAGTCGACCGCGTCGATCAGCCGGCACAGCGAGGACACCCGGCCCCGATACGCTCCGTCCAGCGGCGCCCGGGCGAGCAACTCCCGCCCGCCAACGCCGAACAGATCCGATACCGCGATATGCACCCCTTGCTTGGCCAGCACCGCATGGACCGACGCCTTCAACCCCGAACGCCAGGCCACCAGCTTGGCCCGATACCGCACCAGCTCCCGCAACTCCCGCACCGCCGGCGGGGCCACATAGGCCTCCGGCAGCCTGCCCATGCGCAGCAGGTCCGCCAGGTCGGCGGCGTCCCGGGCGTCGTTCTTCACCCGCCGGTAAGCGAACCCCTTCACTCCCAGCGGATGCGCCAGATGCACCCGGGCGCCGGCTGCGGCCAGCACGTCCACGGCCCAGTACCAGCCATAGGTGGCCTCCAGGACCACCTCCGGGTCCGGGCCGGCCTTGGCGATCTCCAACCCCAACGCGACCGGATCGTTGTCGATCCGGACGGTCTCGAGCTTCTCGCCCGCCTCGCTCATCCGCACGATCACTGACCGACGCCGATGCAGATCAATACCCACGATCTGCTGGCCGTCGTACTTTGCCTGCATGAGGCCTCCTTCGTCGTGAGACGTGAGCCCCCTGAGCATCCCGCCCGGGACCCACGAGGAGCGAGGCCCCGCTCCTTCATGCCATCAAGGGGTTGAGGCCAGTGGGAGTTAGGCGACCAGCGGTTGCTGTTCTGTTTGCTGGTCGGGTTTGTTGATCCAGACCTGGTCGAGCAGGTCGAGGATCTTGGTAGGAGCCGGCTGGTGGTGAACCGTTCGGGGCCGCCGTCGACGGTGCGGACGCTCTGGCGTTCCTGCACCGGCAGCCCTGGCCCGCCAGCTGACCAGCGCCTTACTAATCGCCAGCACGGTGACGGCGTCACCGCCACCGTCGAGCTACCGACCGCCGCCTGACCTCCTCGCGGCCGGGCGCACATCGCCGCCGCTGCCACCGGCCGGCCAGCAGCCGACGCACCCGGAAGCCTCGAGCAGCCGCCGAGAAAATCTGGTCTGTCGAGACTAGACATTCTTGGTGGACGTGGGTAGTGTTGCCTCCGTTGACGACAGAGATCGGTTAAAAACGCCGACGAAACAGGCCGAGCGTCAAGCAGGGCCCGGAACTTCTCGTGGCTCGCTCGGTAACCGCGGTGGAACGACATCACCGCACGCAGCAAGGCAAGTGCAGGTCAAGACCTTGACGTAACTCCAGGTCAGGGCAACCGCAGGCAGGGCCGATGCAAAGTTCGGGGCTCCGCCTGATGCAGGAGAGATCCGCCACACGTGTGCGGGGCCGTGAAGTTGCGTGGGGCTCCGACACCGGCGGGCAGCACCACAGGTAATGGAAACAGAGGAAAGGGAGGGCTGGACGCCGTTGGATCGCCCGCCGTCAGAACGTAGTTCCAGTTCTGTGGTGGACACCGCAGTCCCATCGAACGTGAGGTGGTCTCCGGTCACGCTTATGCGATCCTCGCACCCCCTGTCGCCGACAGCGGAACGGTGCGGAAACGAGAACCCGACGAACCTGTCGGTAGATGGTGTATTCAACCCGTAACCCTGGGCCCCGGCGCATACTGCGCCGGGGCCCTCGTTCATGAAGAGGAATGTATGTCCCAACC